>DASSWC010000079.1:0-25272 GCA_035705395.1 Pricia sp. | reverse complement strand
GCGGCGAACCGATCAAATTTACCATGGGCCAGGGCCAATTGATCCCCGGTTTCGAAAAGGGACTGGTTGACATGGAGGTGAACGAAAAAAAGACCATTAATATTTCGAAAGATGAGGCATACGGAGAGTTGCGGGACGAATTGATTCAAAAAGTGCCAAAAGACCAACTCCCGGAAGATATTACGCCGGAAGTCGGCATGGGACTGGTATCGAAGAACCAAAATGGGCAGGATATCAATCTTGTGGTCAAAGAGGTGAACGAAGATACCATCACCGTAGACGGAAACCATCCCTTGGCCGGTAAAAGCCTTATTTTTGACCTTGAGGTTGTGGAGATACTGTAAGGGACAATTCTAGAAACTAAAATAAAGCACCTGTTGACGGGTGCTTTATTATTTTTCTCAAAAGGGCATTGGGACGATTTCTGTTTTATCCTCTATTTGACGACCAGTTTGCGGGTCATCGTTTTTTGGCCTTCGTTTACCTGTAATACGTACACCCCCGGTGCCAATCGTGTAATGTCGAGGGTCTGACCTGAAATTTTATCCTTCAGCACCACTTTCCCGAATACGTCATATATGGTAATCCGTTTGTCGGAGTTCGATTGGGTAACCACATGCACCACACCGCCGAATGCAGGATTGGGATACAGCCTGACATCGGCAACGTCATTGACGGTACCCTTTTGAAAATCTTGGGATTCTTGGGCGGAAAGCGACATGGTAAAAAGTAGAAAAAGGCTCAAGTAAAGTAGGCGCATAGGGTTCGATTTGGGAATCAACGGACTAGCTGGGGTTCGATACGTAAAAGTAATGAAAGGTTTTCCCTACGCAATTAAAATGTTGTGAAACACGGTAAACTGTAGGTAAAAAAAAGAGTTCGTACGCTTTATCGGAGTTTTTGATCTTTTATCGAAGATGCTTTTTTACTTCACGACCAATTTTCGGGTTGCCATCTTGTGGTTCTGGTAGACCCGTAATACATAGATACCGGCATCCAGTTCGGTAAGCAGCAATTCGGTACCGGAAATTCGGGTTTCGAGCACCTGGGTACCCAAGACGTCGTAGATTGCAATTTGCTTGGGCGCATTATCCATTGTGGTGATATACACCTTGCCCTCTGTCACCGGATTTGGGTAGAGCTTAAACTCATCTATTTCGCCTTTGACCGGTGTGGTTTGCCCGTAGCCATAGGCGATACAGAGAAATGTAAAAATGAGGTAAAGGTGTTTCATAAACAATATTGCGCAAAAAATATACCACAAATATAATAAATTTCGTTGTAGTTCGTTGTGGCGGATGTGTAAATGGTACGGAAATCAAGTTAAAGTGAATGGAATCCCCGCTTTATTGCCGCTATTTTAACTTCCCCTAAAATAAAAACCCCCGTAATTACGGGGGTTGTATATAGAATACAGTTTTAACTAGCTTCCATCTACTCCTTAGGAACCAATACCGGCCCAAGCGAAGATTTCAATGTCTACGGTCGTTTCCGCATCATAAGTCTCTGCTGGGTCCGCGTCGGCACCTTCGATCTGTACGTTGGCCAACGGGCCTTCGTCGCTCATCAGTACCGAGGTGGTGTAACCGGTCAGCGAAAGGCCGGTGATTGTGGCTCCGGACTCCTTCTTGAACTGCAAGGCGATGCGCTCCTCTTGGGTAGAGGTGCTGACCGCCGTGACATTGGTCAAGGTTGGGTTCTTGTTCTCCCCGTCGGCCTCGACCGCGGTGGAGAAATCACCGGTATGTACCACGTAGGCATTGGTGAGCGTACCGTTCCAGCCCTCGGTCCAGTCAACGGCATCGTCCTCGTTGTTCTCCGAATAAATGTTCGAAACGGATACGGTACCGCCGAAGAACTCGATTCCGTCGTCGGTTCCGTTCAATAGCGCTATATTTTCGATGGTAGTTCCGGAACCGACCGCGTACAGGGTGAGCCCGTTGTACTCCGCCTCGGTTGTGATTCTCGCACCGGCATAGTTGATGATTAGGTAGTCGATATTACCGGAACTATCGGCATCGTCGGTACCTCCGTAGATGACATCGGCGACCTCCGCGGAGGCATCGACGCCCTCGGTAGTGGTGGCGTTGCCGGCAATGACCAGTCCGCCCCAGTCGCCAGGGGTTTCCCCGGCGGAGGTCATTATGACCGGTGCGTCGGGGGTACCCTGGATATCTATGGAAGCCCCCTTCTTGATTTCGATAAAGGTACTGGTCGCGTCACCTCCCTCAACATCGGCGGTAATCACGGTTCCGGCAGGAATGGTCAGGGTGGCACCGGCCTCGACACTGAACCTACCAGTCAACTGGTAGGCGACCAATGAATCGAGTTCCATATCCTCGGAGATAGTACCATTAAGTTCCGGAGACACGGGCTCCTCGCATGTACCTGGACAAGAACCTCCGCAATCCACACCTTCTTCGTCACCATTTTGTACGCCATCGTCACAGGTAGGTGCTTCTTCACAGGCGTCAGGGCAGGATCCGCCACAATCTATACCGGTTTCGGTACCGTTTTGAATCCCGTCGGTACATGTGGGCTCCCCACCGTTATCATCGTTGTTACAGCCCGTCAGGAACAGGGTCGAGGCCGTGGCAAAAAGCATTAAAAATCTAAAAAGTGGTGTTTGCATAATCAGGGTTTTAAATTAAATTAATCTTGCATTTATTTCTGGTGCTAAAAGCTGTATGCAAGACCTAAACTAAAGGTCCGGCCTATTTTATATGATCTGAGATCATCGGTAAAAATTTCCCTTTCCGGGGCATTGGGGCCCAACCTTTCGTCCAGATGGTGAGAAAAAGCTTCCAATTCGGCCCTGCTTTCGGAAGTCAATACATCGATGGTCTGTTTTATAAACGGGTTCAAAAGGTTTTTGCCCGAGAGCGAGACCTCGAAATGTTCCCCGAACTCTTTGCTCAGCCTGCTGTTCAGCACTACAAAGCCTTTTTCAACAATGGCATCGTTGTATCGGGTATCCCAATCCTGTTGGCTACGGGCAAACCCAAGGGCAAATATTTTGTCGGAGGCAAAACTTGCCGAGACATTGGCGGTGAATTTATTATCCCCGGAGGTTTCGAGATGTAAACTTGAATTCGCTATCCAATTGGAGGCCCCTTGGAGCCCAGCTGATTTATTGGTGCCATATCTGAAGGTTTCGGCAATGATATCCGGATTGTTTTCAGATCGCATTTCGAGCAAATCCTGTTCGTGCCACATCCGGCTTACGTTAAGTACCAGGTTTAATTCTGGGCCGATGGGATTGCCATCGTCGTCATTGGTCTTTGGCTTTATCAAATCGACCTTTGACTCCAGTTCGATTCCGTACACGGTAGCCTTATCCCCTGTATTCCTGAAGGTAAAGAGGGCACCGTCCGATCCCCTGGCACGTACCTTGTTAATGGGGTCTTCTATCGACTTGTAGAATATCGAGCCAGAAATCAGTTCTCCCCTAGAGGGAAAGAATTCCCATTTTAAATCAAAATTATTGGAGAACGAGGCCTCGACGGCATTTTCGCCTACCGTTCCAAAAACCTGCTGTCCCGTAGGCGAGATATATCGAAAGGGGGCGATTTCCTTAAATTCTGGCAAGGTGATACTCCGACTGGCCGCAAACCTCAAAGCATGTTCATCGGTAAGGGAATATTTGAGGTTCAGACTGGGATAGAAATTGGCATAATCCCGGTTAACGCTACCGACATCGCCACCGGGGGCGTTGGTCACATCATAGTCGACTTTGATATCGTCAAGTTGCGCCCGTAGACCTACGTTAATATTCCATTTGTCGAAGCCTATGTTGAATACGGCAAATGCCGCTTTTGATTCGTATTCCCCCGAATACCCGTCCTTTACCTCGCCATCGGCATTGGACTGAAAAGCCGCGATTTCCAGTACATTGTCCTGAAAGTTGGCCACCGTGAAAATTTGATCCAGATCATCAACAGAATTGGAGCTCGCCCTATTTTCGCCCACGTTGGAAACACCATAAAAGATCGATTCAAAATCCCTTGTTTTTCGTCTATAGTTGATCCCAAGATCAATGTAAAAGTTTTTTGATTCCTCTTCCACGATTTTAAGCCGATCTTTAAGCAAGCCGTTATACTCCCCATCATCTATAAATTGAGAGAGTTTTCTGGATTCGAACCCGCTATTCTCGTAAAGAAATACATTGCCGGTGCTTTTGGTGAAATTCACGATATTCCGTATCCGGTTCGGTTCGTCGGCGGCCAATTTGTTGTAGCTGACGGCCCAGTCCAACTCGTTTTTTTCAGTCAACTTATGGTTTCCGATCAGTTGTGTGACGAACAGTCTTGTTTGTTTTGTGTTCTGGTCTCTTAAAAAATCGGAGAAATTACCGATGGTTTCCTCTTGAAGGTTTCCGAGTCCGTCCCTGCCCCCTTCAGATACAATGTCCTTCAGTATATTGACGAACAGGGAAACCGATTTTACAATGTTCTTATCGTCTTGGTAGGTGAGATCTAACATTCCGTTGTTAACATATTCGGTTTCCCATTGATTGAAATCGGTGATTGAATCGGTTACCGTAACCTGGTCCCATGTTCTAAATGGCCCGGGAGTCTGATATGTATGCGATTTCTTATGGGATGCCGTTGCAAACACCTTGAATTTGGTATCGAAAAAGGATTTGCCGCCGCTAAGGCTGAACCGGCGGTCGATAGGGGCGTCCAAAGTACCGGGATCCCATGACTGCTTGGTCAATTGGTCGAAGATTGCAACGTCGGTATCATAAAATCCCAACGATGTATCCTCGTAATTGGCAGAGACCTTAAAGTCGGGGGAACTCCCATCACCAATGGCATTGGTGTTCGCACCGATCGAAGCACCGACCATTAATTCTTCCCTTCCCGTTAATTCACGGGATGTGATGTTAATATTTCCTGAAGCCTGATCGGCTGAAACGGATGCGGAATAGGTCTTGCTGATACTGACATTTTGTATGACCCGAGTCGGGAAAAGACCTAAATCAATATTCTTTTTTTCAATATCATCGGATGGAATGGGCAGGCCATTAAAAGTGGTTACCAGGTATCGATCGCCTAGTCCTCTTACAAAAACATCCCCTGAAGCCTCACTTTCCGTAACACCGGAAATTCGCGTCGCTGCGGTTTTCACATCCGAGACTCCTAAATTACCAAGTTCTACGGCGCCGATACTTTCCTTAATTTCGACAGCCCTTTTCTGGTCGAGAAGCAATGCCGCTTCAGAATCCTTACTGGCCGAAGTTGTGACTACGACCTCGTCCAGTGAAACCCCCTCGGAAGCACTCAAGGGTGCGTTCACCTCGGTAATCTTTCCGGCTTCGACGTTTACATCTGGGATCTCGACCGTTTCATATCCTAAATAACTAAAAACGACGGTGTAAGTGCCTGGATCCAGTCCCCTAATTTCATAGAGGCCGTCGAAGTCCGAGGTAGTTCCTGTGGTGGTGCCTTTTATAATGACATTGGCAAAAGCAAGTGGTTCATTGTCGTATTCCTGGTCCGTAAGTTTTCCGGCGATATCTCCGGTCTGTTGCGCTGCCAATTGCAAACCAAACCACGGTAGTACAGCGCTCAATAGTATTCTCGTCATAGCATTTTAGTAACGCCGCAAAGAAAGCCATGAGCTGTAAAACCCGTGTTACCCCCAAGTTAAACCTATATTGCAATACCGTTAGCAAAAGGTTACTACATTAAATCAACGTTAAGCCGTTTCTGGATGTCGGTATTATCTTTATCTTCGACCGATTAACCAGCAATTAACATCCCATGAAAAAGAAAGATATCAAGATACTTTTGGTGGACGACGAGCCCGATATCCTTGAAATCGTAGGCTATAATCTTAGCTCGGAAGGCTATCAGGTGTTTACCGCCAAGAACGGGGTCGAAGGGGTGTCCCTGGCCAAAAAAAGGGAGCCCCACCTGATCATTCTCGATGTGATGATGCCCGAAATGGACGGGATGGAGGCCTGTGAGAAAATACGGAAGATAAAGGGACTCGAAAATACCATCATCACTTTTCTGACGGCACGCGGCGAGGACTATTCCCAAGTGGCCGGTTTCGACGCCGGGGCCGACGACTATATTACCAAACCGATACGGCCCAAGGTGCTGGTGAGCAAAGTCAAGGCCCTGCTCAGAAGGCTGAAGGAAGATGAAACCGCCCAAGAGGATATTTTCAAGGTGGGCAATATCGTGATCAACCGGGAAGAATATAAGATTGTCAACAAGGGCAAAGAGCTCGTTCTTCCCCGAAAAGAATTCGAGCTTTTGGCCCTGCTGACCTCCAAGCCCAGCAAGGTGTTCAAGCGCGAGACCATTCTAGATCGTGTTTGGGGTAGCGAGGTGGTGGTAGGCGGCCGCACTATCGACGTGCATATCCGCAAACTGCGTGAGAAGATAGGGGATGAGCATTTTAAGACGGTAAAAGGGGTAGGGTACAAGTTCGTGTTGTGATGGCCATGAGATTGAAAAGGTCATACCGGTTCGCGCTCCGTTCATCCCTGTTGATAACCGTCCTTTTTACGGGGGTACTTTGTGCCTTGTTGTATTTTATGGATGCATTCGATGTAGTGATTGCCGCTTGGTGCTTCGTGTTGCTCTTTGTGTTATCCTTTATTATCCTTCAAATACGTATAGAACGGTTTATTTATCGTAAGATAGAACGGATTTACGACGACGTGGCCCTTCTCGAATCGTCTTCATTTACCGCAGGGCCCATTACCACGGATATGCGTACCCTGACCGAAGAAATCGAAAAATTCGCCCAGGACAAAAAAATCGAGATCGATACGCTTAAGGTACGCGAGGAATACCGGAAGGATTTTTTGGGCAATGTCTCCCACGAGCTCAAGACCCCACTTTTTACGGTGCAAGGCTATATCGAGACCTTATTGGATGGTGCGCTCGACGATAAGAAAGTCCGCAAGAAATACCTGCAACGCGCGAATAAAGGGGTCGAGAGGCTTATCTATATCGTACGGGATCTGGATCTTATCACCAAATTGGAGGTCGGCGACCTTAACCTCGTAAGGGAACGTTTCGATGTCGTAGAATTGATTCAGAGCGTTTTCGACCTGTTGGAAATGAAGGTGGAAAAAAAGAACATCACGCTCACTTTTGATATGGACTACCGCGAACCGATCCATGTGCATGCCGACAAGGACAAAATCCAGCGGGTAGTCACCAATCTTTTGGTCAACTCCATTAAATACGGACGACGCGACGGTACCACAGAGGTCAGTGTGGAGAACCTAATCAAGAACAAGGTTATCGTCAGGGTCACGGATAATGGGGGTGGCATTCCCAAACGGCATATACATCGCCTTTTCGAGCGTTTTTATCGGGTCGACAAAAGCGGAAGCCGTAGCGAGGGCGGTTCGGGCCTGGGCCTCGCCATCGTGAAACATATCATCGAGGCGCACGGAGAAAAGATATACGTCGAGAGTGAGATCGGAGTTGGGTCCGAGTTTTCGTTTACATTGGAAAAGAGCAATGTGAAAATCGGAGCTTAATTATTTCCCCATACAGTATTTCCTTAGCTTTGTCCCTTGTAAACATCCTTTTGTGGGTAGCAAGAATAAGCTTAAAAGGTTTCAGGAAAACAAACAGTTCGAAAATGTCATCCAACCGGATCGGGAGGATGTCAAGGGCGGGTTTTCCCTGCGGGGAAATTGGGCCTCCCATTTCGGCAATGACCATCCCATCGTACTCGAACTGGGTTGCGGCAAAGGGGAATATACCGTGGGCCTGGCCCGGCAATCCCCAGATAAAAATTTTATAGGTATCGATATCAAGGGGGCGCGGTTGTGGCGCGGTGCCAAGACCGCCCTGGATGAAAATCTGTCCAACGTCGCCTTTCTACGTACCCAGATCGAACTGGTGGACGCGCTTTTCGATGCGGAAGAGATTTCGGAAATCTGGATAACCTTCCCGGATCCCCAAATCAAGTACAAGCGTACCAAGCACCGAATGACGAACCGCAATTTCCTTGCAAAATACAGGAATATCCTCAGGCCCGACGGCCTGCTGCACCTCAAGACCGACAGCGAATTTATGCACGGCTATACATTGGGATTATTACACGGCTTGGGTCTGGAGGTGGTCTATGCCAATCATGACGTGTACAAGAACGAGGGGAGTCCGAAAGAAGTGTTGGACATACAGACGTTCTACGAAAAGCAGTATCTTGAGCTGGGAAAGTCGATTACGTATATCCAGTTCAAGATCTGAAAAAAACGGAACCAAAGTACCAATGCAGCACCTCTTCATCCTATTCTTTGCCACTTTTTCGGCAGCTTTTATGGCCACGGTACCCCCGGGGCTGCTTAACTTGAATGCGGCCAAGGTCAGTGTGGAGAAGGGCAAGGTGAACGGCATTATTTTCTGTGTCGGGGTGTCAACGATGATTATGTTACAGGCGACAATTGCCGTGTACATTTCAAGGTTTTTGGATAAGAATCCCGAAGTCATTGCGGCGCTGTTGGAAATAGCGGTGGTCGTTTTCGCTTTTCTCGCCGTGTATTTCTTTTGGGCCGCCCAACGGAATAAGATTCCGGACCCGAATTTGGCCAAGGTCAGTAAAAAGAACAGTTATCTGAAGGGGATGGGCCTGGCGGCGGTCAATTTACTGACGATACCCTATTACAGCGGGCTCAATATTATGTGGAACGCCTCGGGATGGATCCAGTTCAAGACTTGGGATATCCTGACATTTATACTGGCTGCCGGGTTGGGCACTTTTTCCGTCTTATATATGTATACCGTTTATTTCAATAGGTTGGAAACCAAAACAAAACGGTTTTCGAAAAATTCGAATTACATTTTAAGCGGATTGATGGTGGTCTTGTTGGTGATTACGTTGCTTCGGATCTTTTATTGACCGGACGACGGATGACGGGTAGCCGATGACCGGTGTCGAAGATTCGTAGTATAGGCATTAAACCAAGAAAATTAGGGATGAGTACCCACAGCAAAAATTTCTTCGAAAAGGTCTACGAAGTGGCTCGGATGATACCGGAGGGCAGGGTGACCTCCTACGGCGCGATTGCCAAATATTTGGGGGCAGCCCGAAGTGCCCGCATGGTCGGATGGGCCATGAACGGCGCCGGAAATATGCCTGAAGTGCCCGCCCATCGCGTCGTGAACAAAATCGGACTCCTCACCGGAAAACACCACTTCGACGGCACCAATCTGATGCAGCAGCTTTTAGAAAATGAGGGTATCAAGGTAGTCGACAACCAGGTGGTGGATTTCCAGAAGCATTTTTGGGATCCTTTCAAGGAGCTTTGATCACTGCCGGGGGTGGCTGCCGCCTATTCGTCAAACGTCAAGGTAAAAACCGTATTTTCCTTCGAGGCGACCTGAATACTGCCGCCGTGCAACCGCATAATCTGTTTCGACAGGCTGAGACCGATGCCCGTACCCGTGTTTTTGGTGGTAAAGAAGGGTACGAAAATTTCCTCCAGGATTTCCGGGGCGATTCCGGGTCCGTTGTCCCATACCTTGACGATTTTTCTGTTTTTAGCATCGAAACCTGCCAAAAATTTGATGTGCCCCTGAATATTTTCGGATACCTTGTTTCCGGGCATTGTTTTCCCAATAGCAGTATTCTCGGGCCCAGGGTTTTCGGGGGTGGTGTTTCGGGATGCGTTGTTTGCTTGGTTTGCCAAGGCCTGCTGTGCATTCTTTCCCAAATTCAGGAGTACCTGGGTAATCTGCTTTTCGTCGACAAAAAGCTCAAGGTCCTCAGGATCCACAACAACCGCGATATCGATTTGGTTTTGGTCATCAGATTCGTCCAGTAAAAGCATTACTTTTTCAAACAGTTTCCGGGCTGGAATTAGTTGCTTGTCCGGTTCGGGCACGTTTAAAAACGTGCGGTACGATTGTACGAAATCCATGAGATCCTTGCCCTGTTCCTTGATAACTTCAAGTCCTTTTACGGTACTCTTGACATGGTGCTCGGCAAATTCCTCCACGGATAATGTGCGGCCATTTTTCTTAAAATATTTCAAGACGGACTCGGAAATCGAAGTAATCGGGGTAATGGTGTTCATGATTTCATGGGTCAATACGCGGATCAGCTTTACCCAGGAATCGGTCTCCTTTTCATCGAGTTCCTTGTGAATGTCCTGTACGACGACCAGCAGCAACGGTTGTCCGTTGGCGGTGATGCAAGTCGATTTCAGCGTCAACTGCCTTTTTTCGCGTTCGTTGGTCAGTTGTAAGGTTTTGCTCTCAAAAGGTTTCAAATCCTTGATATGGGCATACAGTTTTTCGTCGACCTGATTGAGTTGCTTGATATGGTTTAAGGGATAATAATTGAAAAGTCGTTGTACCGTCGGGTTGGCGTACAGAATATGCCCCTTCGGATTGATGGTCAGGATACCGATATCAGCTTGTTTCAATATTTCTTGGTAGTAATGCTCTTGGGCCTGTTTTTTTACGTGGATGTCCTGAATCATCACATTGAGCATATTGAGGCTGTGATTGAGCTCTTCCAAGGACTTGACACTCAGTTTTTCGGGAAACCGTAAGGTAAAGTCCTCGTTTTTAATGGCATCGAAAAAGTAGGCGATCTTACGATTGGTCTGGTTGATGTAACGGATCAAAAAGATTGTCTGTAGCACCAAAAATCCGAACGCCAGACCGGACAACACGAATTGTCCATCAAAAAAGAAAAACCCCGTACCCAGGGCCGCCGCCGAGATGAGGAGGATGCGAAAAACCAACTCCCAATACATATGTCTGCTGACCATTTTACAAGTTCAAGTGCAAGTTCAAAAAAGTTTAGAAGTCCGCCTACCTATGACCCATAACTATCGATACGGCCCATTTTTCTTCCTCTTCATCTTATTGTAAAGCGTTTGCCTGGAGATTCCCAACTGCTCGGCGGCCGCGCTGTAATTGCCATCATTTTGGTCCAGGGCGTTTTGAATCATCAATAGCTCCATCTCTTCCAAGGTTTTCGGGTCGGAATCTGGCGAATTTGATGATTTTGCGTTCAGCGGGAAATCTTTCGGTTCCAACAAGTATCCTTCGCCTAGGATTACCGCACGCTCAAGGGTATGCAAGAGCTCCCGTATATTTCCCGGCCATGGATAGGCCATCAATTTTTCTTGTGCGGGCTGATTGATTCGCAAATCCGGTTTGCCATACTTAACGATAAATTTTTTGAGGTAAAAATCCGCCAAGACGAGCACATCACCTTCCCTGTCACGCAATGGGGGTACTTCGATGCGGATGGTGTTGATACGGTACAAAAGATCTTCCCGAAAAAGTCCGTCCTGGACCATTTTGTCCAAATTTTCGTTCGTGGCGCAAATCAACCGGATATCGACGGGAATCGGTTTGTTCGATCCCACCCTTACAATCGTCTTGTTTTGAATGGCTGATAGCAGTTTGGCCTGTGTTTGAAGGGATAGGTTGCCGATTTCATCCAAGAAAAGCGTGCCGCCGTTCGCCGCTTCGAATTTGCCGGCCCTATCATCCTTGGCATCCGTGAACGCACCTTTCATATGCCCGAAAAGTTCGCTTTCGAACAGGTTTTCCGAGATGGAGCCCATATCCACAGGGATGAAAACCTCGTCGCACCGGGGCGATAGTTTGTGTAGTTCGCGGGCGATGAGTTCCTTGCCGGTACCATTTTCTCCGGTCACCAGCACATTGACTTCTGTCTTGGCGACCTTGGCCGTTAATTGCAATACGGATTTGATGGCGTTCGAATGACCGATAATGTGGTTGGGGCTTTGGTTGATGACCTGCTTGAGATGGCTCTCCTTTTCCTTGAGTTGGGTAACCTCTTTTTGTGATTTCCGCAGTTCGTAGGCCGATTTTACGGTGGCCAATAACTTTTCGTTGTTCCATGGTTTCAGTACAAAATCCGTTGCACCTTCCTTCAAAGCCCTTACCGCCAGATCTATGGCCCCGTAGGCGGTCATCATGATTACCGAGATCTGTGGCGCCTTTTTCCGTATTTCCCGGAGCCAGAAGAGTCCCTCATTGCCCGTGTTCACCCCTGCGGTAAAGTTCATGTCCAGCAGCACAATGTCGTAGGTATCCAAAGCGGGAAAAGAAGAAATCTGATTGGGATTGGATATCGTCTTGACCGTCTTGTACTCGAACTGCAAGAGGATTTCCAAGGCGCTCAGTACGCTTTTGTTGTCGTCTACGACCAGGATTTTTGCATCTAGCATGGGAAAAAGTCAAGGTTTAATGGGATAGCCATCCGGTATTCCGGAAACCATCCCCTAAAACTACGATTTCAAATCGATTCGATTCCCGAACTGTAAAAATATTTGACAACCGATGTACATTTATTGTACACTTCGTTACTATCCATCCAAAAAATAAATTATAAATGCTTTGTAATCAGTTATCTATATTCTTGGCACATGGTTCGCTTATCCTTTGGCATATTATTACCCTATGAACCGAATTTTGACAATAACAACTTTTCTTCTTTGGATGATCGGGACCCGAACGGTCGCCCAAGAAACGTGGACGTTGGAGGAGTGCGTCGCCTATGCCGTGGCGAATAACCTGGTGGTGAACGATGTGGAATACTACGAAGATGCCAGCCGGGAGGCTTATCGCCAGTCCGTTCGCAATCTTTTGCCCAGCGTCAGCGGATTTTCCAACTACGACAAACGCTTTGGCCGGTCTGAAGATCCCAACACCAGTGCCATCGTCACCACCGATTTTTTTTCGAACAATTATGCCCTGAATTCGTCCATCGATCTATTTCGGGGGTTCCAGAAATGGAACGCGATCAAGGCGGCGAAGTTTATCCGTGAAGCGGCCCATGAAGAGGTACTGCAAGAAAAGTACCTCTTGGCGTTTAGGGTGATGTCGGCCTTTTACAGCATCCGATTTAATGAGGGATTGGTTGATATATCCAAGGAGCAGGAGCAGATATCCCAGAATAACTACGACCTTGTCAAGCGTCAGATCGAACTGGGCCTAAAGGCGGGTGCCGATCTGTACGAGGCAGAGTCGCAATTGTTTTCCGATAAGCTAAAGGTTACCCAGGCCCAGAACAGTTTGGCGGATGCACAGCTGACGCTCATCCAGGAGATGAACCTCACCAGGGTAAAATCCATAGAACTGCAGACATCGTTGGACGACATCACGGTCGCGTCCGATACCTCGCTCACCGATAGGGATTCCATTTACGGGATCGCCGAAAATTTCATCCCCACCATCAAGGCGCGGGAGCTACGGGCGAAGGCGGCCAAAAAGCAGGTCCGGGTCGCACGGGGGGCACTATTTCCGTCCCTGACGATGAACGCGGGCTATGCCACCGGATATTTTGAAACCAATGTCAACGATGCGGGGGATATCATTCCCTTTCGGGATCAGTTCAGGGACAATACCTCCAGATATTTCGGATTTTCGCTGAATGTACCCATAAGTGACCAATGGTCGCGACGTTCCAAGATCAAACAGCAGAAAATCGAACGGCTCCGGGCCGAAAACAACCTAAATTTGGAACGACAGCAACTCTATCAGCAGATTCAGCAACTGGTGCAAAACCACGAATCGTTTGCGGTGGAGTACGCGCAGAGCACCAAAAAAGTCATATCACAGCGGGCGGCCTTTACCATCGCCCAAAAGAAATATGAAAGGGGACTCATTAATTCCCTAGACCTTTCGCTGGCCCAGAACCTATTCGCCACCGCCCAGAACGAGAATTTGGACGTGCGTCTCCGGCTGATTGTGAACGAAAAGACGCTGGATTTTTATCGGGGGCTGCCGGTATTCGATATTGAATAGGATGAAGGTTTGAATTAAACTAGAAGATAGAAATGGACATACAGTTAGAAAAGAAAAAAGGACTCCGCCCGAAACACTACGGCTACATCGCCTTGGGCCTACTGATACTTTTTGCGGGATACCAATTGATCTTTGCCAGCTCGGTCTCCACCTTTCGCACGGAAAAGGACAAGCTGTCGATTGCTGAGGTCTCCGCCGGTAAATTCGACGACTACATTACCATCAACGGCAATGTGGCGCCCATTGCAACCATTTATATGGATGCCTATGAAGGCGGACGTGTTACCGAAAAGCTCATCGAGGAAGGGGCCATGGTCAAAAAGGGGGATATCATTTTAAAGTTGGAAAATTCCGGCCTGTACGAGCAGATCTTGCAGAGCGAAAGCAATCTCGCCCTGAAGCAGAACGACCTCCGCTCTACCCGTTTGAACTTCGATTCCCGTCAGGTGGAAGGCCGAAGGAACCTGGCCACCGTCCAGATGACCCTGCAGCGCACCAAACGGAATTTCGAACAGAACCAGGCCCTGTACGACGAGGAACTCATTTCAAAAGAAGAGTACTTGATTTCCAAGGAAGACTACGAGCTCTCGCAAAAACAGTACGAAATCGTAAAGCTACAGACGGAGCACGACGAGGCACTCCGGAAAACCTCGCTGGCCGGACTGGATACTGACCTCGAACGCATGAAGACCACTCTTTCGATGGTGTACGAGCGGCTTGATCACCTGAACGTCCGCGCCCCGGCAGACGGGCAGCTGGGTTTTTTGGATGCCGAGATTGGGCAGAGCATCCAGCAGGGCGAACGTATCGGGCAGATCAACGTGCTGACCGACTACAAGATCGAGGCGACCATCGACGAACACTATATCGATCGGGTCGTCCGCAACCTGACCGCCGTGTTGGACCGTAACGGGAAAGAATACCCGCTGCGTTTGCGCAAGGTATATCCCGAAGTCCGTAACGGCAAGTTCAAGGTCGATCTGGTATTTACCGATAGCATGCCCCTGACCATCCGGACCGGGCAGAGCTATAACATCAAGTTGCAGTTGGGGGAATCTTCGGATGCGCTGTTGTTGCCCAAGGGAAGCTTTTTCCAAAGTACGGGTGGCCAGTGGATTTTCGTAGTCGGGCCGGATGGGGAGGAGGCCTTGCGCCGCGATATTCGAATAGGAAAACAGAACTCCCGCTATTACGAAGTGTTGGAGGGTTTGCAGGATGGGGAAAAAGTGATTACGAGCAACTACGACAGTTTTGGGGAAGCGGAGAAGATCGTGTTGAACTAAACCATTGAGTGTAACGATATCCCAGTACAAATAGTCTTTAATATAAATCAATTATCCAATCAAAAATGATACAAATCCAGAATCTCAAAAAAAGCTTCCGAACGGAAGAAGTCGAAACCCTGGCCCTCCACAAGGTAAACCTAAAAGTAGAGGATGGCGAATTCGTTGGCATCATGGGCCCGTCGGGCTGTGGGAAATCCACCCTGTTGAATATCATCGGCATGCTGGACAACCCCACCGAGGGCAGCTACAACTTTGCCGGCCACGAGGTAGCGGGTCTCCGGGAAAGCCAGCGTACCCAGCTGCGAAAGGGCAATTTGGGCTTCGTCTTCCAGAGCTTTAACCTAATCGACGAGCTCACCGTTTTCGAAAACGTAGAGTTGCCGCTGATCTATATCAAGGAAAACAAGACCAGTCGCCGCGAAAAGGTGATGAAGGTCTTGGAGCGGATGAAGATCGCCCATCGCGAAAAGCATTTCCCGCACCAATTATCCGGGGGGCAGCAGCAACGGGTCGCCATAGCCCGGGCCGTGGTCACCAACCCGAAACTGATATTGGCCGATGAGCCCACGGGTAACCTCGACTCCAAAAACGGGTTAGAAGTCATGAACCTACTCACCGAACTGAACCAGGAAGGCACGACCATCGTTATGGTCACCCACTCCGACCACGACTCGCATTTCGCCCACCGGGTAGTAAACCTGTTCGACGGACAAATCGTAACGGAGAGCCATAATCGGGCGATGGAGGCTCGGGTATGAGGGCGTAGGCCATCAAACGCCGGGAAGCGGGAACGGATGAGATTCCCTGACTGTCAACAGGCAGGATCGAAGGTACCATTATCAAAAAACGAGCACCATGTTCAAAAACTATCTAAAAATCGCCTGGCGGAACCTAAAAAGGAACAAAGGCTACTCCGCCATCAATATTGGTGGATTGGCACTAGGCATGGCGGTAACCCTTATGATCGGGCTGTGGGTCGAAGACGAGCTGACGTACAACGATTATTTCGAAAACCGCGACCGGATTGCACAGGTCTTTCAATCGCAGACCTTTAATGGGCAAACAGGCACAGGCCCAGCTATTCCCAGACCTTTGGAAAAAGCGCTTCGCGACGAGTATTCAGACAACTTCAAGCATCTTGTGATGGCTTCATGGAACAATTCCCAATACCTTAATTATAAGGAAAAGAGCCTTTCAAGAACAGGTAATTTTATGCAGCGTGAGGGCCCGGAAATGCTGGATTTAAAAATCCTTAAGGGCGAAAGGGATGGCCTGCGGGAGATAAACTCCATCATGCTTTCAGAATCGGCCGCCGATGCGTTATTCGGTAATGAAGCGCCAATCGGAAAGGTTATAAAGGTCAACAGCCAGTATGATATGATGGTTACTGCGGTATATGAAGACATTCCGGTCAATAACACCTTCTACGATGCCCAATTTCTGATGCCCTGGGAAAAATATATCACCACGCAGGAGTGGGTGAAAAATGCCATTGATCAGTGGGACAATAACTCCTTTCAGATGTTCGTGCAAATCGCGGATAATACGGATATGGAGAGGGTTACCGCTACCATAAAAGATGTTAAAAAGACCTTGAGCCAAGATTCGGTCGAATTCAACCCGCAATTGTTCCTGTTTCCTATGGACCAATGGTATTTGCACGGCAATTTTGAAAATGGAAAACCGGTGGGAGGAAGAATTAAGTACGTTTGGCTGTTTGGGATTATCGGTGCTTTTGTGCTGTTGTTGGCCTGTATCAATTTCATGAACCTCAGTACGGCCCGATCCGAAAAAAGGGCCAAAGAAGTCGGCATCAGAAAAACAATAGGCTCACAAAGAGGCCAACTGATCAATCAATTTTTGAGCGAGTCGTTGTTGGTCGTAGTCTTTGCCTTTATTTTGGCCATAATAATAGTGCTGATTTCTTTGAACGGATTCAATGAGCTATCCAAAAAAGAAATCGATTTCCCATGGGGCAATTTAAGTTTCTGGCTGATTTCACTTTTTTTCGTGCTGTTTACCTCGCTATTGGCCGGTAGCTATCCGGCGCTGTATCTATCTTCATTTAGACCTGTTGACGTATTGAAAGGAACCTTTAGAGGGGGAAAATACGCGGGATTGCCTAGAAAAATTCTAGTAGTCGTACAATTTACGGTCTCGGTCGCCTTCATCATCGGAACGGTCATCGTAGTGCAGCAGATCAATCACGCCAAAGACCGCCCGATTGGATATGATAAAGAGGGATTGGTACAGATTCCGACCATGAGTCAAGATTTCGAGGGAAAGTATGATCTTATGCGCAGCGAGTTTTTGAGTTCGGGCGCTGTTGTCGAAATGTCCGCTTCCAGCAGTCCTACCACGCAAATATGGTCCAACCGTAGTGGTTTTGTTTGGGAAGGCAAGCCCGATGGTTTTCAAGAAGATCTGGCTTGGACAGAGGTTACCCCCGAATATGCCCGATCGCTCAACCTGAAAATAGTACAGGGAAGGGATTTTTCTAGAAAATTTGCATCCGATTCCAATGCCGTACTCATCAACCAAACTGCGCTGCGCTATATGGGGCTTACTGATCCCATCGGCAAATTTCTAAAGGATGATGCTGAGGAAGATCCTAATGATCCGTTAAAGATTATCGGGGTGGTCGAAGACATGATTACCCAGTCCCCTTACGAACCGGTTAAGCAGGGCGTCTACGTTTTTGATAAAAATGGAAACGCCAGTTTTTATAACCTACGCTTGAATCCGAAACAAAGCGCTAAACAAAACCTTGCCGTAGTTGAAAGGGTCTTCAAGTCCCATTTTCCGGATATTCCCTTTCAATATGATTTCGTGGATGAGGAATACGGGGAAAAATTCGCGGCAGAAGAACGTATAGGTACGTTATCAGGCATTTTCACGGCCCTGGCCATTCTCATCAGCTGCCTTGGCCTTTTCGGACTCACTTCTTTTGTTGCGGAACAGCGTACCAAGGAAATAGGGGTACGCAAGGTATTGGGAGCATCCGTCTTCAATGTGTGGAACATGCTGTCAAAAGATTTTTTAAAGTTGGTCGTCATCTCCTGTTTTATTGCCATTCCCATTTCTTATTTCGTAATGAACGGATGGCTACAGGATTATCCGTATCGGGTGATATTATCCTGGTGGATTTTCGCACTTGCCGTTGTCGGGGCATTGGCAATTACAATTCTTACGGTCAGCTTTCAGGCCATCAAGGCGGCGAATGCAAACCCGGTAAAAAGCTTACGAACAGAGTAAACATAACATAGACCCCACGGCATAAATTTAGAAAGTAAACTGAACAGATTCCAGCCGAAGTTTATCCTGAACAGAGACGAGGCGCGAAATACCATCTAAAATGCTAAAAAACAACCTAAAAATCGCCTGGCGCACCCTAAAACGGAACAAAGGTTATAGCCTTCTGAACATCGGCGGTATCGCCCTAGGGCTTGCGGCTTTTTGGTTGATTGCGTTATATGTTGTCGATGAACTCAGTTATGACCGTTCCTTTTCCAAGGCAGAGCGTATCTACCGGATCGCACAACATGCAACCTGGGACAACGGAAACCTGGATATCCCCCTAACATCCCCGCCCTACGCGACGACCTTTAAGAACAAGTATCCCGAAGTGGAAGAGGTGGTGCGGATCGGTACCGAGGGCGGGGATCTGTTGGAGTATGATAACAAGACCATTAAGCAAAATGATATCTGTTTTGCCGAAAACTCCTTCTTTCAAATCTTCGACCATCCCTTTTTATACGGAGATGCCAATACCGCTTTGGCACAGCCGGAATCCATCGTTATTACGGAAAGTCTGGCCCTTAAACTATTTGGCGATGCATCCCTGGCCATTGACAAGACCATACATATGGGCAGTGGAAAATATCCCATTAAGATTACCGGGGTTATAACGGATATGCCCCAAAACTCGCACTTACAGTTCAGTGGTATCCGTTCCTTTGGCAACGATGACCTGAAAAGCGAAAATTGGGACGATATTTTTCTCTATACCTATGTGCTTTTAAAGGAAGGAACCGATATCACATCCCTCGAAAACAAATTGAAACCCCTCGAGAAGGACCTGGCCCAACAAATGGAATTTACGGATTTCCGGATGGAACTGCAGCCGCTGACCGACATCCATTTGCATTCGGACCTGGACTATGAAATCGGAAGCAACGGAAGCATCGACCGCGTGTATGCCTTTATCGTGATCGGCCTGCTCGTACTATTGATCGCGATCATCAATTATATGAACCTTTCTACGGCACGCTCCACGATGCGTGTCCGGGAAATCGGGATACGAAAAGTAGTAGGCTCCGGAAAAAAACAGCTGATGGGCATGTTCCTATCCGAAGCATTACTTAGCGTTTTTATCGCTGCCACGATTGCCTGTTTTCTAGTGCAACTGGTATTGCCGGTCTTTAACCGTCTTGC
Source organism: Pricia sp. (assembly GCA_035705395.1). Taxonomy (GTDB): domain Bacteria; phylum Bacteroidota; class Bacteroidia; order Flavobacteriales; family Flavobacteriaceae; genus Pricia. Next base: position 5,780 of record DASSWC010000079.1, on the reverse strand, counting down.
CGAAAAGAATCTGGGACTATGGCGTTTTGGCGTGGTAAATACTTTGGCAACCATCATCGTTTTCACCTTGTTGACGGGCATCCTCAGCGGTAGTTACCCTGCCCTGTTTTTGTCGCGGTTCAAAATGATCCCATCCCTTAAAGGCCAGCTGGGCAATATGCAGAGCAGTGTTTTCTTCCGTAAATCGCTGGTGGTCGTACAGTTTGTAATCACCGTCTGCCTGATTAGCGGATCCTACGTCATTTACCGGCAAATGCAGTTTGTATCACAGAAAGATCTTGGCTTTGACAAGGAACAGGTGCTGATATCCCATATCGATAACATGAAGGTGCGTAGCGAGATACCGGCGTTGAAACAGGCCCTCTTACAGAGTCCCTTGATCGAGAATGTCGCCACCGCGGGTAATCCTATCGGCACTAATTTTCTGGGCACTTTTGGTTTTTATTTTGAGGTAAACGGAAAAATGCAAACGACGGCCCAACTGGCCCATTTCCTATATGTGGATGAGGATTTCCTTTCGACCAACGGCATGTCATTGGTACAGGGAAGAAATTTTTCCGGGGATATGCTAACGGATAAGGAGGATGCCGTAATCATCAACCAAACGCTGATGAAATCGTTGGGCTATACGGATGCTATCGGTAAAAAAATCCAGTATACCACAGGAAACGACAGCACGGTCCACCAAAAGATAATCGGCGTGGTCAAGGATTTTCATTCCACCTCGTTGCAACATAAAATCGAGCCCATGGTCATGTTGATGCCCCCGAACGATGGGGAGCGCGACAATCTCTATGTAAAGATCGCAGAGGGCAAAGCGGTGGCCGGGATGGCCCTTGTAAAAAACACGTACGAAAAATTCGACCCTGGGAACCAAGCGGACTTCCATTTTCTCGACGACAATTTCAACCAGCAATATAAAGCAGAACAAAAGCAGGAAAAACTGTCCCTGATTTTTACGCTGCTCGCCTTTATCATCTCATGCCTCGGGCTCTTGGGCCTTGTCGTCTTTATCGCCGCCCAGCGCAGAAAAGAAATCGGCGTTCGAAAAGTGCTAGGGGCTTCCACCACCTCAGTGACAATACTACTTGGCAGGGATTTCGGCAGGCTGGTCGCCATCGCAGCCGTAATCGCCTTCCCCCTCGCCTGGTTCGCCATGGAAAGGTGGTTGCAGGATTTTGCTTACCGCATAGAACTGCACTGGTGGATGTTTTTGTTGTCCGGAGCTATCGCCGTGGCCATCGCCCTGCTTACCGTAAGCTTCCAGGCCGTAAAAGCGGCGACGGCCGACCCGGTCAAAAGTTTGCGGACGGAATGAACGCACTTGGGCCTCATAGGTATTGAACACTCGTGGGGTCTCAAAAAAAAAGGAACATGTTAAAAAATCACATCAAAACAGCTTGGAGAAGCATCAAAAAAGATAGGCTCTTTACCGCCATAAAAATCGGGGGATTTGCGGTAGGTATTGCCGCCTGTTTGCTAATTACCTTATTTATTCGAGACGAACTGAGTTACGATACCCAATATGCCAATGCAGATCGCATCTACCGGGTCGTGTTACAAGCCGAAATAGACGGGGAGATTATGAAAAGTACCCATTTCCCATTGCCCTTCGCCGAAACGCTGGAGGCGGATTTCCCCGAAATTGAAAAAGCCGGTAAGGTATTTGGCTCGGCACTTGCTTCAGGGGGCAAAAGAGCGTTCCGTCCGGCCGGCCAGAAACAAAACGTATTCGAGAAAGGGTTTTTATACGGGGATCAAGAGGTATTCGAAATTTTGGAAATTCCCTTGGAGCAAGGTAATTCAAAGGAAGTCTTAGTACGCCCGGGGAGCATAGTCATTTCGGAATCCAAGGCGGCAAAATATTTCCCAAATGGGAATGCTTTGGGAAAAACCTTGATTTTAGACGACAATCCTTCCAGACCTTATACGGTCACCGGGGTTATGCGCGATTTTCCGAGCAATGCCCATTTAAATTTTGACTTTCTATTGCCTATAGAGGACACCAATATGAGTTGGACCTCTCAAAACTATTTTACCTATGTCTTGTTGGACGGAAGAAGCAATACAGCGGAATTACAGAAAAAAATGACCTCCATAATTGATAATTATGTGATTCCTGCCCAAGTGCAAAGAGGTCGGGATGCATCCTTTATAGACGTTCTTAAAAAGATAGAATACCGATTGCAGCCTATCGGCGACATTCATCTAAAATCCGACCTTGCAATGGCCGATGGACTGGAGCATGGAGACATTCGTTTTGTATGGCTTTTTGCCGCCATCGCTGGATTTATTTTGTTATTGGCAGGCATCAATTTTATCAACTTATCTACTGCCAAATCCGCAAACAGGGCAAAAGAAGTAGGGCTACGCAAGACGGTTGGAGCCTTTAAAAGCAATCTAGTGACCCAGTTTCTCACTGAATCCGTATTATTCAGTTGTATCTCCTTTGTCCTAGGAACCTTACTGGCATGGGGGCTCCTTCCATTGTTCAATTCCATCGCCGCAAAAACAATATCAATCCCGTGGGCCACCTGGTGGTTCGTTCCTATCCTTTTCGTTTCGGCCGTGGTTATCGGTATAGTAGCTGGATTATACCCCGCATTCTATTTATCGGCTTTCAGGCCCGTAAACGTCTTGAAAGGAAGCGTTAGCACAGGTGGCAAGGGCGGTAGACTACGAAGCGGTCTGGTGGTTTTTCAGTTTTCCACATCGATTATTCTGATTATCGGTACGCTTATTATTAACAAACAGATGAATTTTATTCTAAAGAAGGAATTGGGCTATGATAAGGAACAGGTAGTGATTTTGGAAGGTGTCAATGTCTTGGGAAGCAAGGCCGAAAGTTTTAAGGAGCAACTTTTACAATTGCCTCAAATCCGACAAGTTTCACAAAGCGATTACTTGCCGGTCGAAGGATCCAAACGCAATCAGACTACTTTTAAAAAGGTCGGCAGGGGAAGCGAGGATGGCGGGGTTTTAAGTCAAACCTGGCGTGTGGACTATGATTACATCAAGACCTTGGGAATGCAGATAGGGGAAGGGCGTGATTTCTCCAGGGAGTTTGCTTCCGATTCGGTCAACTCCGTCATTATCAACCGGAAAATGGCCAACGATTTGGGACTTGAAAAACCCCTCGGCAAACAGATCGATAACAACTACCAACATTGGACGATTATCGGGGTTGTTGAGGACTTTCACTTCCAATCCTTAAAAGAGGGTATTACGCCTCTTGCCCTTACCCTAGGGAACGATCTAGGAACCCTCGCCATAAAAATCGGTTCGGGGAACATCGATGAATCATTGGCGGCCATTACCGCCCTTTGGGACCAAAACGTACCAGATCAAGCCCTAAGTTATGTTTTTTTAGACCAACGATTTGCCCAAATGCACGCCGATGTTCAGCGTACGGGTAAAATCTTCAACAGTTTTACCCTCTTCGCCATTTTCGTGGCCTGTTTGGGCCTGTTCGCACTTTCCGCTTTTATGGCCGAGCAACGGCGAAAGGAAATCAGTATCCGTAGGGTATTGGGCGCATCCTTCAGGGACATCTATAAAATATTGAGCATCAAATTTTTAAAACTGGTCGGAATTGCCATCCTTATCGCTATCCCCATTGGATGGTATATGATGAGCCGCTGGCTTGAGGATTTTGCCTACCGGATCAGTATCGGCTGGGAAATGTTCGTGGCCGCAGGCTTGATTGCTCTAGTGATTGCAATTGCAACCATCAGCTATCAATCGGTCGGTGCCGCATTGATACAGCCTTTGAAGAGTTTGCGGACAGAGTAAACGAATCAGGAGCTGTCAGGTTTCGAAAATCTGACGCGCCAAAAGAACAAAAATCATGTTCAAAAACTATCTAAAAATCGCCTGGCGGAACCTAAAAAGGAACAAAGGCTACTCGGCCATAAACATTGGCGGACTTGCCCTGGGTATGGCCGTGGTCATTACGATCGGGCTATGGGTCTTGGATGAATTCACCTTTAACACCTACCACAAGAACCACGATAAGATCGCCCAGATTTACAATCGGGGGAAGAATTTGGACACGGGTGAAATTGGTTCGTTTCCCTCTACCCTGTATACCATGGGCAGCGTCATTAAAGAAAATTATTCAGACTATTTCGAACATGTTTTAAGAGCTACATGGGTAGGGGACTATGTCCTAACCAAAGAAGGCGAAAACTATACGCAGACCGGCCAGTTTATCGAAAAGGATGCCTTGGACATGCTCTCCCTAAAAATGCTCCGTGGCTCCCATGCCAGTTTGGAGGATTTAAATGCGGTGGTTCTGTCCGAGTCGGCGGCATCGTCGATTTTCGGTAAAGAGGATCCCGTGGGAAAATCCATAAAGCTCAACAACCAAATGGATGCTGTCGTAAAGGGAGTTTATGAAGATCTACCAAAAAATAACAGCTTCGAGAACGTCAAATTCTTTGCGAACTGGAATTTGATAGAGTCCAACGAACCCGAACGGTTTGAAAGAATAAAGACCGTATGGGACGACTGGTCTTTTCAGCTCTACGTACAGCTAAAGCCCGGAATCGATTTCCAAACGGCCAACACAGCCCTCCGGAATTTATATTCCCAATACGGCCCTTCCGATTCGGTCAAGGGCTATGAAGAACGAGGATTGCATCCCTTCGCTTACCAGATGGATGAATGGCATCTATATTCCCAATTCGATGCACAGGGCAAGCCTACCGAAGGCCGTATCACCTTCGTTTGGCTTTTCATCGCCATAGGGGCCTTCGTCCTTTTCCTGGCCTGTATCAATTTCATGAACCTTAGCACGGCAAGGTCCGAAAAACGGTCCAAGGAAGTCGGTATCCGAAAGACCGTGGGCTCTAAAAAGAAGCAGTTGGTCATCCAGTTTTTAAGCGAATCGCTTCTGATTTCGACCCTTGCATCCGTATTGGCCCTTATTTTGGTCTCGATTTCGCTCCCGTGGTTCAATGAATTGGCTGGAAAGGACATGGGCATCCCCTGGGGCGATCCCATCTTTTGGATAGCCATACTTAGCTTTACGCTACTGACCGGACTGCTTGCCGGTAGCTACCCTGCATTGTATCTGTCATCGTTCAGTCCCATTAAGGTTTTAAAGGGCACTTTTAAGGCAGGGACGTATTCCGCAGTTCCGAGAAAAGTCCTAGTGGTGTTCCAATTTGCGGTTTCCATCATTTTGGCGGTAGGTACGGTCATCGTTTTCGACCAGATCCAATTTACCAAGGATAGGCCGATGGGCTACGACCAGAATAATTTGATTTCCATACAAATGAACAACCCTGAGTACAAAGGAAAGTACAACCTGCTTCGTGCTGAGTTGAAGAACACGGGAGTTGTGGAAGAAATGACACAATCATCTTCCCCGTTGATCGGTGTCTATAGTAATGGTGGAGGGGGAGTCAGTTGGCCAGGGAAGAATCCTGAAATGAGACCCGATTTCGGCATCCTTCGGGTAACGCATGATTACGGAAAAACAGTAGGATGGCAATTTGTGGACGGAAGGGATTTTTCAAGGGAATATGCCTCCGATACCTTGGCCCTGGTCGTCAATGAGACCGCCGTCAAGTATATGGGTCTCGAAAATCCGGTTGGCACTTTTATTACCGCAGGCGATAGTCCTCCTTTAAAAATAATCGGGGTAACCAAGGACATGGTCATGCAATCGCCTTATGAACCGGTTAAGCAGGCCATATTTTTTATTGATTACGATAATGTAAACTATATCGATATCAAACTGGCGCCGGAGTCTAGTGCTGGGGACGCCATTTCCA
>DASSWC010000078.1:0-14359 GCA_035705395.1 Pricia sp. | reverse complement strand
AATGGCAACTATTGATGACGTATCCGCTTTGGAAAAAGTCGGTGATCGGTTGTTCGATTATCCCATTAAACCAAAACGTGCCAGGGAGTTTTTGAACGATTCAAGACATCATTTGGTATTGGCGTATCACCAAAAAGAAATCGTTGGAATGGCCTCCGCAATTCATTACGTACATCCCGATAAAAATCCAACACTTTTTATCAACGAGGTTTCCGTTTTAAATGATTTTCAAAACAAGGGCATAGGCCGCAGCTTGGTTAAATTTATGGTCGATCATGGAAAATACTTAGGCTGTACGGAAGCTTGGGTCGTTACGGAAAATTCCAACAAGGCTGCTAGAAGGGCCTATGTGGCCGCAGGGGGTAGCGAAGATGAAGAATCCGTGATTTTGATCGAGTTCAAATCGTAATCTGCCTATCGATCTGCTGATTCAGTGAAATAAAGGTCTCCGTACGCGAAACCCCTTCAATTTGTTGTATCTCCTTGTTCAATACCTGCATTAGATGTTCGTTGTCCCTACAGAGCACTTTTATCAAAATGGACCAATTACCCGTGGTGTAATGGCATTCCAGAACTTCGGGAATCTTTTCCAACTGTTTTACGGCGGCGGGGTTGCTCATGGCCTTGTCCAGATAAATTCCGATATAGGCCATGGTCGTGTAGCCCATCGCCTTGGGGTCGATGATAAACTTTGAGCCAGCCAATAGCCCCGATGCCTCTAGTTTCCGCAACCTCTGGTGGATGGCCGCTCCCGAAATACCGATATGTCGCGCGATTTCGAGAATCGGTTTTCGGGCATCGGCCATCAAGAATCTTAGGATTTGTTTGTCAATACCGTCTATTTTTGCTTTTTCGTCACGCAATTTCATAGAATTACTTTCAGTTTTAAGACAAAAATAGGCAAAAGAACCTTGTATCACCTCGCTACGGAATCGGGGTTGTACCCCAAGTAGGGCACTTCATATTCCTTAAAACGGATACCGTAAATCTCCAGTTCGGAGAGAATTGGGCCGTAAACCTCTTTCTTGATGGGTATCTTTACCCCTGGGATAGCAATTTTGCCGTTCAATATCCCTAATGTAGCCATAGCCACGGGCAGGCCTACGGTCTTGGCCATAGCGGTGTGTTTCCGATTTTCGCCAATGACCACCATATTGGCATCGATCTGCTTCTTTTCTCCATTCAGTTCGTACCCGAATTTATGGTACATCACGATCATATCCTTTTCATCGTCGGCGAGCGTCCAGCTTTCCTCCAAAATCTTTAGTAGGATTTGGGCAGGGGTGGCATGAGGGATTTTTATGGTCTTTTGGGAGTCGAAAAGATTGAGCTCCAAAAGCTTTTCCCACATAATATCGTCTTGATCGATCTTTAAGTAGTGGCGCAATTTTAACTCGATGGAATCGGTAGGGGAGTAGGGAAGGAAGAGGTTGACAAACTCCCGGTACGACATGCCCTCGGAATTTTCTATCCTGTAGCTGTCGTCGGTCATCCCCAGTTGCACGAACATGTTCCAGGCCTTTGAAAATCCTACCCTGCGCAGGGTGCCGCGGTAGAGGGTCAAAACATCCTCGAGTCCGTAGGCTTCCCGGTAGTTCAGCGAGTCGCGGTTGGCGTAGCCCTCGAACCCCCCGTAGCCCTCGATATCAAAAAATTCGGTACGGCGAAAGAGTTTGTGATAGGGGATGTATTTGTAGGTGCCCTCCTGAATGAACTTGGCGGCACCCCCCTGCCCGGCCAACACCACGTTTCTGGGGTTCCAGGTAAATTTGTAGTTCCATAGGTTGTCGTCGTGCTCGGGAGCGACCAATCCGCCGGTAAAGGACTCAAAAAGAAGCATTTTTCCGCCTTTTTCACGGATGCGGTCTATGATTTGCATCGCGCTCATATGGTCGATGCCGGGATCCAGTCCGATTTCGTTCATAAAGATCAGGCCCTTTTTCCGAGCCTGTCCGTCCAAGGCCTTAAGTTCTTCGCTGACGTAGGATGCGGTTACCAAATGTTTTTTAAATGCGATACAGTCACGGGCTACGTTGCTGTGCATAAAGGCCGGGAGCATGGAGACCACGATGTCGGAATTTCGGATGGCAACTTTCCGATCGTCATCCTTGAAAATATCCAAGTGCACGACGGTGCAACGGGCATGGTTTTTTATGGAAGGGGCAATGGAACTGGAATCGAGGTCACCAAGGGTCAGATGCAGGTTTTCGGGTTCCGCTTTTTCCAAAAAATAATCCAGCAAATAAGCAGTAGATTTTCCGGCTCCGATGACCAGTATTTTTCGTGGCATAGTATGTCATGGTTTTGTAAACGATATAAAGCAAATAATCTGGAGCGAACTGCGTAAATGTACAAGGCAATTGCTTGAATTTAATGGATGTTACCGCCGACTGTAAGGCCGCTGGGCACCGATTCGGGAATGGTCTTGTCGAAATTTCCGTCGTTCAGGGTTTGCAAAAATGAAATGATCATGGACATTTCCTTCACACTGAGACTCAATTCACGAACAAACGGATCATAGCTTTGTTTGGTGACATGCGGATTGCGTTCCTTACCCCCCGCAATATCCTCGTAGAACTCCAACACGCGCTTTAAACTTTTAAGGCTGCCGTTGTGCATATACGGGGCCGTAAATCTTAGGTTTCTTAATGAAGGGGTCCTAAAGGCAAAGGTGTCGCCGATACCCCTATCGGGAACGGGAAGTTTCCCGTTTTCCGGAACACCCAGCACATGGGGCTTGAAATCGGAGAACATCGGACCGTTGTGACAGTTGGCACATCCCACCTTTTTGAACATTTCGAATCCTTCTTTTTCGGAAAAAAGCAGGGCATCGCGATCGCCCCGCATGTATCGGTCGAATTTCGAGTCCGTGGTCACGAGGGTACGCTCAAAGGAGGCGATTGCCTTTGCCAAATTCCCCGCCGTTATGGCATCCTCCGTCCCGAAGACCGAAGTGAACAGGCGGTGGTATTCCGGTATCCCTTTTAGCCGTTCTACGACCACCTGCAATATTTCGGTCTCCGAATAGTTTTCTCCCCGCATTTCCTCCAGAGCCTTTATCGGCTCCAGTGCCTGTTTTTCAAGACCTTTCGCCCTTTCGTCCCAAAACATGGAGGCCTGGTCGGGATGATAGCGGCTGTAAACATCCATACCGTTGAAGGCCGAGTTCAGTACGGTTTGGGCGTTCCGTTTTACAAAGGGAATTTTGTTAGGTTGTTTGAATTTGCGCTTGCTTCCCAGGCCATGGGCGTTAGGCCCTATTGAAAGGTCAAGGAACTCCGTATAACCCGTACTCGGATGATGGCAGGTGGCACATGCCACATCCCTGTCGCCGGACAAGATCGGGTCATAAAACAGCAGTTTTCCCAAGGCTTCCTTTTCGGCCGTAGCCGGATTGTCTACGGGCGACTTCACTATTTTCGGCAGGGCGGCAAACCTAACAACTGCTCTGGGTTTTTTGTTGGATGTTTTCTTTTCTGTTCTGGAATCGACACAGCTCGCCAATATCCAAGGGAACATGAAAAACAGTAGGATCACGGAACTAGTTCGCATAGCGACAACACGATTTATGTCAAAGTTAAGGAAAAGTCTTGTTGTCAAAACAGGCTAACGGTCATAGGGAAAATACGTAAAAGCCTTTATCTGCCCTACATCCATGTTTTTTGTTGCTGCCTGGGTCAGGGACCAATTGCGCAGAGGTTCACCCAGAAGCATCCTTTTGACATTATAAGTACCGGTGTCGGCCGATAACCTCCGGTAAAATCGGAAGAAGCAGGATTTTGTCCTATTTTTGATTAAACGAATACGTATATTTTGAAGATGGAATATTAGGATTCGGAGGCACTTATTTTAACGATATGAACCGAAAAATAGTCTTGACGGGAATCTTTTTTGGAGCACTGGCCGTAATATTGGGTGCCTTCGGTGCCCACGGACTTGAAAATCGCATTGACGCCGATGCCCTGCGAACTTGGGAGACCGGCGTAAAATACCAAATGTACCATGCCCTGTTGTTGCTATTGCTCGCGGGCATACCAAAACTGCCTGAGACCCAAAAAAGAGGGATATTTTATTGTCTTGTTGGGGGCATCATCCTGTTTTCCTTTTCCATCTATTTTTTGGCGACCAACACGCTTACTTCCTTCGATTTTAAGGCCATCGGATTTATTACGCCCCTAGGCGGACTGTTACTGATTGGGGGATGGGTGCTGCTAGGGGTTGCATATTGGAAGTCCACCAAATCATTGTGAGTCGGCAACCAAACAAATAAATTATCCTCAAAAAACACTCGTAAATTATATATTTGTGATAATTTTGCAGTTATAAAAGACTGTTTGAATGAATAATTCGAAAAAACGTCGGGAATCCATTTCCTTGGATTCGTACGGTATCGCCCATTCCAATTTCCAGTATCAATTATCTTCCTCGGAGCTGCATGCCATTACACTACAAAAGAAAATGGGTCGGGAGACTTCCTCGGGGGCTTTAGCCGTCAATACGGGGGAGTTTACGGGTCGATCGCCCAAAGACCGTTTTATCGTTAAGGATATAATTACTTCCGAAAAGATTTGGTGGGGCGATATCAACCTTCCCTTCGAACCTTCGAAATTCGATTTCCTGTATGACAAGGTTATTGCCTACTTGAACGAAAAGGAACTCTATGTGCGGGATTGTTACGCCTGTGCCGACCATAATTACCGAATGGATATCAGGGTCATCAACGAATATCCGTGGTCGAACCTGTTCGCATACAATATGTTCATTCGCCCGACGGACGAGGAACTTCGGCACTTCGAACCGGATTGGACGGTCATCAACGCTCCCGGTTTTAAGGCCGACCCTAAGGCCGACGGTACCCGGCAGCACAATTTTGCGATTTTGAACTTTACCCGTAAAATCGTACTTATCGGGGGTACGGGCTATACCGGGGAAATCAAAAAGGGAATTTTCTCCGCCCTGAATTTTATCCTACCTATCGGTAAAAGCACCTTGCCCATGCACTGCTCCGCCAATGTGGGCAAAGAAGGGGAGACCGCCGTGTTTTTCGGTCTTTCAGGCACCGGAAAAACGACGTTGTCCACCGATGCGTCCCGCAAATTGATCGGGGACGACGAGCACGGTTGGAACAACGAAAACGCCATCTTTAATTTCGAGGGGGGATGTTATGCCAAGGTCATCGATCTATCCGAAGAAAACGAACCGGAAATATTCGGAGCCATCAAAAAAGGGGCGCTACTCGAAAATGTGGTCATGGACGACAAGGGTGGCGTCGATTACTCCAATACCTCCATCACGCAGAATACCCGGGTGAGCTATCCTATTTATCATATCGAAAACGTACAACGGCCCTCCATCGGAAAAGACCCGAAGAATATCTTCTTTCTTACGGCGGATGCGTTTGGGGTGATTCCCCCAATCTCAAAGCTGACGCCCAGTCAGGCCGCCTACCATTTTATTTCGGGCTATACTGCCAAAGTAGCGGGAACCGAGGCCGGGGTGGTAGAACCCGTTCCTTCTTTTTCGGCCTGTTTCGGTGCGCCTTTTATGCCTTTGCACCCTGCCGAATATGCCGAAATGCTGAGCAAAAAAATGAAAGATGCCGGGGTGAACGTATGGTTGGTCAATACAGGATGGACCGGTGGACCTTATGGCGTGGGTACCCGAATGAAGCTTAAATATACCCGTGCCATGATCAATGCCGTATTGAACGGCGATTTGGGGCTTTATACCTATGATACCTATCACATACATTCCGTCTTCGGGGTAGCACAGCCTCGCAAATGCCCAGGCGTGCCCACCGACGTGCTGAGCCCCAGGACCACATGGAACGACGACAAGGCCTACTATACCATGGCCTTCAAGTTGACCAATGCCTTTCGTGAGAATTTTAAGAAGTTCGAGGCCTTTTCCAGTGAAGAAATCCGGCGCGGGGGTCCACAACGGTATGCATTTTAAGGGCTTGGAACTTGGAATTTGGGATTTGGCCCCTCGGCTGCGCTCGGGGTGACGAGTTTGGAATTTTCCAAGGGTCGTTTTTGGTATATTTGCACGATCATAAACAGAACTAATGCCTTCAAATTTTGTAGAAGAACTGAAATGGAGGGGTATGTTGCACGACGCCATGCCCGGAACCGAAGAACATCTGTCCGCCGAAATGCGATCGGCCTATGTCGGTATTGACCCCACAGCGGATTCTTTGCACATAGGCCACTTGGTCGGGGTGATGATGTTGCGGCATTTTCAGTTGGCCGGTCATAAACCGTATGCCCTGATCGGTGGCGCTACAGGGATGATCGGGGATCCCTCGGGCAAATCGGCCGAACGCCATCTTTTGGACGAAGAGACATTGCGCCACAACCAACGGGCTATAAAGGAACAACTCTCTCGTTTTCTGGATTTTGGCCATACCGCCGACAACGCCGCCATCCTGGTCAACAATTACGATTGGATGAAGGACTTTTCGTTCCTGGATTTTATCCGCGACATCGGTAAACACATCACCGTCAACTACATGATGGCCAAGGAATCCGTCAAAAAGCGCCTCGACGCCGATGCCAAAGAGGGGATGTCCTTTACCGAGTTTACCTATCAACTGGTGCAGGGCTACGATTTTCTACATCTCTACCAAAAGCATAAATGTACCCTACAAATGGGCGGTAGCGACCAATGGGGCAATATCACGACGGGAACGGAGCTCATTCGCCGTATCGGAAACGGAAAAGGCTACGCCCTGACCTGCCCCCTGATTACCAAGGCCGATGGCACCAAGTTCGGCAAGACCGAAACTGGCAATGTCTGGTTGGATGCCGCGCGAACCTCGCCGTATCGATTCTATCAATACTGGCTGAATGTATCCGATGAAGATGCCGAAAAGTACATCAAAATCTTCACTTTCCTATCGCGAGAGACCATTGAGACCTTAGTGCGCGAACATCAAGAAGCCCCGCATTTACGCATCTTACAGAAACGACTGGCCGAGGAAATTACGGTCATGGTCCACTCGCAAGACGATCTGGACAATACCTTGAGGGCCAGCAATATCCTTTTCGGAAATTCCACTTCCAATGATCTCAAAAAATTGGATGAAAACACCTTTCTCGATGTCTTTGAAGGCGTTCCGCAGGCCGAAATAGCGAAATCCGAGCTCGAAAGCGGACTCGATATGATTGCCGCCCTGGCAGACAAGACCGGTTTTTTGCCCTCGAACAGTGAAGCGCGCAGAGCGTTGAAGCAAAACGCCGTATCGGTCAATAAAGAAAAAGTGGGAGAAGCCCATTTCTTGACCCCTTCCGATTTGATCAATGGTAAATACATACTATTGCAACGGGGCAAGAAGAATTACTTTGTCTTGGTCGTAAAATGAAGGGGATTATAGCCCGAACCCCTAAACGACATTTCATCCCATATTTTTTGCTATCCCTATTAAATAAATCGTTTTTTTTAACGTTATAAATTAGCTATAATCCCGAATCCCATCAAATGCGAAAACTTCTTTATGTTTTATCCATCCTTTTAACCGTAACGGCCTGCGATAAGGTTGACAACTTTACCAAGTTCGATCTCGAATACCAAAGCAATGTCGTTATACCAGGTTCGACCGGCGTCGATTTGCCCTTTGATGTACTAACGCCCGAAATGGAAACCGACTCGGAGTCCCAATTCGAAGTGAACGATACCCGAAAGGACCTGATCGAGGAAATCAAACTGACCGAACTGCAAATGATCATTACTTCGCCAAGTGATGGGGACTTTGGTTTCCTGAAATCAATTGAAGTTCATATCTCTGCCGAAGGGCTCGATGAAATTAAAATTGCAGAGGAAGAAATCACAGAAAACATAGGGAATACCCTAGATGTGGATGTGCTGGATATAGACCTGAAAGAGTATGTCAAAAAAGACAGGTTTAACCTGCGATTGAACACGGTGACCGATGAAATTATCGATGCCGACCACGAAATCGAGGTCAACTCGACGTTCTTTGTGGATGCGAAAATTCTAGGGATTTAGAATGTACGAAATCAGTTCCTATGCCCCCTCTCGATAATCGATCAACCTCTGTGGCCCCTCCAGCATAACGCGTACCACCTGTAGCGTACCGTCTTCCGTGGTAGCTATTTGCCATTTTATCAACGAGATCTTTCCCTCCTCGATCTCGATACCTGTAATACTTCTTGGGTGCACACAACTCCCGTCGTTGAAAAAGGGGATATCGCCCGGTTCGGGAAAACGGGGCCGGTGGGTATGGCCGATTACCGTTATCAGAAGGTTGTTTTTCAAGATCCATTTTTTGATCCGCCGTTCGATCTTGATCAGTTCCCTGTAGTTTTTGGCCGGGCTGGTAGGGTCGGCGATACCCCACACCTGAAGAGGTTTCCAGAGTACCCGGACCAAAAAGCGGCTCCATCGCCAAAAGGTGTAGTTCCACCAATCGCCCTGATGGCCATGGGTCAAAAAGATTTCCTGTTGCGTTTTTTCGTGTTTTAGGAGAACGGCTTCGTTATAGGTGATGCCTTCGAAGAGCTCTTTAGATTCGCCGTCGATAGGCTCGAAGTAACTACTGAGATGTTTCTTTACATAATCGGGATCTTTGTAGACCATATCGTGATTGCCCCAGATCATATGTAGCCTACCTTCGAGGTGGAATTTGCGAAGCAGGCCGTAGACGTTCTTGTGCGCCTCGAAGATGGATTCGAAATGAATGTTCTCCCAAAGCTCGTCGCCATCGCCGATTTCAACGTATTGGAACCCGTTTTTATAATAGAAGTTCAGGGCGTGGTAATAAAAATTACGGTTGTCGGCAAAATCGTCGGCGAAACTGTTGTCTCCCCGATGGCAATCACTGAAAAAAATAAACTTCGAACTATCGTCAAAAGCCACTTTTTTCGCATTTCTGTAAGCACGTGATAAACGGGAGTTCGAGGACATTTCTTCGGAGAGTTTTGGAGTTACAAGGCTATCGGGTTACTAAGATACTGAATGGTACGTTTATGGGTTTATAGACCTATCATTTCTTTCGTAACTTTGTCCTTGAATTATTCCGTACGGTTAGCATGAAAAAAGGAAGTGAAATGGAATCCCCCATGTTGCGGCTCATCAGTTTTGACAAGCTGTTGCGGCGGTACGATGCCATGGCCCAAAGCGAGGATGCTTTAGTGGCGAACAAGGCCGCACACATATTAAAGGTGCAGGCCCCGTACCCCGAACTGCGGGACGGCTTTACGGATACTTCCCTGTTGGAAGAACATCGGGAGGTCATCCATACCCTTCTCCACGACGTTTTTCCGGAGGCGCTTACGCACAACGAGATAAAAGCGGCTACGCTGCCCTTTGATAACTTCATGTTCAACGCATCGGCACGGTTTAAAAAAATACTGGAGAACACGGGGAGCCAAAATTTCATGCCCAAATTGCGGAATATACCCGATAACCAATGGTATACAGCGGCCTGTACGGTCATTTTAAATTTTTATTACGGCTTTCATCTCGATCTCACAAGACCGCTATTTTACGATATACCTGATGCCAAAGGGGTAATGCGGCATTACCGCATTCTGTACAATGCCGATTTTATGGAAATTCTTCCCACTGCCCGATCGAAAGAACTGACACAGGCCGATGTCGACGAACTTTTGGATAATTTCAACGACCTGGAACTTTGGAAGGAAAAGATTCCGCCGAACAGTTTTGTATCCAAAGGTTTCGCGATTTCCAATATGTTCGATGTCACCGCCGAGCACTCTATATCCGAAATAAAATCGAACCTTATCGCCAGCGATAAACGGGCCAGTGAGGATTTTATGGAAGATTTACAGGAAACCTTCAGATCTTTTTTTAACCTTCGAAGCATCACGGCCGGTTTTATTACCTACAATGCAAAGGAAAACCGGTTCGAACGCATGCATGGTAAGGGAATAGAAAGTTTTATCCTACGCGATGAGGATACGGTGCACTGCAGAACGGCCTTATGTGAAGAGTCGTATCAAGGGTTGTTGCGCGACAACGAGTATTTGGCCATCTCGGATGTGGATCGCTACTATAAAACGAGTGGGGGTGTTCAACCGTACAAAAATCTGAAGGAACAGGGCATCAAAAGCGCCATTTTGGCACCGATAGCCGATGACCAAAAACTGTTGGGCGTTTTAGAGCTGTCGTCGACCGAGGTGAATGCCCTCAATAGCGTAAACGCCAATAAATTGGATGATGTGATGCCGTTTATTGTCTCCGCCGTACTACGCTCAAAGGTCGAGGAAGAGAATCTTATCGATGCCGTCATACAAAATGAATGCACCTCGGTACACCCATCGGTGTACTGGAGGTTCGAGGAAGAGGCCAAACGCTTTATAAGGGACGATCTCGAAGGGGGCCAGCCCACCTTTAAGGAAATTGTCTTCAAGGATGTATATCCACTATACGGTCAAATGGATATAAAAAATTCGTCACAGGCAAGTAATATCGCCATTCAGCGTGATCTTATGATCCAGCTATCCGAAGTCAACGGGATATTGGACGCAGCCTGGGAAAAAAATAGGCTTCCCATCTATGAAGAGCTTATGTTCAGGGTGAACAACCATATCGACGGCATCAGGAAAAGCCTGAATACGGATAGCGAACAGGCCATTTCCAATTTTGTGGTGAACGAGATAAACCCGGTCCTTGCCCATCTCAAAAAATCGGACGCCGATCTGAAGAATTTGTTGGTTTCGTACGAAGCCTCCATAGACACGGATACCGATTCGTACTACGATCACCGCAGAAACTATGATCAAAGTGTGCTGCTGATCAACAAGAAAATGGCCGCCTTGATCGATAGGAAACAAAAAACGGCACAGGCCATGTTTCCCCACTATTTTGAAAGGTACAAGACCGATGGCGTAGAGCATAATATGTATATAGGCAATTCTATTGTCGACGATGATAGCTTTGATCCCATTTACCTGCGCAATCTCAGGTTGTGGCAGTTACAGGTCATGTGTGAAATGGAGAACGCCCACTACAGGTTGAAACCCGAACTGGCGGTTCCCCTCGACGTAACGTCGCTAGTTTTCGTCTATAGCTCCCCATTGTCCATCCGCTTCCGGATGGACGAAAAGCGGTTCGATGTAGATGGCACCTACAATGCCCGGTACGAGGTAATAAAAAAACGTATCGACAAGGCGTATTTGAAAGGCACCGAAGAACGGCTCACGCAGCCCGGTAAAATGGTCATCGTATACTCACAAAAAAAGGATGGATTGGAATATTTGCGCTACATCAAGTTCCTGAAATCCAAAAGTTATTTTACGGGCAAGATCCAGGTCGTCGAACTACAGGGTTTACAGGGCGTATCGGGGCTAAAGGCCATTCGCGCCGATATTCTCTATAGCACTTCAAAAGACGATAATCCCGAAAAAACCTATACCTACGAGGATCTAATGGCCGAATTGGAGGAGTGAGCAAAAAGTGTATGGCTTTTGAGCTTGACCCTAGAAATTAATTCTTGAGCTAGATTCTTGAACTGGACTCTTGTTAAGTCGGCAGCTCGATAATCCTCTCCGGACCAAAAAACTTAAGCGCGACAAAAAAAGCGATGACCGAAAGCACCATCCCAATCATGAAAATGGTATACGTCCACCGTAAAAGGGCGTACTTTCTGTTCAATACCACGCCTAAAAGGTAAAGGTCCTTGCTCATCGTATTGTACAAATAGGTCTGGTCCTTGATCAGTTCCTGAATGGCCCATTCGTAGTCTTCCAGGCTCATCTTGTGAAAGTTGCCGAAAAATATCAGGTTTACCTTTTTCTGCTTCACGTCTTCCTTGGTGAACTCGCCACTGGTTACGTTGGGCCGGGTCGCGGCGACCGACATGATCATCGAGGCGATACTGAACAGCACGAAAATAGCGGAGGGATAAATGAGATAATCGTTCGTTGGGTTGTCGAGCTTGGGTATCAGATTGGCCAGGACCAAGGAGATGATAATGGCGTTTACCGAAAGCAAAATGTTCGCCTTGGTATCAGCGATATCACTCAGCTTTAAGTGGTTGCGCATCGAAACCCGGTACATGGTCTGTATGGCGCGTTCGGGACTTCTATCTTTGTATTTGTTCTTCAAACGGGCCTTCATATCCTCCTTTTTGGCCATTTTTTCGATCTCTTGCTTGTTGGAAATCAGGTTTTGCAGGTTTTCGTCTTTCCCCTCCTGCCAATTATCCATGGCATACTTGGTATAAAAAAGGTGCTCGGCGCTGAGCATCTCGATATTCATCCCCAGCCATTCATTCTGTGTATATTCCGCTATGCCCAGTTTGGAGAGTTCTTCGCGCAGCATTTCGGAGGTCTCCGCAAAACTGTCCGATCCGAGATGAGAGGCATCGGCATCCCTGATGATTTCCTCCATCAGATTTTGTGGTTTATACTCCCTTTGGGTGGCCATGATGAGCCCTTGGATCTGTTCTATCCTTTCCTTTTCACAGTCCTTTTCCGTTAAAAATGCCTCTGCAATCTTACAACTGGCTGCCTCGTGGTTTTCATAGCCTTGGGTATACCCGGTATCGTGCAGCCAGGCGGCTAGGGTCAAGGTACCCTTTTCGGTTGCGTTCAGGGTGTAATGGTCAAGCAATTCTTTAGTATTTTTAACGACCCGTTGGGTATGCCTGAGGTTATGGTACAGATAGTTCGGATCCAATTGCTTGGTCAATAGTTCGGTGACGAAATCCTCTGTCTTTTTTATGAGATCGGACATAGAGATGGTTTAATAATAAATGGTTTAATCCGTGGTTATTCTACCGCGGAAAAAAACCGATCCAGGTTCTTTCCTGGGGTATACTGTTTATTTTTATGGGTTTACAAATTACAAAAATTACGGTTCCGAAAACATGACAAAACAAAATCTATTTGCGGGCTTATCCTTCTTGTTGGTTTTTTCGGGATGCGCTACCTATAAGGCCAAATACGCCGAAGATGCCATCAAAGCAAATCGCCCCAACGAAAAAGAGGTAGCCCATACCTTTTATCTGATTGGGGATGCGGGCAAGTCCCCAATGGGCGGAATGAAGAATGCCTTAAAACTCTTCAAACGAAAGCTTGACAGTGCCGATGTGAACAGTACGGCCCTATTTCTGGGGGATAATATCTATCCCGCCGGGATGCCCGACCCCGTCGATTCGACCGAGGCCTACTTTAGGGCGAAGAACGATATCGATGCCCAACTCAAGACCTTGGAAAACTTTGAAGGTCAGCCTTTATTCATTCCCGGTAATCACGATTGGTATACCGAGGGCCTGATCGGATTGAAACGCGAGCAGGATTATATCCAGGAGGCACTGGACCGTGACGACGTATTTTTTCCGGAGAATGGGTGTCCCCTGAGAACCATTGAAGTCAACGACGATATCGCTATTATTGCCCTCGATACGGAGTGGTACCTGACCGATTGGAACGAACGCCCGGATATCAACAAAAAATGTGAAATCAAAAGCCGGGAGCGGTTCTGGCTTGAACTCGAGGATGCCATTAAAGACAACCGCCAGCGTACCACACTTATCGCCATGCACCACCCCATGTTTACCTACGGACAGCACGGTGGGCAGTTTACCTTGTGGCAGAATTTTTACCAGAAGGGCAATATTGGGCCCTTACCCATTCTGGGGACCCTTATCAACCTGTTGCGAAAAACGACGGGTGCCTCACGCGAAGACCTGCAAAACCGGCGATATATCGAAATGAAAAAACGGCTGATCACCTTGGCGCAATATTCCGAAAACGTCATTCTGGCATCGGGCCACGAACATACCCTGCAATACATCGTTGAAGATAACACCCCGCAGATCGTTAGCGGGGCCGGCTCAAAGATAGACGGTACCCGTTTGCTCAACGGCAGCCAATTTTCTACGGGAAGACACGGCTATGCGATTCTGGAAATTTATACCGATGGGTCTTCGCAGGTCGATTTTTATGCCGTAGACGAAGCCCAAGACAACGGCGAAAATCAAGGTAGCGGAAAGGGGAAGGATAACGAGCGAGATACCGTGACCGATCCGAATACCGGCATTGGCGAGGATTTTATGTTCACGACCCAAGTACTGCCCCCCGACCGGGGCGCCCGTCTAGCGGACAGGCAGGTTTTAAGGGACCAATTCCCCAAGACGTTTCCGCCGACGGTGGAGGCGCGTATATATTCCGAGGAAGAAATCGCGCGAAGCGGATTTTTCAAATGGCTGTGGGGCGATCGATATCGGGAATATTATGCGACCCCGGTGACCGCCCCGACCGTAAACCTCGATACCTTGATGGGGGGGTTAAGGCCCATCCACAAAGGAGGCGGACATCAATCGAAATCCCTAAGACTTCGGGCCAAAAATGGCAGTGAGTACGTTATGCGC
>DASSWC010000077.1:0-4846 GCA_035705395.1 Pricia sp. | reverse complement strand
AGGTCGACCTTCATCTTATGCTCGTGGAACAGTTTGAACAGCGCACTGATACTGTCCTCTACGATAAAGGAAAAATCAAGGGAGGACAGTTTCATCAGCACCTGGTTTTTCTTCACTATAAAGCAGGGCACTTCAGGCTCTATACCGATCCCCTTGCCCACGGTCGTCCCTGGGTCTTTCGGATTCAGAAAGGATTTTACATGCAGGGGAATCTCTTTCTGCTGCAAGGGCTGAAGGGTCTTGGGATGTATGACCGATGCCCCGTAAAACGCCAGTTCAATCGCCTCGCGGTAGGATATTTTGTTCAAAAGTTGGGTTTCCTTGAAATACCGGGGATCGGCGTTCAGCACCCCCGGTACGTCTTTCCAAATGGTCACGGAACCGGCGTTCAGGCAATAGGCCAGGATGGCTGCGGTGTAATCGGAACCCTCGCGCCCCAATGTGGTCGTAAAGTTATTGTCGTCGCTTCCCAAAAAGCCTTGGGTAATATTCAGTTTCCGGGTGTCGATACCTTGGGATATCCTTTCTTGGGTCTTTTCCCAATTTACGGAAACATCGCGATAACTGTCATCCGTCTTGATCAGGTTGCGCACGTCTAGCCACTGGTTGGCAATGCCCACCTCGTTCAGATAGGCGCTAATAATCGTGGTGGATACCAATTCTCCGTAACCTACGACCTGATCGTAGACAAAATTGTACTTAGGGGATTTGTTCCAGGCCAGAAACCCTTGTATTTCGTCAAAAAGGGACTTTACGGTATCGAAAACAGGATGGTTCGGATTGTCAAAAAGTTTAGATAGGATGGTGTTATGGTAATCGATGGTTTCCTGGAGCGCCACGGACAACTTCGCCCCGTTTTGACCTGTGCTTGACGGTGTATCCGCAAAATAAGTGTCCACCACGGCTTCCATTGCGTTGGTGGTCTTTCCCATGGCCGAAACCACCAACAGCGTATTTTCGTGGCCGGTTTCCTGTAAGACCTTGACTACGTTTTCTATCCCTTCGGCATCCTTGACCGAAGCACCCCCGAATTTGAATATCCTCATAAAACATTATGCTTTTGCAGTGCCGACCTCGAGCACTATGAAGCGAGCTTCCCTATTTTGTGCAACGTTGATAAAGAGGGTAGCGCTGCGAACGAAATGGCCTGACTATTTTGTCCTTTTAATTCAATCCCAAACCTATTCAACAGTATTTAAATATTCCTCGATCCCCGCCTCGTCCAGCTGTACGACGTGCCAGTCGCGCATCACATTGGCGCCCATGGTTTCATAGAATCGAATGGCGGGCTCGTTCCATGCCAGCACCTCCCAACTGATGCGTTTTACGCCAAGCTCCCTTCCATATTTGACCGTCTCGGCCATGAGGGCGGTACCGAGGCCGCTACCGCGCATTTTTTCGGTCACCACAAAATCCTCCAAATGCAGTACCAGACCTTTCCAGGTCGAATATCGCGTGTAGACCATGGCCATACCGACCACCTGTCCGTTCGTCTCGCCGACAAAGCAGTGAAAGCGTTTATCCTCGCCAAATCCGCCCTTTACCAAATCGTCGACGCTTACCTCGACGGCATCGCCTTCCTTCTCATAAACAGCCAGTTCCCGTATCAATTTCAAAACTTGGGGCATATCCCCTTCCCGTGCGGGCCGAATTGTAAAGTCCATATCTGTTATAAATGAAACACAAAGTTATAAATTTAAACACCACCGCAAAACGCAAATGCCCCCATTTTCACAAAAAAACCGATATTTGTGGTGTTTACCAATGCAAAGTCGAAACCCTTTAACAATTTTGGATGCCCATAAAGAAAAATACCACCCTCGGAGAGTTCATTATTGAAAACCAAAGTTCCTTTCCCTATTCCACAGGTGAGCTTTCCAAACTGCTCAACGCGATCCGTTTGGCCGCAAAGATGGTCAACCACGAGGTCAACAAAGCGGGACTTATTGATATCATCGGGGCTGTGGGCGAGACCAACGTACAGGGTGAGCAACAGCAGAAACTAGACGTGTTCGCCAATGATACCTTTATAAGGTCATTGACCAATCGCGAAATCGTATGTGGCATCGTATCCGAAGAATCGGAGGACTTTATCGCCATCAATAGCAACGACGAACGCAATCAGAACAAATACATTGTCATGATTGACCCGTTGGACGGTTCGTCGAATATCGACGTCAACGCCCCGGTCGGTACCATTTTTTCGGTGTACCGACGGATTTCGCCCGTGGGCACGCCGGTGGTACTCGAAGATTTTTTACAGCCGGGAAAGAACCAGGTGGCCGCGGGATACATTGTCTACGGCACCTCGACCATGTTGGTCTACACGACCGGTGACGGGGTAAATGGGTTTACTCTCAACCCGGCCCTGGGCACGTTCTACCTTTCCCACCCCAATATGCAATTCCCGGAAACCGGTAACATCTATACTGTGAACGAAGGGCACTACGTACATTTTCAACAGGGGGTCAAGGATTACATCAAATACTGCCAAAAAGAGGAGGGCGATAGGCCCTATACCTCACGCTATATCGGGTCCCTGGCCTCCGATTTTCATCGCAACATGATAAAGGGCGGCATCTATATGTACCCAAAAATCAGCTTGACGGAAGAGGGAAAGCTACGGCTGCTGTACGAATGCAACCCCATGGCGTTTATTGCCGAACAGGCCAACGGAATCGCCATTGGAGGTCAAAACCGCATTTTGGACGTCGTGCCTACCGCACTGCACCAGCGCATCCCTTTCTTTACCGGAAGCCGAAAAATGGTGGAGAAACTGCAGGAGTTTTTGGAGAAATACCATTGAAAAAGACGAAAGAACGCTGCGCTGCCAGTTATAAAAAGCAACCACGGGCATCGAAGTTTCTGAAGTCTGGGAAAACTCTTAACCCCTATCCTTAAGAAGATACAGATACTCCTCGAAACCGATCCGGCCGCTGAAGATCTCGATCGAGCGGTTGACGACCTTATCGGCCCGATCCCCCGAAAATCCGAGTCCGATGGCGTAGCGCTTGACCAAGATGCGCTCCTCGTCATTGATGCCATGGTCCGAATAAATGATGCGGAACAGGTCGTGCAATCGCTCCAAACGTCTTTCGGAAGAGTTCGGGGCAGCAATCGGGTACTGGTTCTCCTTGCGCATGACCTCTTGGTATTCCGTGTGCGTGATATCGAGCTTATCGGCAAAACGGTCCAGCAATATCTTTTCCTCCGTACTTATTTCCCCATCGACCGAGGCCAACGTGGCCAAGGCGGCAAAATGCGCCAAATTCCTACGATGTTCTCCACTGGTGTATAAATCCGCAATCGCCATAGCAGTTGTTTTTGATTCGAACAAAGATAATTTTTTTACAGATCATATACGGGGACGGGAATACTTATTTTGGCGTTGAACGCCTGTAGGACAGGTAGCGATTTCACAAATATCCGTACCTTTCAACAGCTATGAAAAGTCCCCTTCTCGAATTTACCCGTAAAGGCATTTTTTGCAGTGCCGCGGGAGTTTATCTCGACCCTTGGCAACCTGTAGATAAGGCCATCATCTCCCACGGCCATGCCGATCACAGCCACTGGGGACATAAAAAATATATCACCCACCACCGCAACGCCCCCATTATTTCGTATCGATTGGGCGACATCAATGTAGCGGGGAAGGATTGGAACGAAACTTTTACCATTAACAACGTAAAATTCAGCCTGCACCCGGCGGGACATATTATCGGGTCCTCCCAGATCCGCGTCGAGCACCGCGGCGAGGTTTGGGTATTTACGGGGGATTACAAAACCGGGGACGATGGCATCTCGACGCCCTACGAGTCCGTAAAATGCAACACGTTTATCACGGAATGTACCTTCGGACTTCCGGCCTTTAAATGGAGGCCCCAACAAGAGGTCTTTAAGGATATCAACCAATGGTGGGTCGAAAACCGGGCCGAGAAAAAGACTTCGGTGCTCTTCGGGTATTCCCTCGGAAAGGCACAGCGCCTCTTGAAATATCTGGACACCGATATTGGGAAAATATACACCCATGGCGCCATCGAGAACATGACGGAGGTCCTACGACCTATGGTCTATTTCCCGGCCACCGAACGCATTACCAAGGAGACGAAGAAGGAACAACTCTTGGGCAACATCGTACTCGCACCGCCCAGCGCGCACGGCAGTCCCTGGATACGCCAAATGGTGCCTTACGTAACCGCCGCGGCCAGTGGATGGATGACCTTTCGGGGCGCCCGCCGGCGGAGGGCTATCGACAAGGGCTTCGTATTGAGCGACCATTGTGATTGGAACGGACTGCTAGAAAGCATCGGGGCCACCGGAGCGGAAAAAATCATCTGCACCCATGGCTATTCGGATATCTTTTCAAAATACCTGCGGGAACAGGGATACGATGCCCGGACGGAGGAAACGCAGTACGGCGAGGAAGATAGTGAAACAGTGGATGCGCCAAGGGACGCCTCCTGAGTCGAACCGATTCCGTGCTTTTTTTAGCTCTTGGTTTCTGATCCCTGAAAAAAGCAGACCATTTCGTTTACTATGAAAAATTTTGCACAACTCATAAAAACCCTGGACAGCACCAACAAGATTACCATCAAGGTGCAGGCGTTAGCGGATTACTTTGAGGTCGCCGCCGATACGGACAAGGTATGGACCATTGCCATCCTTTCCCACCGCCGTCCGCCACGGCCGGTGAACACAACCCTGTTGCGGGAATGGGCGTCCGAACTGGCGGACATTCCCCTGTGGCTACTCGAGGAAAGCTACCATATTGTCGGGGATCTCGCCGAGACCATCGCCTTGGTGGTGCCGTCGAAACAGACATCCACCGATAAAAGCCTCACCCAGG
>DASSWC010000076.1:0-7823 GCA_035705395.1 Pricia sp. | reverse complement strand
TATCGGAAGCGGCGCCTACGGGCTGTCGTCCAGCTATTCTGATATTTTCAGTACGGAAAATGAGGTGAACCCCGAGATGGTGTTCGCCATACCCTACGACCAGATTTTTGCACCACAATGGAGTGCCCATATGAAAATGCTCCTGCCCGATCACCGATTGGTCTTCGATATGCAGGCCCAACCTTGGGGAGGTTCAAGCTGCAACCCCCAGTTTATAGACAGTTATGACCCCGATGATAAGCGTTTGGCAGAAACCTGGCTGATGGGAGATCAATTGAATGCCTCCGATGGTAGCGTCGTGATGACCCTTGTAAAGGAAATGCCGAGCATCTATAATTGTGATTTCACCGATGGCTTCAGGTGCGGCAAATATGAGATTGAACCAGGTGCAACGGGAGGTCTAAGCGTTGATTTTCCTTTCTTGAGATACACCGACGTGTTGATGATGAAAGCCGAGGCCCTTCTTAGGACGAACCGCAGTGATGAAGCGGCCACTATCGTTACCGAAGTACGTATGCGCTCGTTTGATGACCCTGCGGACGCTGTGGTAACGGGTGTCGAATTGGAGGGGGATACCACCGTACAATATGGAACCCTGGCCGAAGATGGCAGCATCGATGATCCGGGAGACCAATCCGTTGTGCCATTCGGACGCTTTTTGGATGAATTGGGCTGGGAATTCGCAGGGGAGGCCAGAAGAAGGTCCGACCTGATCCGGTTCGGGGTTTACCAAACCAAGAATTGGTACAACCACACCCCGAAGGGAGATTACACGACCCTGTTTCCGATAGGTTTGGAAGAATTGAACACCAATTCCAATCTAACCCAAAATCCCGGGTATTAGATAGTTTTAGAGATTGTTTTGAGGGAGCGGCCATGTAGGAAGCCGTCTCAAAACCACGTGAAAGGGCTTTTTTTCTCCTTTCGCTAAAACTGCGCCCGGTACAGTGTGGGAGTACAACCTTTCAACTGCTTGAACTTTCTGTTGAAATTGGCAATATTGCTAAAACCGCATTGCTCCGAAACCAAGGAAATGGGAAGTTCCGGCTTGTTGATGATTAATTTGCAGGCGTTATTAACGCGGATTTCGATCAAAAACTGGAAAAACGTTTTGTTGGTTCGCTTTTTAAAATACCTGCAAAAGGCGTTTTTGCTCAGGTTCGCCTTTTCGGAAATGTCTTCCAAGGTTATCTGCTCATGGTAGCGTTCCATGGCATAATCAAAAACAGTGCTCATCCGCTTTCCCTCATGGTCCGTATAGGATTTTTTGTAGACAAAGGAAGACAAGGGTTCTGTCGCCGATTTGGCGATTTGGCTGATAATCATTAATAAAGTAGCTATCTGTTCTAGTTTGTTCTGTTCGGCAAGTTTATTGAAAAGGGCAATGATGCTATCCTTGTTGGATAATACCTTTATCCCATATTCTGCTTGCTTGAAAAAATCGTTGGTTATGCTGAGTTCTGGAAGACCAAAAAAATTTTCCCCGCCCGGGGTGCCATCAAAAAACAAGGTGTGCATAATAGATTCTTCCACCGCGCCGATATCGCTTCTGAAGACATGCGGAACAAAACTTCCAATGACCAAAATATCGTTTTCTTTGTATTCATTGATGGTATCCCCTACAATTAGGGATCCGGTGCCCTGTCCAATATAACTTATCTGGATTTCCGCATGTTGGTGCAGTTGTTCGTAGAACATCCTTCCCCGGTCCACTTGGTAGATCAGCGCCTCATCCTTGGATTTTGGAACTTTGAATGGAAGGACCTTCATTGGGTTTTTGTACAAATATCATTAAAAATCACGCTTTATCAATAACATTAGGTCAATATAATACCATAATAAGTGTGTTTCTTATACTTGTTATACGTATTTTAGCATAGGAGAATAATAACATCCGGCCACGGAAAAAATAAGCAAATGAAACTAGGTAGGTTTTTCATGGGTGCATTCCTGATGTGCTATGTTGGGGGAACAGCACCGGCGCAGGGACAAGAAGGGAATCAGATTCTGGACGGAATCGGTGAAACCGGGATGATCGCCCGGTATATTTTTGATGGGGATACAAAGGATTGGTCACGGAATAACTGGCACGCCAGGCTGCATGGGTCTAAAGCCGAATTTGTAGCCGATGATCGGTTCGGCAAGGTTCTTTCCTTGCCGGCCGGCGGGAAGTCCTTCGTTTCCATTCCCGGCGAGGCGGTAGCAGGAGAAGAATCGCTTAGCGTAACCGCGTGGGTGTATTTGCGTTCAGAGGATAGCGGGCAGCGACTTTTTGATTTTGGAAAGGATGAAAATACTCATTTTTTTGTGGCTCCAATGGGAACGGAACAAAAGCCGGGCTATCAGGCACATATAGTCAAAAATGCTAAGGATGAACACCTAGTCCGGTCCCAAAGCCCAAAAATTGAAATCAACGAATGGGTTCACCTTGCCCTAGTGCTCGATATCCCATCGAAATCCATTACGGCCTTCATCGATGGAAAGCAGGTCGCAACGGCAGGGCATATGGAAATGGAATTGGACCAACTGTTCTCCACGGGAAACCGGCTTTATATCGGGAGGTCAGTGGCTGGGGGAAACCCTTATCTCGATGCCAAAATCCATGACTTCCGGATGTATAGAATTCCATTAAACGACGAGGAGATAGCCAGGATCCACCACATGGCGTTAAGCGGGGACGGGGGAGTCGTAAAAAGGGAAAAACCGAAAGACGACCTGCCAAAGTTTGCCCCGGGGGTCCCTCAATTGTACAATACATATCTGACCGGAGTTTCCGACGTCGAAATAGAAACCAACGTGGGGTACCTGCCGAGGTTGCCGCGCTATGTCCAGGGAAAGTACCGCGATGGGGTCGAAGGGCCCGAAGTGCGTGTTCTATGGCCATCCCCAACGGACAATACGAAAGTTTTGCAGCCGGGAAGGTATGAGATTATGGGCCGTGTAGCCGGAACGGACTTTCGCCCGAGGGCACAGGTAACGGTGAAGACAGGTGTAGACTCGGAAACCCCCGACCGCAAACTGGAAGTGTTTGGGCTCAATCAGGTATCCTTGGATGAAGATGCCCACGGTCAGCGAACCCAATTTATTGAAAATCGTGACAAATTCATAACTACATTGGCGCAGACCAACCCGGACTCCTTTCTATATATGTTTCGCAATGCCTTTGGCCAAGACCAGCCTGAAGGAGCTGAGCCTTTGGAAGGCTGGGACAGCCAGGAAACCAAGCTAAGGGGACACGCCACCGGACATTACTTGACGGCCCTTGCACAA
Organism: Pricia sp.; assembly: GCA_035705395.1. Lineage (GTDB taxonomy): Bacteria > Bacteroidota > Bacteroidia > Flavobacteriales > Flavobacteriaceae > Pricia. The sequence goes on along the minus strand of DASSWC010000076.1, from coordinate 4,553 downwards.
GCGTATAGCAGCACGGGCCATGACAAGGTGTTGCAGGCCAATTTTGCCGATAAAATCGAGTATATGGTAGAGGTGATCTATAAACTGTCCAGACTTTCGGGGCGCCCTTCTGAAGCGGGTGGTGACCATGAGGCGGAACCCACGGCGGTACCTCCAGGTCCGGGGAGACCGTCCTATGATTCCGACCTAAGCCAAACAGGCATCCGTACCGATTATTGGAACTGGGGGGAAGGCTTTATCAGCGCCTATCCGCCCGACCAGTTCATCATGCTGGAAAATGGCGCTACCTATGGCACACAATCCACCCAGATTTGGGCACCGTATTACACCTTACATAAGATTTTGGCGGGGTTATTGGATATTTATGAAATGAGCGGAAACAACAAAGCCTTGGAAATCGCCCAGGGAATGGGCAACTGGGTACATGCCCGATTGAACCGACTGCCGACCGATACCTTGATCAGCATGTGGAATAGATATATCGCCGGTGAGTTTGGCGGCATGAACGAAGCCATGGCCCGCCTAAACCGGGTGACCGGGGAGCCCCGCTACCTCGAAACGGCGCAATTGTTCGACAATATCAACGTATTCTTTGGAGATGCAGAACATTCACACGGCCTCGCCAAAAATGTGGATACGTTCCGTGGCCTGCATGCGAACCAGCACATCCCCCAGATTGTGGGAGCACTTGAAATGTACCGTAATTCCGAAATGCCCGAATATTACAGGGTGGCCGACAATTTCTGGTATAAAGTGAAAAACGACTATATGTACAGCATTGGCGGGGTTGCGGGCGCACGGAATCCCGCCAATGCAGAATGTTTTATCGGTCAACCGGCCACACTGTATGAAAATGGTTTTTCGGAAGGGGGGCAAAATGAAACCTGCGCTACCTACAACATGCTTAAACTGACCAAAAACCTGTTCCTTTTCGACCAGCGAACCGAGTTGATGGATTATTATGAGCGCGGGCTATACAACCATATCCTTGCCTCGGTGGCAGAGGACAGTCCCGCCAACACCTATCACGTGCCCTTGAGGCCGGGATCCATAAAACGTTTTGGCAACCCGGATATGTCCGGATTTACCTGCTGCAACGGAACCGCTTTGGAGAGCAGTACCAAACTTCAGAATTCCATATATTTTAAAAGTCGGGATAACGATGCCCTCTATGTCAATCTGTTCGTCCCTTCCACACTACATTGGAAGGGGAAAGATATTATCGTTCGACAGCAAACCGCTTTTCCAAAAGAGGATAATACCCAATTGACCATCAAGGGCAGCGGAAGATTTGATTTGAAAATACGGGTGCCGCAATGGGCCACTAAAGGGTTTTTTGTAAAAGTCAATGGGGTGGAGGAGAAAGTGGAAGCCGAACCGGGAACGTACCTTAGCCTGTCCCGCAATTGGAAGGATGGCGATACCGTTGATATACGGATACCATTTCAGTTCCATTTAGTTCCGGTCATGGATCAGCAAAACATTGCCAGTCTCTTTTATGGGCCTATTCTGTTGGCGGCACAGGAGTCTGGGCCAAGAAAAGAGTGGCGCAAGCTGACGTTGGATGCCGGGGATATTGGCAAATCCCTCAAGAGCAATCCGACAGCATTGGAATTTTTGATCGAGGGGGTGGTTTTCAAGCCTTTCTATCAAACCTATGGGCGCCATTCCGTGTATTTGGATGTTACCCTGAAATAAAGCCATTGCCTACATTTGAAAAACGAAATGAAAAACCGAACATGCACAAAAGAGGTTTAAAAAGCATCGGAATCCTGGGGATGGCCCTGGTCGGGGCCCTCGCCACGGCGCAGACCAGCAGGTTGGCCGATAGGGTCACCGAATTTGAGGCGGATACCCGGGCGTTGGACCGCACCTATATCATTGATGAGTCTGAACAATATTATACGCGGTTCTCCACTTTTTATTCCGACTGGAAGAAAAAATTGGATAAGGTCGATTTTGGCGGACTCTCACAGCAAGCTAAGGTCGACTATATTCTTTTAGGGAACCTGGTGGACAAAGAAGCCTATCTTTTAAGCCAAGACCATACCGATTTCAGGAAAGTGGCCGAAGTAGGCCATTTCGCCAAAACCCTCTTTCCCTTTATTAACGGACGGCGGAGGGGGATAAGGCCGGATGCCAAAATATTGGCACAGCTGCTTCAGGATGCCGCCGCGGCCATTGATTCGGAAATGGAAGCGAGAAAATCCAGGCCTTTTAAGGATTGGCAAACAGCAGGGAATGCAGCCAACGTGGTGCTTTCATTCAAAAAAGGCTTGACGGAGGCTTACGATTTTTATTACGGCTATGACCCAGATTTTACGTGGTGGGCGGAAAAACCCTATGAAAAACTCAACAAAAAGCTTAAGGCGTATGCCGAATTCCTTAAAAGCAACCATGCACGGGACAGCGTCAAAGACGATCAAAGCGGAATCATGGGCAAACCCATTGGAAAGGCCTCCCTAAAGAAAAGCCTGTCCATGGCGTTCATTCCCTATACGCCAGCGGAACTTATAAAAGCCGCCGAGGAACAATTTGCATGGTGCAGGAACGAGATGATCAAGGCATCCCGTGAGCTGGGATTTGGCGATGATTGGAAAAAGGCCCTGGAGCATGTAAAGAACACCTATGTTCCGCCCGGGGAACAGCCCCGGGCCATCATGGATATCTATTCCCATTCCGTTGCATTTATCGAAAAAAAGGATTTGATTACCCTGCCGGACCTGGCCAAGGAAACATGGGGTATGATCATGATGACCCCGGAACGTCAAAAGGTCAATCCATTTTTTACGGGAGGGAGGGAAATCAGTATTTCGTATCCCACCCATGAAATGGACCATCCCGATAAATTGATGAGCATGCGCGGCAACAATCCCAATTTTTCGTTTCCAACGGTACAACACGAATTGCTGCCAGGCCATAATTTACAACACTTTATGACCAGCCGCCACAAAAGTTACCGCAGGGCCTTTTCCACCCCGTTTTGGACCGAAGGCTGGGCTTTGTACTGGGAAATCATCCTGTGGAACAAAAATTTCGCCCAAACCCCCGAGCAAAAACTCGGCATGCTCTTTTGGAGAATCCACAGATGTGCAAGAATCATCTTCTCCCTTAAATTCCACCTCGGCGAAATGACCCCGCAAGAATGTATAGACCTGTTGGTGGATGAAGTCGGCCACGAGTATGCCAATGCGGAGGCCGAGGTACGAAGATCCTTTACCACCAACTATCCGCCATTGTATCAATTGGCCTATATGGTGGGGGGCCTACAGTTTTATGCTTTAAGGAACGAAATGTTGGAACAGGGCTGGACGGAGAAACAGTTCCACGACAGGGTAATGCAGGAAGGTCCGATGCCTATAGAACTGCTGCGCGGCCTGTTGCAAGACCTTCCATTGACCAAGGATTATGCGACCCAGTGGAAATTCTCTATGCAGTTCGAATAGAAAGCGCAAATCATAGGGTACCCGGTTCGGTAAGCACCTGCACCCGGAAATCGGGGAAAACTAACGAACAAGAAAATGAAGCATATAAGGTATTGGATGGTTTGGGGATTTTGTTTGGTCTCCATGTCGACCCTAAAAGCGCAGCAAACGTATTGGGACAAGATCGAAAAGAGGGAATCGACCTTGGGCGTTGCCGATGTTTATCAAAAATTCAGTACCCCTGACTTTCAACTGAAATTGGTAAGGGCGTCACAAACCGTTGCTGCGCTTAGTCCGAACCAAGAACCTTATTTTGATTTCACCCCGGGCGAACGGCTGGAAATCAGGGACAAGGACAGTCTTTATCACTTGGGCGACATCAATCTTAGGATAAAGGATGCCTCCGGGGAGTGGCGAAGATATTCCACGGCCACCCGTCGCGCCGAGGTACGGCCCTTGAAGGTCGCGGGCAACGTTCTTGCTGCTGCCGATTTGGCCAATACATTGCCCCCTGACATACCGGTTTCGATAAAACGGTACTATGAACTGCACAACGACCGATTGGTAATGCGGTTTGAAATTACCAATGAACAAAATGTGCCCGTGGAAATCGGGGCTTTGGGTGTTCCAATGATATTCAATAACATCCTGGAAGGAAAGTCATTGACCGAGACCCATGCGCAGAACGTATTTTTTGACCCCTATATAGGAAGGGATGCGGGCTATCTCGAAGTGAAAAGATTGAGCGGAAAGGGCCCCGTACTGTTAGTGCTGCCCAAAGAGAATATGGCTTTTGAGGCATACAGGCCCCTATTAGACGACCCCACTCCCAGAAGTATTGTTTTTGAGGGTTTCCATGAGTGGATGGCCCATAGCAAGGCCTATGCGGAAAACGAATGGAAAGGGGTGGAACAATGGAACGAGCCCACTTCACGCATCCTTTCGCCCAACGAGACACAAAATTTTTCACTGAAATTCATCCTTTCCGAAGATATCCAGGATATCGGGGAAAGTTTGTCCCACGAAGGGCATCCCGTGGCCGTCGGTGTGCCCGGATATGTGTTGCCGCAGGATGTCAAGGCCCAATTGTTCATCGATTACGAAAGTGATATTGTCTCCTTGAAGGTC
>DASSWC010000075.1:0-2765 GCA_035705395.1 Pricia sp. | reverse complement strand
GGTTTTTACTGAAAAAGATCCGGAAATAAAGATACAGGCCATGGTGGCATTGGCGAGACATGGTGATGCCTCGCAGCGGGACCGGATGCTAAAGGCACTGATGGATATAAATTATGAAGGATTGTCCACCAGCCAGCACGTAAATCTGTTACGGGCTTTCGAGCTTACGCTATCCCGTTTTGGAAATCCCAACAAGGAACTAAAGACCCAAGTAGCCGAATATTTGCAACCCCATTATCCCGCTAAGTCGGAGGTGCTGAACAAGTCCCTGAGCAAAACGCTCGCCTTCTTGGATAGTCCGAAGGTTGTCGAAACGACCTTGGCCCTTTTGGAATCCGATGCTGGAGAAAGAACTTCGGTAATGGACAACACGGCCACCGATGCCTCCGATCTCATCTTGCGAAATCCACAGTACGGCATGGACATCGCCCTTACCTTAAAAAACATGCCCCCGGCACAGCATACCTATTACGGTATTGTTCTGTCCGAGGTCGATACCGGTTGGACACCCGAACTGCAGGAAGACTATTTCAAGTGGTTCTACAAGGCCTTTTCCTTCAAGGCCGGCCGCAGCTATATCGGGTTTATCGACAAGGCCCGACAATCTGCTTTAACGCATGTTCCCAAAAGCAAGTTTGAGCATTTCAATACGATTTCAGGGGATTCCCTCGTAGGAAGCTCGGGCAACGAATTGGTACAGAAGGCCGAGCAGCCCGAGGGTCCCGGAAAGGATTGGGAAATGGAAGACGTAAAATCCCTTTTGGCCGACGGTCTGGAGGGGAGTGATTTTGAGGATGGTAAAAACATGTACGCCGCGACTACCTGCATCACCTGTCACGCTATGCGCGGGGAAGGCGAGAATATAGGTCCCGACCTCACCCAATTGGGTACCCGTTTTACCCCCGAGGATATGATGGAAGCCATTATCGAGCCCAACAAAACGATTTCGGACCAGTACAATTCCACGGAGTTCTCCCTGAAAAACGGAACGACAGTGGTGGGACGGTTGATCAGCGAGGAAGATGGGAATTTTATCATCTCACAAAATCCCTATGCCCCTGAAATGACCCGAAAGCTTCCCAAAGAAGATGTGGTCGACCAACAGATGTCCACTATCTCCCTTATGCCACCGGGATTGATCAACCGGTTGAACGCGGATGAGGTCAAAGACCTGTTGACATTTCTGAAGGCTGGTGGTAATCCGGAGCATCCCATTTATACGGATAAAGAGGGACAAACCCAGGTGTCCCGTTAACAATATTAGCCGATACAGAACGCAGTAACCGAAACAACGACAGATGAAAATAGCTGAAATGAAAATCCCCTGCTCAATTTTGATAGTCCTTGCGCTAAGTATCGGCCTGCAATCCTGTAAAGAAAAAAAGAAGGATAGGGCCGATGGCCAGACCGAAAAAACTACGGCCACCGACGCAGAAGGTTTCGTACGGATTTTCGATGGCAAGACCTTAAACGGCTGGGAAGGCGATCCAAAGTATTGGAGCGTCAAAAACGGCAACCTGACCGGTGAGGTCACCCCCGAAACGCTACTTGATAATAACACTTTTATCGTCTGGCAAGGCGGCCAACCCGACGATTTTGAACTGAAACTGGAATTCAGGATCGCGGAGGAAGGAAACAGCGGCATCAACTACCGCAGCGAAAAAATAGATACCATTCCCCATGCCTTGCGGGGTTATCAAGCCGACATCGATGGAAAAAACCGATATACCGGCCAAAACTACGAGGAGAAGAAACGTACTACGCTCGCCTATCGCGGAGAGAAGGTGATCATTAATGCACAGGAGAATCCCGACGCCCCCGGATCTTTACGGGCCAACGTTAAAAACAACTGCTGGCAGAGTAGGGAAGTGGTGGCATCGCTTGGGGAATCCGATTCCCTCAAAACAAAGATCAAAAGCGAGGATTGGAACGACGTACACTTGATCATTAAGGGCAACCGACTACAACATTTTGTCAACGGAATTCTGATGAGTGACGTTACCGACAATGATACCATCAACCGAAGATCATCCGGATATTTGGGGGTGCAGGTACATGTGGGACCCCCGATGACGGTGGAGTTCCGGAATATTAGGTTGAAGGACCTGTGAAATAAGAGGAGGCCTAATACCGCTAAACGACGTTTAAGAATTTAGGATGAAATCTATTTTCCGGCTTTGCATAGTAAGTGGCATTTTTTACGTCGTACTTTTTCCCCTTTCCGGTCAAATGGATAATTCGAATGTCAGACCAAATAAACCCAACATCATCTTCATTCTTACCGACGACCAGCGCTTCGATGCCCTGGGCTATGCGGGAAACAAACTGATCTCCACGCCCGAGATGGACAAATTGGCCAAGGAGGGAACCTATTTCAAAAATGCCCTGGTCACTACGCCGATATGCGCTGCCAGCCGGGCCAGCATCCTTACCGGACTCCACGAGCGTACCCATCGATTTGATTTTAGTTCGGGCGATATCCACAGCGCGTATATGAAGGCTTCCTACCCGACCATCCTTAAAAACAACGGATATAGAACGGGATTCTATGGCAAATACGGCGTGAGTTATAATTATATGGAAAAACAGTTCGATGAATTCGAATCCTACGACCGCAACAATGCCTACGACGACCGACGCGGGTATTATTACAAGACCCTCGGCAACGATACGGTACACTTGACAAGGTACACCGGGCAACGGGCGATGGATTTTATTGAGCGGGCGGATGCCTCCCAGCCCTTTTGCCTTTCCTTGAGCTTTAG
>DASSWC010000074.1:0-2969 GCA_035705395.1 Pricia sp. | reverse complement strand
AGGTACTGCCATATTCGGAATGGTTGTTCAGGCGAACCCCCGTATTAAGGTTCAAACCAAAATCGGAAACATAGACCACGTTGATGTAGGGGTCTACAATAGTAAATTTTTCGTCCATCGTCAATTCCGCCTGATCCCGGATGTAGTTCAGCCCCAAAACGGTATACCATTTATTTTTAAAACTGTATTTGTTGTAAACATCGGCCACAACATTTTTTCCTTGAAAGCTATTTGGAAAATTACTGTAGGTCTCACCGTTGTACCCCGAATAGGCCGTATTGAACTGCAGTGAACCGTTTTTATAGGAATATTCACCGTTCAACCCTAGCCGGTCTTGCTTGCTAGCCGTTTCGTAATCGGCATCCATCACCCCGGATGTCTCATCGTATTCGGTGCGCAGCTTGGTTTGGTTACCGGTAATACGGAGTTTAAAATTGTCGTTGAAATGATAGCCCAATCTCACATGGGTTCCAAACCGTGAAAAATCGTCCCGTTCCCTATCGGGTGTGACCAAGGCCGAAAGGCCGTCGGAATACTGGTTCGAGAATCCTACGTAATAGGAAAAACGCTGCAAGGTACCACTTACTTGGGCACTGTTGGCAAAACGGGAGACGTTGTAATTTTGGTCTTCCGAGGTCTGATCGGTGGCAACACTGGATTGAAAATTACCGGCTATTTTTTTGGTACTGGCTGCCTTCGTGGTGATATTAATGACCGCCGTTGCCGCGTTCGTACCATACAAGGTGCTCGATGCCCCTTTAATGATTTCAATGGATGCTACATTGGCAGTAGAAAGCAAGCGTAGGTCATAGCCCGATGAGAACGATGAGGGATCGGCGACCCGCACCCCGTCGATAAGCACCAACATCTGGCGCCCACGGCCTCCCCTGACAAAATTACCGTAGACCGTACCATCCCCGCCGCGGCTGCCCGCAATTTCAATTCCACTCTCGCTGTTGATAATCTCGGCGACACTCCTGCCCTGATTGCGCATCATGTCATCGGAATCGATCCTAATGACCGTTTTACCGGAATTTTCGCGCTTCAGTTCGAAACGTGAATCACTGACCACCACCTCGCTCAGCTGCTGAAGGCGTGTGGAATCATTTTGCCCAATTTGTGCGGCAATGCCCGAGCACACCAAGACGGCTGCACAAAGGCCCAAAAAGTCCTTGTTCATTTTTCACTCCATATATACGGGGTATACGGTATGTCTGTCACCATACGTAAACTTTTATCCCGAAAGTTTAACAATGTGTGTTTGAATTTGGCAGGTCTCCTGACTTGCGTACTGCCATTGACCTTCCCGTCCGCCAAAATGGGACAGTGGTATTCGAAGAAAATGGCAGCCATACCTCCCCATCCTTGCAGGGCGCGGCACGAAGCTTACAGTTGCGGGAACAGTTCCGGCGTTGCACCGGATTCCCTTTTAATCCCATCCCAAAAAAGGAAATGGAAACCAAAATTCAGGGCGAAAGTAAACAATTTGCCCAGTATTTCAAGACAAACTTCAAATAATACTACTTTTGAAGACAAAATAAATCCCGTTGTGTATAAAATAGGGTTCATCGCTTTTCTGCTGTTTTTTATTGCCTGCAAAGAGAAAAAAAACAATACAGGTATACCTCTGGATAGCGTTAGACCTACCGAGATACGCTATGCCAACGGCTTTACCGTAAAAAAATCCGAATCGGGACTCACCGTCATAGAAGTGGCCTCCCCGTGGCCGGATGCCGAGACCGCCTTTACCTATGCCTTGGTGCCCCGGGAAAAAATGGCGGCGATGACGTTGAACAGAAACGAATACGACGCCATTGTCACCGTACCGGTCGAGCGGATCGTTGTTACCTCTACGACCCATATTCCCGCGTTGGAGGCTTTGGGGGTCGTAGATAAACTGGTAGGATTTCCCGAGACGGAATACGTTTCGTCCGAAAAGACCCGAAAACGCATCGCTGCCGGCCAGGTCATGGAGCTGGGCAGCAACCGATCGATCAATACCGAAAGAGTTTTGAAACTGAATCCCGAAGTGGTTGTCGGATTCGGGGTCGAGGGACGGAACAAAGCCTATGCTACCCTACAACGGGCGAACATCCCCGTGGTGTATAATGGGGACTGGACGGAGGAAACCCCATTGGGCAAAGCGGAATGGATCAAGTTTTTTGCCCCGTTTTTCAACAAGGAACATGAGGCCGACAGCATATTTGAGGGAATAGAAAAATCATATCTGGAGGCTGCGGAATTGGCAAGAACCGCCACAAAAAAGCCGTCCGTGCTTAGTGGGGCACTCTATAAGGATGTTTGGTACCTACCCGGCGGCAACAGTTGGGCGGCCCATTTTATCGAGGATGCCAACGCCAGTTATCTATGGGCAGATACCCCCGAAACCGGGAGCCTTTCGCTGAGTTTGGAAACCGTTCTGGAAAAAGGGAAGTCGGCGGAATTTTGGGTGTCCCCCTCGCAATTTACATCCTACAGCTCGTTGGGGGAATCCAACCGGCATTACCGGGAATTCGACGCCTTCAAAAATCGGAATATCTATACGTATGCCGGTACCACAGGCGAAACGGGTGGTCTGCTGTATTACGAGCTCGCCCCGCAACGGCCCGATATGGTGTTGAAAGATCTTATCCATATCTTTCACCCAAAACTGTTGCCGCATCACGAGCTTTTCTTTTTTAAGCCGTTGGAACCATAATGCAAAACCCGGCGCAGGCCCGATTCCAATTTGGGTTTGCCATTATAAAAATAGGGCGCTTTCGTATTGGATCAATAGTATCAATTTCGAATCCGTTCCTTAATCTCAATTTTTGAACACGACCAAAATCTTGAAAACCCAAAATAAATACAGGCTTTCCTTTTTAGGCTTATTGCTCTTCCTTGCGGTATGCTTCGGTCTGAATATTAGTTTGGGCTCCGTCAGCATTCCCCTTTCCGAAACGTTCGATGCATTGGTCGGTAACGACCTT
>DASSWC010000073.1:0-2797 GCA_035705395.1 Pricia sp. | reverse complement strand
ATGGCAAACGAAATAAAAAAAGCCCTGACGTTAATGTCAGGGCCATCAAACACTTAAATGTAGCAGGATTTAGTAGCCTGGGTTTTGCACCAAGTTTGGGTTTGAGATTAAGGCGGTAGAAGGAATCGGGAATAGATTTTTTGTCTCGTCCCCTGTAATTTCCTTAAAAGCCCAAGGAGCGGTGAATTGACCGAAGCGAATAAGGTCGTTTCTCCTCCAAAGTTCTCCATAAAGTTCCCGTCCACGTTCCGCCAGTAAATCCGCTTCGGTGACGCTGCCTAAGGGCTCGGCTTCTCTCAAAACACGTAATTCGTTGACCATTGCGGTCGCATCCCCTCCGCTGCGCATCATGGCCTCGGCCTTCATTAGATGGGCATCCGCATACCGGAATATAACCTTATGGTTGGCAAAAGCACCATTGGCAGGGTTGTATTTAAGCAATCGTATACCGGTTACCTCACTATTGACAATCAGTCCGTTAGGTAAGGTTTTGGTAAAGGATAAAGGATTTCCTTGCCTATCGGTATACGGATTTCCATTGGCATCATATTGTTGCCCAATTAGGAAGCCATTCCCTATCCCAAAATTAGTACCGTCGGTGGGGACAAAGCCGCGGCGTTCCTCTTGTCCGGAACCTGGAACATTAATATTGGGGTCTCCTTCGAACAAATCGTAAAATTCGGCCAAGGTGGTAAATCCATTCCATCCCCCGGCTTGATCGGGAACAACTTGATTGTAGTGTAGGGAATTCCAGATATTATTGCCGACGCTCGATGTCGTAAAAAATATGGTTTCCGTATCTACCTCATCTGTAAACAACTCAAAATAACCGGCCTGAAGATCAAAGCCTTCCGCCTTGATTTCGTCTACTAAACTGATTACTTGGGCCATATCGCCGGCATCGGCGGTTCCGGAGCCGGTATAAATATGCTTGTTCAACAACAATTTTGCCAATAGATAACGCGCTGAAGCTTTAGTAGCCTTATTCAAGCTTTGAAAATCGCTTTTGGCAGGCAGATCGGGAATCGCCTCGTTCAAATCTTTTACCGCAAAATCAAAAGCTTCCGCTCTCGTCATGACGGTCGGATTGATTTCCGGGCCCTCGTCCGGGGTCCGGAAGGGTACTTGTCCGAAGAGATCGACCAGCCAGTACACGCTAAGGGCACGTATAAATTTAGCCTCTGCCGCTTGCTGTGCACTGGGTTTACTTCTCTCATCGATTATGGCGGTAGCATTGTATACATTTTGGTTCATATCGTTCCAGGTGTTCTTGATACGAACATGCGTAGGGCTCCAGGTATGCTGATGTAATGTACGCCATACGCCATTATCGCCCCAGTCCGTTCCCCTGGTGGGAACCATATATTCATCAGTGGTAACCTCGAGAAGCGCGTAGATATTTTCTTGGTTTTCCATCTGGCCCCTGAGGTCGTTGTAAAGGCTCTCAAGGCTTCCTGTCGCTTTAACTCCCGTAAATTCACCGGTAAGCGTGGTAAACACCGAGTCGGTCTGTTCGATTTCCAAATCGGTACAGCCTAGAAATGCCAGTAGGGAAATACAGACAACTATTTTGTTCATGTTTTTTGTTTTCATCGTGTATTATTTTTTAAAATGTGGCACTGATGCCCAATGTATAGGTTCTTGCCCTTGGGAATGCCGTATAATCGATTCCCAAAGACGGAATGTTATTTAGCCCTTTGGGTACGTTTACTTCGGGATCTAAACCTGAGTAATCGGTGATTACAAAAAGATTCTGCCCAATGAGGGATAATCGTATGGATTGGAAGAGGCCTTCCCCGCTCAGGGGAACGTTATAGCTCAAAGCAGCATTCTGCAATCGGAGGAAATCGCCTTTTTCCAAAAAGCGGGTCGAAACATCGGCCGCATTCGCCCCTGACTCCCCTGAGGTGACAACGTCTTGGGTTACATTTTTACCTACTGCCAAAATACCTGCCGTAAAGTAGGCATTTTTTGTATTGTTATAGATGTAAGATCCAAATTGCCCGTTCAGGAACGCATTGAAATCCCAATTTCTATAGGAAGCACTGGTATTGATGCCCAAATTTACATTGGGCAATGCGCTTTTGTCCACAAATTGCTGCACATCCCCATTTGGATAGATAGAAAATCCATCGGCATCAAAGCCACCCCATTCCCTTAGGTAATAAGAGAAAAACGGCCTTCCGCCGGCCAATAGCTGGGCGAAGGCACCGGTCAATCCGTTTCCGCTGATCGCGCCCGTCTGGATCAGGCCGGCAAAATCCTTAACCTCGTTGTCATTGTAGGATACGTTAAAGCCCAAATTCCAACTGGCCTCTTCCTGCCTGATAATATCATACGCCAAAGAAAATTCCACCCCTTGGTTAATTACCTGGGCATCCAGATTGCTGAAGACAAAAGGTTGTGGCGAGGGTTGGGCCGCTTCTTGCTGCAGCAACAGGTCATTGGTTGTTTTATGATATACATCTATGGTGCCGGTCAACCGCTCATCGGCAAAGCCGAAATCAAGACCGATGTTGGCCTGTGCGGTCTCCTCCCATTTGAGATCGGCATTGGTAAAGGACTGTATTTCCAACCCAGGGGGATTGATGTTTTGGTTTTGCGAAATGCCGATACCAGCGAAACGTTGTCTTGTGGTAAAATTGCCGTAGCCAAGACCTTCCTGGTTACCGGTAATACCATAACCAAGGCGTAGTTTTAAGGTCGAAACGGCATCCCCTATAAAGTCCTCCTCGTTAATTTTCCAGGCAAATGCTCCCGATGGAAAGTATCCGTATTGGTTATTGGGGCCAAATCG
>DASSWC010000072.1:0-18406 GCA_035705395.1 Pricia sp. | reverse complement strand
AAGAAACGGTCGCCGAAATCGGATCGGAAAACGGACGTGCCTTTGCACATGCCTGTGACGTGTCTTCCCACGAAGAGGTCAAAAAGACCATAGCGAAAATCGGGCACAAAAACCCGATCAATATCCTCATCAACAATGCCGGCATCGCCCATATCGGAAATGTGGAAAACACGGCACCGGGGGATATGGACCGGATCTACGACGTCAACATCAAAGGCGTATATAACTGTATCAACGCGGCGATTCCATATATGAAAAAAACGGGCGGGGTCATCCTGAATATGGCTTCCGTGGCCGGGTGGGTCGGTATCAACGACCGGTTCGCCTATTCGATGTCCAAAGGCGCGGCCCTCAGCATGACCTATTCCGTGGCCAAGGATTATTTGGCCGACAACATCCGCTGCAACAGCATTTCACCGGCACGGATACATACCCCTTTTGTGGACGGATACCTACAAAAGAACTATCCCGATACGTTGAAAGAAAAGTTTGAGGAACTTTCCAGGACCCAGCCTATCGGCCGGATGGGCAAACCGCAGGAAGTGGCTGATCTCGCCCTGTACCTATGTTCCGACGAGGCGTCTTTTATCACGGGCACCGATTTTCCTATTGACGGCGGATTTATCCGCTTGAATGGGGATTAATTATTGAAAATTCGGCCGTTGCCCTTAAAAGAAAATTTATACGTACTTTAATGCCTGAAAATTTACGATAATCATTCATCCAATCTTTTAAAAAATGGAATCATCGAGAAGATCTTTTATCAAGAAAACCGCAGTAGCCGGATCCGGTATCATCGCTGCCCCAACGATAGTCTCCTCCAACGTATTCGGTGCCAATGACCGCATCAATGCGGCGGTGCTGGGCGTTCACGGACGTGGCAAGAACCATATCTCCAGCCTGATGGAGCTCGACAACGTTCAGGTCGCCACCCTGTGCGATCCCGATATGAACCTTTTGGAGGAACGGAAAGGGGAGTTTAAGGAAAAGTACGACAAGAAGGTAAAGCTGGAGCAGGACCTCCGCCGGGTTTTCGACGATAAGGACATCGACGTGGTGAGCATCGCATCGCCCAACCACTGGCACGCCCTATCGGTCATCTGGGCCTGTCAGGCCGGCAAGGACGTCTATGTGGAGAAGCCGGGATCGCACAACATCTGGGAGGGCCGCAAGATGGTCGAGGCCGTGGACAAGTACGACCGTATCGTACAGCACGGGGTGCAGCTCAGGAGCTCCCCCGCCGTCAACGAGGCCATCGGGCTGTTGCGTGACGGGTATATCGGCAACGTGTACATGGCCCGCGGGCTGGTCTTCCGCTGGAGGCCCAGTATCGGCGACAAGGGCACCTCTCCCGTGCCCGAGGGCATTGACTACGACCTGTGGACGGGCCCCGCGCAGAAGAGACCTTTCACCGAAAATCTGGTACACTACAACTGGCACTGGCACTGGGACTACGGCAACGGCGACGTGGGCAACCAGGGCATCCACGAGACCGACCTCTGCATGTGGGGACTCGACGTCGGGTTGCCCACGAAGATCACTTCCATGGGCGGCAAGTTCCTTTGGGACGACGCCAAGGAGACGCCCGAAGTACTAACGTCGACCTACAACTATCCGGATGAGAACAAGATCATCCAGTTCGAGGTACGGCCTTGGTGCACCAACACCGAACAGGGCGTCACCGTCGGAAATATCTTCTACGGCGACAAGGGCATACTGGTGGTCGACGGCTACGACAAGTACAAGACCTACATGGGCCAGGACCGCACCCCGGGGAAATCGGGCGACGACGGCGGCAAGGCGGCGACGGGGATGGACCGTGGCGCCGGGGGTACCACCGGGCATTTCGCCAACTTTATCGAAGCGGTGCGAAAACGGGACAAGAGCCTGTTGAACGCCCCGGTCGAGACGGCCCACCTATCCTCGGGCCTGGCGCACCTCGGTAATATCGCCTATCGTACGGGAAGGGTGCTGGAGTTCGATCCGAAGGCCGAAAAGTTCGTGAACGACGCCGAGGCAGACCAGTATTTGACACGTGATTATCGGGAGGGATTCGAGGTTCCTGAAAGTGTTTAATATTCCAGGTTTCAATTCTTCGCAGTTCAATAAGGAAGTATGGATTGGATACACGAGCCATGGCCTTGGTATGTTGCCGGCCCTTTGATAGCACTAATAATGGTTGTCTTGCTTTTCGCCGGCAAACAGTTTGGGATGTCATCGAACCTGCGTACAATTTGCGCTTTGGGTGGTGCCGGAAAAGCTGCGGATTTTTTCAGGTTTGATTGGAAAAAGGAACGCTGGAACCTTGTCGTGGTAATAGGTGCGGTCATAGGAGGTTTTTTAGCATCCCAATATATGTCCAACAATACCGTGGACATCAATCCGGAGGTGGCCGCAAAACTTTCCGCGGCGTATGGGATCGATAGCGCCGGGGAAGCCTATCTGCCCCTTGAAATCTTTGCCACAGAACAACTGGGCGACCCTTTTATCCTTTCCGTTCTGATTCTTGGAGGCTTTATGGTTGGCTTTGGCTCGCGCTATGCCGGGGGGTGCACTTCCGGTCACGCTATTTCCGGACTGAGCAATTTACAATTGCCCTCACTGTTTGCCGTAGTCGGTTTCTTTATCGGCGGCTTGGTGATGGTCCATCTGCTTTTTCCGTTCATTTTTGGATAATATGACCCTTTGAACCCATGAAACACCTGGCATACTTAGCGGTAGGTATTTTCTTTGGCATCGTCATGTACAAATCCGAAGCGGCCTCGTGGTTCCGCATCTATGAGATGTTCGAGTTCGGGGCATTCCATATGTACGGCATTATGGGTTCTGCCCTGATTTTGGGTGTCGTGGGCATTCAGGTCATCAAACGCAATAATATCAAGGCCTTTGGCGGTCGGGAAATGCAGTTGGCCCCTAAGAAAAAGAGCATAGCCCGCTATTTGGTGGGTGGTATCATATTTGGGTTGGGTTGGGCCCTTGCGGGCACCTGTCCGGGGCCCATGTACGTGTTGGCCGGAGCCGGATACTTTTCCATTTTGGTGGTCCTGGGCGGTGCGCTGTTGGGCACTTTTGTCTACGGGCTGCTACGGGACAGGTTGCCCCATTGATTGCGAAGGGGAACAAGGGGAAAGGGGATCGCGGGAAAAGGAACACCGATAACGGCAATGGATCTTTACAAAGGCCAGAAATAGGGGACAAGCCACATAATCAGGAAAAATAAGATCAACGTCAGGGGCACCCCCACTTTGATAAAATCCATAAACCTATATTTTCCTGGGCCGTAGACCAAAATACAAGAAGGTTCAAAAGGGGTGATCAGGGAGACCGAAGCTCCGAGCATTATGGCTATCGCAAACGAACGCGGCTGGACTTCCAACAGTACTGCGGCTTCAAGGGCCACTGGGAGCACTACTAGTGCAGCGGCGGCATTCGACATAGGTTGTGTCAGGATAATGACCAGTAGAACGAATCCACCCATCACATAATGTACCCCGAGTCCCCCCAGAAGATGTATGATACTAGAGGCCAGAAACTCCGACGCCCCGGAGTTTACCATGGCCGTACCGAACGCACTCATACCCCCGATAAGGATAAGCAGTTTCCAGTTCATGATTTGGTACGCACGCTCCACGCTCAATGCGCCCACGACCACCACCAGCAAAGCCGCCGTTAAAAACGCAATGGATAATGGCACCAGTTTGAACGAACCGGCAATGATGGCGATGATGAAGATGACCGCCGAAAATATCCCTTTCCGTTCCTTGAACATGTTGACCTTAAAATCCCCGATAAATGAAAATTCCATGGAATTCCGATTGGTGTTCAAGGCCTCTTCGGTACCCTGTATCAAGAGCACGTCCCCGATTCTCAGTTTAAGGTCACCGATAGCCTGGGAAACGGTTTCCTCGAAACGGTGGACGGCCAGGACCACAAGGTCATAATTTTGCCGAAACCTGGCCTCTTTTAACGATAGGTCCAACAATGTGGAGCCGGGAGTTATGAGCACTTCGGCCAGACGGATGTCGCCCGTCTGTATCTCAATGTCCGTAATCGTATCGGCGCGTACTTCCAGCCCTGTCGATTCCTTTACCTTGATCAGGTCCTCCATCTTACATTCCACGAGCAGGATGTCGTCTTTCTCAAGACGGGAGGAACGGTTGGGAATAAATTCGTCCTTGTCCCGAATTATTTTTAGTATCCGTATTCCCCGTTTCGAAAGTTCGGACCTAAAAACGGTCTGGCCTATGAGTTTTGACTGTCCGGTGATAACTATTTCCGATAAATATTGTTTGATCTGGTATTCCTCGATGAAACTGGCCTCCTTATAATCGGGAAGTATCCTTTTCCACAGAAGGAGGATGAAAAGGATACCGGCAGCAAACAATACGACGCCAATGCCCAGGATTTCAAAAAAATCCAAAGGATCTAGCCCGTTGTTCGCGATATAGCCACTTACCGCTACGTTGGTAGAAGTGCCGATGAGCGTGCACGTACCTCCCAATATCGAGGCGTAGGCCACCGGAATCAGGACTTTGGAAGGACTTATTTCAAGCTTTCTGCACATACCGATCACGGGGCCCGTTACCAAAGCGGTAACCGTAGTATTGTTCATGAAGGCCGATAGAAAACCCGTGACAAGCATGCTGTAGACTACAAAGAGGGTCTTACTTTTGACCAATTTTATCAGCTGGGAGCCAATCTTGTTAAGCAGGCCGGTTTCCGAAAAGGCGCCCGAAATCACAAAAATGGATGCCAGAATGATCATAAAATCACTGCTGAAGCCTTCGAAGGCCTCTTCGGGACTCAGGATGCCCGACAAGGTCAAAACGACTAACAGCATTAAGGTGACAACGTCAACCGAAAATTTTTCAGTGGCAAAAAGAACCAAGGCTACGACCAGCAAACCGAGAACCAGGGCTATTTCCATATAGGTGTTGTTGGATGTAATGTCGGATGCCGCCGAACCGGTACGAATTTAAAAAACACCGCCCGAAGCGACAAATCCCAAAAAATGGAAATTCGATTTCGCCCCGAGCGGTAATTTGATCGATGGCACAGGTTCAGCCGTTCGCAATCGCTTTCTTGTTCAAATTTATTGATATTTGTGATGGCGATGGACTAAATTGCATAAATAAATAGCTTGTAAGCGTGACAGTGAAAGCTATCCCATCTTCGTAGTGTTCAACAGCACCATAATTGTTTAGAAAAAAATGATCAATTTTTTACCCTTCGTTCAAAGGATTTATAATAGTATTTCTTTTCTGACCTTATGTATCACCTTTGGCTTTGGTTTACTGGCCTTTGTGTTGATGATCATTTCCCCTGGCTTTTTGGACGGATACCCGAAACTGGCCATAACAGATCCCGAAAGCATCAAATTTATCCTGTCATTTACCATCGGAGGCGTTTTTACCTTGACCGTTTTCAGTTATACCATGGTCATGGATGTCCTGAACCGAAGCATTGGCAATTATTCACCTCGACTTGTACCGCTTATTTTAAGGGATAAGTACCATCAGGTAATCCTGGGGGTCACCAGCGGGACGATTATTTATTCGCTGATCATGGCGATTTTCATTTCGAGCAAAGGTTTTTCGGAATTCCCGGCTCTAGCGGCTCCCCTGGCCATTTTGATGGGAATCTGTAGTATTTTACTGTTCATTTATTTTATTCACAGCGTTTCGCAGACCATACAGGTGAACTATGTTTTGGGAAAATCCTTCCATAACACGAGGGTACAGATTTCCCAATTAAAATCGCTGCCCTTTACCAAAATACGGATGGACAGGGATACGACCCATTGGAAAACCACCATAACCATGGAGCGATGTGGCTACCTCAATAAAATCCGTCTGAAAAAGCTGGTTTCGATTTCGGGGAAGGAGCGGGTGGAATTCAAACTCCTCAAAAAAATGGGAAGTTTCGTAATGGAGAACGAACCGGTACTGGCCGTGTCCAAAGTACCCGGAAAGTCACTGACACGCAAAATCAAAAGATGCATTAGCATCGACCGGGCCGAGGCCATCGAAGTGGTCGAGGTCGGCTTCAAACATTTGGTCGAAGTGGCTGTTAAGGCAAGTTCGCCTGCCATCAACGATCCGGGTACGGCCTTGACGGCCATAGATTATTTGACCCAACTTTTTGTTTTACGAAAGCAGATTCTGGAATTCGATGCGGTCAAGAGTGACAAAGGTGGCCTCCTTTTCTTCGATTTGATACCGTGGGAAGAATTGGCGGAATATTGCTTTTTGGAAATGGAGACCTATATGAAAGATGATCCTATATTGATGAAAAGAATTGGGCAAAGCAAAGCTATGATCTACGGAAGGCGTAGTTAAAAATAGGGTCCGGCGCGAAAAACCGTCCGGCTTTTGGAAAATAGTCCATTTACCGCCCAAAAAACGCTGCTTTATTGTTAGAATTAAGTTGTTTTTTGTTAGAAATTTCTTCTTTTCTTTCCAACTTTTACTTATTTTTAGTTTGCCTTGCAAGGTGTTTAATTACCCTGACCAAATATTGAAAATGAGCAAAATTCCCTTCATTATTGCTCTCGCCGATGACGACGAGGATGACCGAATATTTTTCGCGGAAGCCGTGGAACAACTGGCCCTTCAGGTCAAGGTTTCCCTTTTTGAAAACGGCAAGGAATTGATGGATTTTTTGAACCTTCCCAAAATCCATATGCCAAACCTTATTTTTCTCGACTTGAACATGCCCGTTAAAAACGGGATGGAATGTCTGAGCGAAATTCGGGGCAATCCCAAGCTGAAAAACCTTTCCGTAGCTATTTTCTCAACGTCTTCTTCCGAGAGGGATATTGAAGCGACTTTTATGAACGGGGCCAATATCTATGTGAACAAGCCCAATAATTTTGCCAAATTATGCAACGTTCTAGAAGCAGTACTGCAAATCGACTGGCAGGAACAGACATCAAACTTAAGTAAGGAAACCTTTCTTTTGCGGGTTTAGCGCCTAGTCATCATCTTCCTTGGGTTCGATTTCGGCCAATGGATGGTCCTTTATACCGAGTCCGATTATCTTGATGAGGTTGACAACGGTATTGTACAACATCAGCACTACGACGATCAGTGAAGCGCTTAGTAGCGACGATATTCCCAAAGAAATATAATAGATGGTGCTGAACCAGTTTTCCGGCACCGAATCCCCTTCGGTAATGGGAAGATTGAGCACCAAAAATGAGATTACGGCGGCGATAAAAACGGCCGTGTCAAGCTTGGCGATCCGGAGAACATTTTGGTAATGCTCCTTTTTTAGCTCCGATTTGGAACCTGAGCTCAGGCTCAATAGCGTTAAAAGCAACGCCAAAATGGTCGCGGAGGCCAAGGCTATCGTATTGCAGAGGGTATTGAGGCCGTCCAGTGAATTCTTGATAAGCACCTTTGCCTCATAACCACTGAGCCTGCCCAGAAGAAAGCTGCCGGCAAGGATTATTGCCAGGGATATTGCGCCGCCTATAAGGGCGCGCCTGGTAAACTTACTGGTTTTCATCCTTGATAATTTTGGTCACGCCATGCCCGGGTGGCATAGCAAAAATTTTCCATTATCATTTTCGATTTACAACCAAAGGTAGCGCTGCGATATTGCCGAGCCAAGTCACTCGTTGCTATCAGACCCTTCTGCCGGTCACCAGTTTGTAAATTAATAATACAACAGCAACGACCAAAATAATGTGGATAATTCCGCCTACGTCGGGAAATGCCATAAAGCCGACCAGCCAGCCAATTACCAGTATTACTATGATAATCCATACAATGTCTCTCATAATTTTGGAATTAGGTGTTTTTCGTACTTCTAAGATAGTTTATTTTATGATTTATCCGATTATTTAGGCGACATATCGTTAATTTTGTTAGGATTATAGCGTAAAATGTTCTTTTTATCAGGAATAATAAAACCAAAAATATTTTGGTGCGCCGCCATGTCAAGGCAAAACCCTATTTTTTGCTTCCCCTTTTTTCGAGAAGGGAATCCATGAAATGTTTTCTGTACTTAGAGGGAGTGGTATCATATTCTTCCTTAAAAATCTTCGATAGGTAACTTTTGCTTGACAACCCCACTCTGTTCGCAATTTCCGAAATATTCAGGTCCGTATTCAGTATGAGGTCTTTAATGAGATCTAAACGCACTTTTTGTATGTAACGATTGACCGAAAGGTGGTATAGGCTTTGAAAGCCTTCCTGCAGCTTGTTGGGGTTTAGACCGACTTCGTGGGCAATACCATCGACGGTATCCAGTTCCGGGATGCGCTGTTTGATTAGTGTTGCGGCCTTCTCGATTTGTGCAACTTCCGAGCGGCGAAGAATGCTCCTGTTGTTCATATCTGCCAGATCGTCTTCGTATTCTAGTATTTGCTGTGTCAACATTTGATAGACTTTTCCTTCCAAAAATAATTTTCGCAAAAAATCCTTCCCTTCGAACGATTGCATTTCACGGAAGAAATCGGCCAATCTCAAACTGTAGAAACCGTCGTGATAAAAGCTCGCCTTGGCTTCCACATCATTGAAAAGGTTTTGCAGGGTTTTGTCCATAGTGACCAGATCGCAAGCTATCTTCTTTTGGAACATTTTTCGGGTAATTTCCAGACTGTTGATGACCGTTCGGGTATGGGCTTTAAAGCGTAGAATATGGCCATTGACCAAATCGCTGGCCACCACGGCCTCTTGGTACTGGACGATACAATGGATTTGCCCCGAGTTCTCGAACCTATGTTCCAATGCGCCTTCAAGACAGTATAAAAATTTCAGGGGATGTATTTCGTTGACTGTAAATTGAAATTCTATCCTTTCGTGGAATAGGCAGTCATACTGGATTATTCCCAGGCCGCCATCAAAATTGATTCCCCGAATATTTCCCTTACCGATATCATCCGGAATATCGAGAAAATATTCCCCGCAACTTTTACTGAACGTGGTACCGAAGGCTTTTGAAATATCGTGCATGACCTCGGCCATGGGCAGTGAATTTACTTCAATCGTTATCATGACGCACTTTGTTTTTTGCAAAGCTACCGTAAATCAATTTGTTTAAGAAAGTTTATCGAACCTTCGGGAATTACTTCCAACACCAACCAAAGGGTAACGGCATATTTCATATATTTCCAAGGAATAAGAAAAAGTTTTGAAATGGTTTCTTTCCTTGTTTCCATTGGGGTACTGATTTTAGGCTACTTCACCTATGGCAAATTTATCGAGAAGCTGTTCGGGGTCGATGAAAATCGGTGGGCCCCGGCGATCCGTCTTGCGGACGGTGTCGATTACATGCCTTTGCCGACCTGGCGGATATTCCTGATCTTCGTGGGTACCGTTTTTCTGATGGGTCCGGCCAAGATTATCGACGGCATGACCGAAAATGCCTTGGGCGTCTGGATCTGGGTAGGCATCATTTTGGTCTATTATATTTTGTCGACCCTGCTTCCCATAGACAAGGTCATCGGCAAACTGTATCCCGTTTTCGGGGTGGCGATGCTATTGATGGCAGTGGGCCTGTTGATTCCCCTTGGGAATTACCACATCCCCGAACTCGTTCCCGCCAACATCGGGAACATGACGACCGACCCCGAGGCCACCCCTTTGTTCCCTATCCTCTTCGTGACCATTGCCTGCGGGGCCATTTCGGGCTTTCACGCTTCCCAGTCCCCCTTGATGGGGGATACAAACAAAAAACCGAGAAAATTCAATTTTAGAACAAGTAAATTTGCCTTGAGCACATGAAACGAAGAAGCTTTATAAAAAAAACAGGCATACCAGGAAGCTTGGCAATCTTGCCGTTGCCCTATCTTCCCAGCACAATAAAAACATCCAATAGAATGGGGTATCAGTTGTTTTCAATTCGCGATGAAATGGCCAAAGACCCCATTGCAACGCTCAAGGCCCTTAAGGCAATGGGTTACGATCACTTTGAAATCTACGGGTATGACGACGGGCATGATAAATATTACGGTTTTGGAGCTTCGGAATTCAAACAAATTCTAGATGATTTAGAGTTGTCGGTGACGAGCGGTCATTACGGATTTTCACCTTACCTGGAAAAATCCGACAACGAATTGAAAACTTTCGTTGAGCGTTGTATTAAGGGGGCGAAAAAAATCGATAGTAACTATATAACCTGGCCGTGGATAGCCCCGGAACAACGGACTATCGACAACTACAAATTAATGTCCCACAAACTCAATATCATTGGAGAACTGGTTCAAAACGCAAATTTAGGATTTGCATATCACAATCACGGCTTTGAATTCGAAGATCATGACGGTGAGAACGGTTTTGAAATCATACTTAAAGAAACCGATCCTGCTTTGGTCAAGCTGCAAATGGATATGTATTGGGTAATCCGCTCCTCGGATTACACCCCTAAGGAATTAATTGATGCCCAACCTGGGAGATACGTGATGTGGCATATAAAGGATATGCATAAGGTGACTGAAGATTATACGGAGTTGGGAAACGGTTCAATTAATTATCGGGAAGTACTTCCAGATCCTAAAAAATCTGGACTTGAATTTTATTATTTGGAACAAGGGGGCAATTTTGCGGTTAATTCCATAAAAAGCGCTGCCGACAATGCAAAATATTTCATAACCCATCTGCAAGATTTAATATGAAAACACAATTTTTATCCTTTGTCCTTCTTATTTTGGCCATGCTGGCTTGTAACAGTACCCAAAATCTGGGTATCTTCGATAAAACCGGCG
Source organism: Pricia sp. (assembly GCA_035705395.1). Taxonomy (GTDB): domain Bacteria; phylum Bacteroidota; class Bacteroidia; order Flavobacteriales; family Flavobacteriaceae; genus Pricia. Next base: position 7,695 of record DASSWC010000072.1, on the reverse strand, counting down.
ATATCGGTCCGGTCAGAAACTCCGGTTCGGTAGCATACGATGCCCCTTCCAAAACCTATACCGTTTCGGGAAGCGGAACCAATATGTGGGGCGAAAGCGATGAATTCCGGTTCGTATGGAAAAAAATGTCCGGCAACGTCTCCCTTGCCGCCGACATAGAATGGTCGGGAAAGGGTGCCGACCCCCATCGCAAGGCCTGCCTGGTGATCCGTCAAAGTCTGGAACCCGGATCGGCCTATGCGGATGCGGCCGTCCATGGCGATGGACTTACCTCTCTGCAGTTCAGGGATACCACGGGCGGTACGACTCGGGAGATACAGGCCAACGTCAAGGGTCCCAAACGGATACGTATTGAAAAGGAGGGCGATTATATCTCGATGTCGGTCGCCGATGATAGCGGGGAACTAAAATCCGCGGGGGGCTCCCTCAGGTTGCCCTTTACCGAACCTTTTTATGTGGGCCTCGGCGTTTGCTCGCACGACCCGGACACTGTCGAGACCGCCAAGTTCGGCAACGTGGTTCTAAGGCAACCGGAAAAAAGGCCCGATTCGTTGAAGCGGGTGGAAAGTACCTTGGAAACCATTTCCATTTCCACCTTCGACAGAAAGGTAGTTTACCATACCGAAGATCATATCGAGGCGCCCAATTGGTCCCCCGATGGCAAAACATTGATCTATAACAGCCGGGGATCGCTCTATAAAATACCCTTGGAGGGAGGAAATCCCGAAAAAGTGAATACGGGCTTCGCCAATAGGATCAACAACGACCACGGCATTTCACCCGATGGCACCCAAATGGTCATCAGCGACGGTACGGAAAGCGGCAGTTCGTTGATCTATACGCTCCCCATCGAGGGAGGTACGCCTAAAAAGATTACTCCGGTCGGCCCGTCGTACTGGCACGGCTGGTCGCCCGATGGCACGACCTTGGCCTACTGTGCGGAACGCAACGGCAATTACGATATCTACACCATACCTGTAGAAGGGGGCCGGGAAACCCGGCTGACCGATGCGGAACTTCTCGACGACGGACCCGATTATTCCCCGGACGGGAAGTACATCTATTTCAATTCCGCCCGCACCGGCACCATGCAGATCTGGCGCATGGCCCCCGACGGGAGCGGCCAGGAACAGATTACCACGGATAAATACCACGATTGGTTCGCCCACCCGTCGCCGGACGGCAAATGGATCGTATACGTGACTTTCGGTACCGATGTGCCCGCAGGTTCGCACCCGGCCAACAAAGATGTGATGCTGAGGCTGATGGACCTTCAAACCAAGAAAATATGGGTAATGGCAAAATTATTCGGCGGACAGGGTACGATCAACGTACCCTCATGGTCGCCCGATAGCCAACGGGTGGCCTTTGTGAGCTATCAATTAAAGTAAGTTGCACAGCCAAAATAATAGCGACAAACCACATTTTGCGGCGATGTCAACGCCATGTCCGTACCCGGGTTTTCCCGCATCTATATCCTCATTGAAGTATAAATGGACTATACTTAGTTGGATTTATTGAAAATTTCTAGGGTAAAATAGGGACTAAAATGATCATGCATCATTTGTCTGAAATCCTCCACAGTGCCATTTTCAAGACACTCGACTATATTAAGGTGATTCACTTTACTCTTCGGAATGTTCTTGATATCTATCTTGGACTCAATATCCAGAACATAGTCAAAAACTATTTTGAGATATTTTTGAAAACCGTATAGCGTTTCGTTATTGGAAATTTTATATAAATAGGAATGGAAACTAATTTCATGTTCAATCTTGGTTTTGTCCCTGCTCGAAGCACTATAGGCTGCAATCATTTCCTTGAGTTCACGTATATGTTCTTCGGTAACGTTTCGGAAAAGGGCGTTCGCCATTCCTATTTCTAGCATAATTCGCAGTTCAAATAGCTCATGAAGCGTAGTCTCATCCAATACCGTTGGGTCCAAAACCCGTTCCAATGCCGGAAATAAATTGAACTTGATCAACTGAATCCCGTTTTTTTTGTTGGAAGAAATCAACCCTAGCATTCTAAATCTGCTCAAAGCCTCACGAACAACATTTCTGCTAACGTTCATACTCGAAGCCAATTCATTTTCTGTGGGAAGGTTGTCGCCCGGCTTAAAACCCTGTTCTTTTATATAGGAGCGCAAGTTTTTTTCTACTTGATCCACCATACTCTCCTTTCTTACCGGTTGGATAACTATTTTGTGCTTTGCCATTGTTTCAAGTGCTGATCCTATTGTGTCGGGATGTAATGTTCTGGAACATGAATTTAAGAATGCTAAAATACTAAAGTTTTTTTTGCAGTATAAAATTAAATACTATATTAGCAGAATACTATTGTAGTACAATATAATTTAATTGCAACTATCTCCCCATTTAGGTAATCTGAGGATTATCATATAATGTGAACCAAGTGGAATTTTCAAAAATTTAAGTAGAGAAATGACAATACATAAAACGAAAGGCTTGATTGCGGCCCCTTTTACGGGAATGGATGCGGATGGCGGGATTAATCTGAAGAATGTGTCAACGTATGCGGACCATTTAAAACAAATAGGGGTAAAAGGAGCCTTTGTTGCCGGAACCACAGGGGAAGGTATGTTTTTGAGCGATACGGAAAGGTTGCGTGTAATAGAGGCTTGGATTGCCCAAAAAGCAAGTGGGTTCCGTGTCATAGCCCACGTGGGAAGCACAAGTCTTGCCAGCGCTAGGACAATGGCACAAAAATCGGCCATTGCCGGCGCGGATGCCGTTGCTTTGATGGGTCCCCCTTTTTTAGGCCCGGCAAAAGTAGAAGAACTAGTGGGGTTTTGTTCGGACGTGGCTTTATCGGCACCCGAAGTACCTTTCTATTATTACCATATGCCGGTACTCTCTGGTGTAGATCTGTCCATGTCTGAATTTTTAAACAAGGCAAAAGATAAAATTCCCAATCTGGCCGGAATCAAATTTACGGCCAATAACTTAATGGAAATGTCAAAATGTCTTTCTATGGACCACGGCAAATGGGATATTCTCCATGGGTACGACGAATTGCTCTTGGCAGGATTGTCCTTTGGGGCGGTCGGAGCGGTCGGGAGCACCTATAACTTTTTAGCTCCCTTGTATTACGGGATTATAGAAGATTTTGAACAAGGCAATATCGCAGCGGCAAGGGCCAAACAGCGTAAGTCCATCGAATTTATCGATATTCTGATAAAATATAAAGGGGCCTTGGTTTCTGGGAAGTCCCTTATGGGGATTTTGGGGATAGATTGTGGCCCCTGCCGCAAACCGCTTCCATCCTTGTCCAAGGATGAAATAAAAAAATTCAAGTCCGAACTTCAAAATTGGGGATTTTTTGAAATGGTCGATGCCTATAGCCATGGCCAAAATATAAATTACGATACCAAAACGAAGGGAAATCTTACGATATAAACGATTAAACCATCAAAATCCCCGTGTTGGAGTTCAGAGTCGATCGTAATCCAAAAAAGCATAAACCAATTTGAACCTTTTAAAATTATGGAAAATAGAAAAATTTTTTCAGCGAAAATAACTATTGGTTTTTCCTTGCCTTGCAATAGAATATTGTCAAGCCTATCATTACTATTTATTTGTTTCACTTTTGCACAGGCAACTGCACAGGATATGATCACGGTTTCGGGGACCGTATCCGACGATCAAGGAGTCCCCCTGCCCGGCGCCAGTATTGTCCAAAAAGAGACCAGCAACGGGGTTACGTCGGATTTCGACGGTAATTATACCATTACCTTACCTACTAACTCGATACTGGTCTTTTCCTACATAGGTATGGAATCACAGGAAATATCGGTTGACAGTCAAACGGATATCGATGTTAGGCTTAAGCCATCGGCAACGGGATTGGACGAAGTGGTAGTGATAGGGTATGGAACAGAATCCAGGCGAACCCTGACTACTGCCGTGGCAAAGGTTGACGGAAGCCTTTTGGAAACCATTCCTATTAGTAATGTAGGTGAAGGTTTAAAAGGAAAGGTGTCCGGTGCAAGAATCTATTCCAATAATACGGCTCCCGGCGCAGATCCAATAATCCGGATCAGGGGGGGCTCCTCGATCAATAAGAGCAATGCGCCGTTGGTCTTGATCGACGGAGTTGAATTGGGATTGAGCGATATCAATCCCAATGACATTGCTTCCATTGAGGTTCTTAAAGATGCGGCATCTTCCGCCATTTATGGATCAAGGGCCTCAAACGGAGTGGTCCTCGTAACCACTAAACAAGGGGCGGGTAATCGTCAGCCCCAAATTACGTTCGAAGCGACGACCGCCTTGCAAGGATATGAACGTTTTTATGATTTCCTCAATGCCGAGGATTATATATCCATCGTGAGACCGGCCGTGCTAAATAGTCCTTTTCCGGAAAGGAATTTTCAATCCGGTTATTCGGCCAGCTCCGGAAACGATGCAACATCGATATATACTACCCGTTATTTGGAAGCCGGGGAAACCGTACCCGATGGATGGAAATCGATGATAGATCCCATTGATAACACCAAAACCCTGATATTCCAGGACAATAGCATCAAGGACATTCTCTTCAAAAATGCGGTATGGAAAAATTATTACGTGGGTATCAATGGGGGAAACGAAGTGTTAAGATATTCGGGAAGTGCGGGTTATACGAAAGATGATGGCATTGCCTTGGCCTCCAATTGGGAACGTTTTAGTACCCGGGCCAATATTGATGCCCATATTTCGGAAAAGCTTAAAATAGGAACAAATTTCTCGTTTACGGAAAGCAATACCGAAGAGCATTACAACCAGCGCAATGTAATCGCACGTGGCCTGTCGACAGCACCAACGCACCGGCTCTTTTGGGACGACGGTACACCGGCCCCTGGATATAACAATCTGGCGCCGACACCTCTCTGGAACGATTATACCCGTGACGACGCGCGAAAGGAACAGCGTACTGTTTTGGGGGCCACTTTTGATTGGAATCTGGTTGATAGGTTACATGCCAAGGTCAATAGTTCTTATTTTATAAGGACATGGCAGCGGGATTTTTTTATGAGGGCACACGAATTTGATGGCTCCAGACCATCCGAGACCTATTTCTCGCAGGACACCCAAAAGAAACTGGAAGCCTATTTTTCCTATGACAAGACCTTTGGTAATCATTCCCTAGCGGCCGTTGCAGGATATTCCTACTTGAATTTTAATTACAAGGATGTTTTGGGCAGAGCATCGGGTGCCAGTACTGACAAGATACCTACGTTAAATGCAGCTCCCCAGAAAACGGATGCATCGTCCGAGATGCACGAGGAGGTATTGATCGGTTATTTTGGAAGATTGTCTTACGACTTTAAAAAGAAATATCTAATGTCCGCTACATTTAGAAGGGATGGGTCTTCCCGTTTTTTGCCCGACAACAGATGGGGCTTCTTCCCCAGTGGATCGGTAGGCTGGATTATATCCGAGGAACCTTTCCTTAATAAAATAGATGCCCTGAGTAATTTAAAGCTAAGGGCAAGCTACGGTCAAACGGGCAACAACCAGGTGGGACGCTATGATGCCCAAGGTTTGTACTCCGTGGATAGTAGGTACAATGAAAATGCGGGGATACGGGCGGTATCCATGCCCAATGCGAATCTGGGCTGGGAAACTTCGACACAGTTGGATATTGGTTTTGATTTGGGGCTATTCAACAACAGAATAAATATTATTGCCGATTATTTTGATAAACGGACGGAAGATTTGATATTTTCCAAACCCCTTCCCAACACTTCGGGATTTTCCAATGTCGATACCAATATTGGAACAGTTAAGTTTTATGGATTTGACTTCGAAGTATCGACCGAGAACGTAAAGACCGACAATTTTGAATGGTCATCGAGTTTAATATGGAGCTATGTGAAAAACGAGGTTTTGGAACTCCCTGACAACGATCGGTACAAGAACCGTATCGGGGGAGTGGTCCTCGATCCGAACGACTCTTCATTGGATTATGGGGGAATTGCCGAAGGCGAACCGCTGTACCGCTATTATGGGTATCAGGTAGACCATATAATTCAAGATCAGGCCGAAGCGGACAATGCCCATTTCGACAACCAATCCAGGGGGTTCAGCCCTTTGGACGGGGAACGGATAAAGGGAAGAAAATTTCCTGGGGATTATGAATGGGTAGACCGCAATAATGACGGTATCATTGACTCAAAGGACCAGTTCGAACTGGGGGTGACCGTGCCCCATACCACCGGAGGGTTTTCCAATTTCTTCAAATACAAAAACTTGTCATTGAACGTTTTTCTTGATTTTGCGTTGGGACATTCGATAAATGACAGTGCCTATATGCGGTTTTTCATGAATACCTTTGCCTATAACTATGCCCTGGTAGAACAAGTCAAGGATACATGGAGTCCGAACAATCCCAATGCCACTTATGCCCGAATCACCGCCAATGATCCCGGGGATGGCAGCCAGAATTTTGAAAGAACCTCAAGCGCCTTTAATTTTGATGCCGACTACCTCTGTTTACGGGAGGTAACCCTAAACTACCAAATTCCCAAAGAGGTATACGATGATCTGGGCGTGGCAAATGCAAGTGTCTATGTTTCCGGCAATAACCTGCATTATTTTACGTCCCTTATCGGCACTTCCCCCGAAATGGGGACATCGACCACCTATAGTAACAACGATTACAATAATTATCCCGCTGTACGGAAAATTTCTTTGGGCGTCAAACTTACCTTTTAACAGTTAAAAAAGATAAAATGAAAAACATACAATTGATCATGCTTGTAGGTTGCACGCTATTTGCCCTAGGGTGTGAAGATGAGCTAAACGTAGATCCACAAAGTGTTATTACCACTTCATCCATGTGGCAGTCCGAAGGTGATGCCGTAGCTTCCATGTATGGTGCCTTGGCACAGTTCCGCGCTGCGTTGGGAAATAATTATATATTTTGGGGGGATTACCGAAGCGGTTATTTTGGAGATGCCCTTGGTTCTGAGGCAAGCTATCAAGACATGTTTCTGAATTCATTGGACGATCAGGACGATGGAACCAATTGGGCCGGGCTTTACAGGGCAATAAACGATTGTAATCTGATTTTGAAGTATGTGCCCGGGATAGCGTTCGGATCGGAACAGGATAAAAATGTCGTATTGGCCAACGCCCATTTTATAAGGGCTTTCTCCTATTATTACATCGCACGGGTATGGGGGGATGCACCGATAGTACTTACGGGATTTGAATCGGATGACCAAGAGAACCTTTATCCGGTACGCTCTCCCGTGACTGAAGTGCTGAAACAAGTAGCGGAAGACGTCGATACCGCCATTGCCCTGTTTCCCGATAATAAAGCCGGTACTCGGAAAGTAGGTTCCAGACCGGCGGCAAATATGTTAAAAGCGGATTTGAATCTATGGCTTTTTAAAACCCAAAATGGAGGTGAAGAGGCTCTAAACAAAGCCAATACAGCGGTAGACCAGGTACTCAATAACCCAGAATATGACCTATTGGAAGACTATGAATCCATTTTTAGGAATGAAGGCAACAATGAAATTATTTTTGCCCTCAATTATCAAAGGGATGAATATGAAGGGGGATTCGCAGGAGACTGGTTGGTGGCAGTCCAATACGTTAACGATAAAAGTTTGGTCGAAAATCCGATAAAAGTAGGTAGTCACCAACAGTGGGTAACATTTACGGACGAGTTCGAGACTTTCCT
>DASSWC010000071.1:0-9231 GCA_035705395.1 Pricia sp. | reverse complement strand
GGCTTAGGGATGCCTTTAAGGCATTCGAAACGGAGAACTGCGAACGGAAATTCAGGGTATACCACGAAGGGGAATAAGGATTTCCGTTGGTATCGGTCGCATACATATAGGTTTTGCCGCGCTCCGATGCGGCGAGGTCCTCAAAGGGGATTTCTCCGTTGTAATTCAGAAACAGATCGGCTTTCCAGCGTTGCTTTTTCCAGATGACATGAAAATCACCAAAAGTAGGGGCCACATGGCGTGCGGGCGATTCTGTACCGTCTTCCTCTTCTTCCATGCCTTCGGTCAAGGTCAGATTGGATACGAGGGAAAATTGGTCGGAAAGGAACGCCTCCAATCCGAACTCAAAACCGTATACATAGGCCTTAGCCGCATTCTGTATGGCTTGCACGCTGCTCAGCTCCCCGTTGTACTCGATTTCCGATAGTCCATTGAACCTAAAGTCCCTTCGAACAAGGGCATCGACCAGATAGGTGTAGAATGCGGCCGCGCCCAGAACGACCTTGTCCTTGAAATTTTTTTGAACGCCCAGTTCCGCATTGTAGGCGTACTCGGGCTCCAGATCGGGATTCGGCACGACCACGGCACCGGGTTCGGAATCGAATATTTTTCCGATATCGTCGATGTTGGGCGCGCGGAAACCGGTCGACCCGTTCAGGGTGACCTGCAGATGTTCTTTGGGAAACCAGCTCATGCCCAAGCTGCCGGTCAAGGCACCGTTGTTCAGGTCGGCATTGTCGAAAGGAAAGGGATAAAAGGTCGTGTCGAATACCGCATCGATCCAAACGTGGCTGTACCGAAATCCGGACATCAGCGTCAGATTCGGTTTGGCCTGATATTCGCCGTTTACATAGCCCGCCATACTCTGCCAGGTCGAACCGTCGGGATATCGCGAAGCGCCCTCGGATACCGTGCCGGAAATGATATTTCGTCGGCTGCCATCGGACCCGACTTTATTGAAAATATATTCGCCTCCATAGTACAGCCGTAAATTCCCGATTTTTTTGTTCTCGAAGTCCAGATTCGCCGAGAGGGCGTCGACCTTTTCCGCCGTGGTGTACCGTATTTGATCCTGAAAATCCCGGTCGTTCCGGCTCTCCTCGAAATGTTGATAGGCCGTGGTTATTTTAAGGCCATCATAAAATACCCCTTTGCCCATTTTTTCGAGCTGTAGGTTGCCCATCAACCACTTTTGGGGGCCGTAGTACCATTCTGCCGAACGTAGGCCATTGCCGTCTTCATCGGGGCGTATCAAACGGTCGTACCGGGCGTAGTCGGACGTCTCGGAATAATGGAGTCCCAGATTATAGTTCCAGCTATTGTTCGGCCTGAAAGCGATTTTTTGCATCAGGTTGATCTGATCGTAGCCGGTGGGAATTTGCTTTTTGGGAGTATCGTTCGGCACTAGCACGTCTTGCCCGTCTCTTCTAACGGCATACTTCTTCCGCAAATAGGAATCGGGCCCGTGACCGCCCATCCTCAAGTCCCCGAAATCGGAATAGGAGACGCTGGTCAGGAATGCCCATTCTTTCTTTCCCAGATTTAGGTCGAGGTGCAGTGTATTTTCCGTATTGGCAGAGGAAAACCGGTAGTCCGCATGGCCCGATACTATTGGGGTTCTTCCATTCGAAAACCGGGCCTCCTGGGTATAAAAATTCATGACCCCGCCAATGGCATCGCTACCATAGATGACTGAACCGGGACCGAAAATCACTTCGGTTTTTTGGACGGTAAACGGGTCTATCGAAATGACGTTCTGTAGATTGCCTCCCCTGAAAATGGCGTTGTTCATACGTACCCCGTCTATGGAAAGCAATAGGCGATTCGTCGCAAAGCCCCTTATCATGGGGCTACCACCGCCCAACTGACTCTTTTGCACAAAGACCTTTCCGCTATTCTGCAAGAGGTCGGCGGAGGTCTGTGAATTGGTAAAGGCGATTTCACCGGCATCCATCGCTATAACTTTTTGGGGGATATCCTTTTTCCGTTGTTCCCATTTGGAGACCGACAGCACCACCTCGTCGAGCTGTTCGGCCTTCATGACGAGATAGATGACCCGACGCTGCCTTAGAATCTGGGCGGGCGTCGCCCGGCGTACATGGTAGCTGAGATGTTTAAAGGTGATCCGCTCATTGGGATCGAAGGGGGAAAGATTGCATTTTCCGTTGCTATCCGTGAGTACGGTGTTGGAGCGATCGGCATTGTAGAGGGCGACGTTGGCAATCGGTTCGTTGCTCTCCGCATCTAACACCGTAATCCGTTGGGCGGAAATAAGTTGGAAACAAAAGAGCAAAAGTAAGGGTGTGATACGATTCATGCTGCTGGGGCGATACGATTCAACCTATCCGAAAACTTCATGTAAGACGGTGAGGGATTTAGGTTTCCGGAACCCTTGAAGATGCAACTCAAAATAGAGCACCAGGGACTGCAAGAGTTCCTGTCGGTTCGATTTCTTCATTCTAACCGTATGCAATGCATCAAAATGTATGCCCAAAAAGGCTTTGAAGTACTCCAAATTTTCCCCCGTCAGCATCGGGTGCCCCGATGGGGAATCGGTAAACCCGCCTTCTACAAGGTCAAAAAATGGAGCTTGCCGGTCGGAGGTATCCGGATAAAATCCCAAGTACTTCGTTAGCCGGATCAAAAAATAGCAGTGAAAATTAGCGATTTCGGTATGGGCGTCCAGCCATTGCAGTGCGGCTTCCAGAAATACGAACAGGGCAGGGTTGGGTTCTTCCTCCCTGATGCTATGGCCCAGGATCTCGGCCAGGAACAGTGTCACGGCATTCTTGGCCAGATTATTGTGAATCGTGTGGTATGGATGTTGTATTTTTGCTTCCCGGATACGCTCCAACGTGCCCCTGTTTCTGTGATATGCCACGATTTCCAACTGGGTGAGCGGTTGAAAATAGGCGGTCTTCAGTTTGCCTTTTTTGGAGGCTAGCACTCCCTTTAAAAGATAGGATTTAAGTCCGCTCGAAGCCGTGAATGCCTTGACTATAAGGCTGGTATCGCCATATTTTATCGAGGTTAGGATAATGGCCTTGGTGGTAACCTGCATTTTAAGGATGTCATTCAAAAATTAGGTGTGGGCTGACCAGTTGCCGCAGCCAGAAGCCACCGGCGCCTTTGCCCCTTATATTACCCCTTGCGCCAACATCGCATCGGCCACCTTGTGAAACCCTGCAATGTTGGCTCCCTTGACATAGTTGCAATACCCGTCGTCTTCCATTCCGTATTCAATGCAGGAATCGTGGATGTCTTCCATAATTTCCGTTAGCTTATCATCGACCTTTTCACGGGTCCAGCTGATACGCAACGCATTTTGGGACATCTCGAGGCCCGATGTTGCCACCCCGCCGGCGTTGGATGCTTTACCGGGTGCGAACAGGATCTTGGCTTCGTGAAAGGCATTTACGGCCGCTGCCGTGCATGGCATATTTGCTCCTTCGGCCACACAGATACATCCATTTTTAAGCAGTGTCTTGGCATCTTCCCCGTCCAAGTTATTCTGTGTGGCACAGGGCAATGCAATATCACAGGGTACATCCCAAGGTTGTTTGCCTTTGTGGAAGCTCGAAGAAGAATACTTTTCGGTATATTCTGAGACACGACCCCTTTTGTGGTTTTTCAAATCCATCATGAAGGCTAGTTTTTCCTCATCAATACCGTCTCCGTCGAAAATATACCCATCAGAATCCGAAAGGGTAACGACCTTGCCTCCCAATTGTATAACTTTTTCGGCGGCATATTGGGCTACATTGCCGGAGCCCGATATCACGACCGTCTTTCCCTGAAAATCCTCACCTTTTGTCTTCAACATACTAAGCGCAAAATATACCGTTCCGTATCCAGTTGCTTCTGGCCGGATTTTGGAGCCGCCCCATGAGAGTCCTTTTCCAGTCAGGACCCCGGTAAACTCGTTTTTGATTTTCTTGTACATCCCGAACAGAAAGCCGATTTCGCGGGCACCGACTCCAATATCCCCGGCCGGTATATCGGTAAACGGCCCAATATGACGGCATAGTTCGGTCATAAAGGCATGGCAGAAACGCATTACCTCGCCGTCGGATTTGCCCTTGGGGTCAAAATCGGATCCTCCTTTGCCCCCGCCCATGGGCAAGGTGGTCAAGCTGTTCTTGAAAACCTGCTCAAAGGCCAGGAACTTTAAAATGCTGGCGTTGACCGAAGGATGAAAACGCAGACCTCCCTTGTACGGTCCGATTGCCGAGTTCATCTGTATCCGATACCCCCGGTTGACATGGATTTTCCCGTTGTCATCGACCCACGAGACCCGGAACGAAATCAGCCGTTCTGGCTCGACCATGCGCAACAGAATGCTCTTGCCGTTATAGATCTCGTGTTTCGTGATGTAGGGAATAACCGTCTCCGCAACTTCCTGTACCGCTTGTATGAATTCGGGCTCATGTCCGTTTCGGGACTTTACCTCGTCCATAAAGGCCTTTATTTGTGCTTCCATCATAGAATAACGTGTTGTTGCTTAATCAGCAGATCGTATTGCATTTTCTTTTGAAATGAAATTTGCAGAACAAAATTATGCTATTTTTATGTTTTAGGGTTCTTTTGTTTCAAAGGGGATACTGAACTTATTTCGATTTTTCCCTTGCCTGCGAATATCGCATTTTAGAATACCCTCAGATGATTTAGATGCATCCCCATTGCAGGCTTCCAGTTACCCTATGGCATGCTTCAGATCCCGGATCAAATCCTCTTCATCCTCGATTCCCACGCTCAAACGGATCAACCCGTCAACTACCCCACTTTTCTCCCGCTCTTCCTTGGGAATACTGGCATGGGTCATACTCGCCGGATGGCCGGCCAAGCTTTCCACCCCGCCCAAGGATTCGGCCAAAGTGAACACCCTTAGTTTTTCTAGAATCGTAACGGCATCCGCACCGGTTCGGCTCTTGGGGATGAAAGAGACCATGCCGCCGAAATCGTTCATCTGTCTTCTGGCGATTTCGTGGTTGGGATGGCCTTCGAAACCGGGCCAAAACACCTTATCGATTCCCGGATGGCGCGCCAAATATTCCGCGACTGCCCGTCCGTTCTCGCAATGACGCTGCATCCTCACGTGAAGCGTTTTGATACCACGGAGTGTCAAAAAACTATCCATCGGACCACAAACGGCTCCACTGGCGTTCTGTATAAAATAGAGCTTTTCCGCCAAATCCTTATCCTTTACCACCAAGGCCCCCAAGACCACATCGCTATGGCCGCCGAGGTATTTGGTGGCGGAGTGCATCACGAGATCGGCGCCTAGATCCAAGGGCGTTTGCAGGTAGGGTGTCGCAAACGTGTTGTCCACCGCCAACAGCATCCCGTGGTTTTTGGCCAATTGCGAACAGGCCTCGATGTCGATGACGTTCATCATAGGATTGGTCGGGGTCTCGACCCAGAGCAGCTTCGTATTTTTGTTGATATGCTGTTCTATGCTATCGGCATTCTGCATTCCTATAAAGTGGAAGGCAATGCCGTACTTTTCGAAAACCTGTTTGAAAAGGCGATAACTTCCGCCGTACAGGTCGTTGGTCGAAACCACCTCATCCCCGGGACTCAATAGCTTGATTACCGCGTCGATGGCGGCCAGTCCACTGCCGAACGCGAGTCCATATGCCCCGTTTTCGATACTGGCCAGCGATTTTTCCAAAGCTGTCCGCGTCGGGTTGGCACTGCGGGAATATTCGTAGCCTTGATGCCCGCCCGGCGTGGTCTGCGCATACGTTGAGGTCTGGTAGATCGGCGGCATCACCGCGCCATAGGCCTTATCGGGGCTTTGCCCCCCGTGGATCGCTTTTGTATTGAACTTTAACTTTTTTTCTCCCATTTCATATAATTTATCCTACAAATGTATCGTTATCTTTAGACGCAAACAAGATACGTTTCCGTACCGTTTGTGCCGATAACCGACCCTTCATACTTTGCCCATGAAAACCTCGTTGGCCTATTTATTGCTGTTTCTGACCCTGATCGCCTGCCAAAAAAAGGAGGGACTCCGTTTCGAGCCCCTGAAAATAACCGAAAAAGGGTGTGCCGATTGCCCCGGGATTTCCATAGCTATACCCAAGGCCGTCGAAAACAGCAAAACGGCGAATACAGTCAATGCGGCCCTGCGGGAAGAAATTATCGCCCAGCTGAATTTTGACAGTGCATCGGAGGTATCCGATCTTGACGGGGCCCTGTTATCCTTTAAAAAGGGCTACACCCAATTGAAAAATCGGTATGCGGATGAGACCATTCCTTGGGAGGTCAAGATAGAGGGGGAAGTCGTCTATGAGGATAGGGAAGTACTGACCATACATCTGCGTTCTTACGTGTTTACGGGCGGCGCCCATGGGTACACGGCCCAACGGTTCCTAAATTTTGACAAGAAAAGAGGGGTCGAACTCGAAAATTGGCAGCTCTTTCAAAACCGGAAGGCTTTTCAGAAGTTCGCAGAGGCCAAGTTTCGAGAGCAGGAAGCCATTCCCAAGGAGGCACCGATTAACCAGACCGGATTGATGTTCGAAAGCGATCGGTTTTACCTGCCCGAGAATATCGGCTTTACCGAAGAGGGGATTCAATTGCTGTACAATCCTTACGAAGTCGCCTCTTACGCCGATGGCCCCATAGTGCTGACCCTGTCGTTCGAGGAGGTCAGGCCTTTTTTGGCGACGGGGAGGAAGTCTTAAGCCCATTTAACCTTCCACCGAATTGAAGCCCCTACGGGCAAAAATATGGGCACTGCACTTGGTAGCCCCAGACGTAAGCTTTTCCTATTTCCCTACCACTTTCTGCAGTGCCAATATTGCGCCCAAGTGAAGCCCTTCGTGAAAGACGTTGAAGGTAATCGCATCTTCAACACTCTTTAAGGTGACGTTGAGACTGGTGGTGTATTCGTTATACTCCCTAAAAAGTCCATTTTCATAGTCTTCTTTTGCCCATTCGGCAGTAGACAGCAGAAAGTCGGCGATTGTCTTGATTTCGGTATCGCTGGCGGTGCCGTCAGGTGCGGTTCCCTTTTTAAACTTTTCTACGAATTCATCGGGCACCCGAATCTGTAATCCGCTGAACTTATAGACCAATAGCTGTTGGGTGACCACCACGTGGGCAATATTCCACCAGATATTATTGCGGAACCCGGTGGGGATTTCGAGAAGTTGACGCCTAGGCGTAGTGTCCAAAATTTTATACAGGAGTTTTCTGTTCTGTAGGATGGTATCGAATTTTTTTTCCAAAGTGTCCTATTTTAGGATGGATGTTAAAAATAGGGTAATTCAAGGGAATTGGGTTTCTTTGTACTATGAAAATATACCATCTTAGCACCTGCAACACCTGTCAGCGGATACTCAAAGAACTGCGCCCATTGGGGGGCGTCGCACACCAGGACATCAAAACAGATGCCATTACGGAAAAACAACTACAAGAAATGCACGACCTGGCCGGAAGCTACGAGGCACTCTTCAGCAAACGCGCCCGCCTCTACCGGCAAAAGGGCCTTCACGAAAAAGAACTGTCCGAAACCGATTACAAAAATCTTTTGCTGGAGCACTACACTTTTCTGAAGCGCCCTGTAATCTTGGCCAACGGCCAAATCTTTATAGGGAACAGCAAGAAAACCATCGCCGCGGCCCGACAGACGCTCCACACTTGAGTAGGCGTAACCTTGCCATATTCGCCGCCCTCGGGGCCACCATCATTTACGGACTGAACCATACTATCGCCAAGGAGGTCATGCCCCATTATGTGTAGCCCTTTGCCTTTATCTTATTTCGTGTGGTCGGGGCCGCCATGCTGTTTTGGATCGCATCGATTTTCGGCCCGAAGGAAACGATTGAAGGGAAAGACTACCTACGCGTGCTCGGCTGTTCCATTTTGGGAATGGGCTTTAATATGCTGGTGTTTTTTAAGGGACTGGCACTCTCTACGCCTATAAATAGTTCGGTTTTGGTAACGACTACCCCAATAATCGTTCTGGTACTTTCGGTAATTTTCCTAAAGGAATGGATTTCGTTTCGAAGTCATTTGGCGTATCGCCTTCGTTATCATCGGCACCACCTTTTGCACTTACCTCTTCAATATTTTTGCGTTGACGCAGCTAAAGGCTTCCACCTTGAGTGCCTTTGTTTACGTGCAGCCGTTGATCGGAATCGTCTATGCCCTGGCCACCGGGCAGGATAGCCTGACCACACTAAAAATCATTGCTGCGACGCTGGTTTTGGCGGGCGTGTATTTGGCAAGTAGTAAGCCCTTACGCCCACAGAAGGTCACTTGGAACCATCGGCCTATTTCTGAACGGGACAGTAAAGAAAGATAATGCTATCTGTCCTTTGGTTATTGTTGGGTAAAAGCATTTAAATACGGTAGGCCATAGTCTTTCCAAGGCCTGTTTTTGTAGCTTTAACGCTTTGGCAAATTCCTTGGCTGCTTCGCGAATCTTCGGGTATCTTCCTTGGTCAGCACCCGAAACCCTTCCGCCTTTTCGACCCCACTGAAGGCCCGAAGAAATTCGTTGGTCAATCCCGTGAGTTTTCGGATCTTCAGGTCCATCCAGGCGCCCATCATCTCGCATCGGGCGAAGTTCCCGCCTTTATGGTCGTAAAAATTGTGGAGGAATTCGAAGAACTTTGCATCCTCGCTCATTCCCACTATTTCCATCGAAACCGTGATGGGTTTTCCGGGAAAAACCTCCTTAAAATAGTAAATATGTTCGTGGAAGACCACAGGGCCGATCTCATTTTCTGCCAAGGTTTTTTGGTCGAAACCGATTTCCATCAAAAAGGCCATCCGGGTATGGCTCATAAAATTCAAGTAGGCGGAATTCGCCAAATGGCGGTTGGCGTCGATATCGCTCCAGCGGATTTCAAAGTCCTTTAAGTACATAGAGTTTGTTTTTGGGCAAAGATAAAAGACCGCAACACTTAAAGAAAAAACAGCAAAGACTTTTTTCTTCTTCTCTGCATGGTTTACGCTTTTCAAATAGAAATGGCTATTTTCCCAATGGATATAAGAAAGTAGCTAGAATTTACCGGCCAGATGTGGATTTTAGCAGTTTCTTGGGATAGTATTGGTTATCATTGCAATACACCCTAGTTTTACGCTGCCTATAAAACGTAATCATGTCCGAAAAACCGTCCTTTATAAAACATCTGTCCCTTCCCGCCATCGCGGCGCCCATGTTCCTGATCTCATGCCCAAAGCTGGTTATCGAATGTTGTAAAAGCGGCATTG
>DASSWC010000070.1:0-2150 GCA_035705395.1 Pricia sp. | reverse complement strand
TTTTCCTTAACATTCACTTTTGGCCAGGTATCGGGTACCGTCACGGACGAAAATAACGTTCCCCTACCGGGAGCCAGTGTGGT
Organism: Pricia sp.; assembly: GCA_035705395.1. Classification (GTDB taxonomy): domain Bacteria; phylum Bacteroidota; class Bacteroidia; order Flavobacteriales; family Flavobacteriaceae; genus Pricia. The sequence goes on along the minus strand of DASSWC010000070.1, from coordinate 2,067 downwards.
TGTAGTGGGTACTACTACGGGCACAACGACCGATTTTGACGGAAATTACAGCATCAATGTCGATGAAAATGGTGAACTTCTATTCAGCTATATCGGGTATCAGCCCCAGGAAGTGGCGGTCGACGGTCGTTCTACGATAAATGTCAGTATGGCCGTCGATGCAAGTCAACTTGAGGAGGTGGTCGTAGTCGGCTATGGTACCCAGAAAAAGGGGGAGGTGACCGGATCCATTGCGACCATAGGTTCGGAAGCCATCGAGAAGATCGCCACCTCGAACAGCATTGATGCCATCAAGGGCCAAATGGCAGGGGTAGATATCCAGGCCAACGGCGGCCGTCCGGGCGAAAATTCCACCGTACGTATCCGTGGCCGTCGTTCCATTTCCGCTTCCAACGACCCGTTATACGTTATCGATGGAATTCCCCAGATCAGCGGCAATGCCTCCGTATCGGATATCAACCCACAGGACATTGAGTCGATCAACGTACTCAAGGATGCCGCCGCTACCGCGATTTACGGATCTCGGGGTGCGAATGGCGTCATCCTTATCACGACGAAAAGAGGTCGTCGAAATGCCGAAACGACCGTCAGGTATAGCACCCACTACGGGGTCTCCTCCCCGACCCGATTAGTCGATATGATGAACGGGGAAGAATTTGCCGCCATGAAACGGGAATCGAGAAGGGCCGGCGCCAATGAGGGCGATCCGCACTGGAACGGTATCATCCCCCCTGACGATGTGGTTTTTGAAGATCCCATCGAACTGGAGTCGATAGCGCAAGGACGATCCACCGACTATCTGGACCTGGTATTGAACAACGGATACCAGACGAATCATCAGGTCAGTGTCAGTGGAGGCTCCGAAAAGACCAATTTTAATACCTCCGTAGGGTATTTTAACGAACAGGGCATTATAAAGACCATGGATTTTGAGCGGTTTACGGGCCGATTGAATCTCGACCATACCATCAGTGACGTGTTTAAGGTAGGAGTCTCCTTTACCGTTTCGCACTCCATTCAAAATTATGGCTCGAACGCCGTCATGGGCGAGGCTTTGTCCAACAATCCCTTGGGAGTACCCTTCGATGAAAACGGGGACGTCATTTTTCTGCCGACCAACGACGGTATCCGTACCAACCCTTTGAGCGAACTGGTGCCAGGTGCCTACATCGACGAGCGAAAGGTGACCCGTATCTTTGCGCCTATTTATCTGGACATCAATATTGCAGAAGGACTCAAATGGACCACCAATTTCGGTCCCGATATACGCTACTACCGACGGGGGGAATTCAGGGGCAGCCTGACCAACGATAACCGGGGCGGACCGGGAGATGCCGAGGTGGAGAATATCCAAAATTTTGGGTATACCTTGGAAAATATCCTCAATTACAATACATCACTGAACGAGAAACACAATATCGGTGTAACCCTACTGCAAAGTATCCAAAGCTCCAGACGGGAACGCTATTATTCAGCAGTGGCGAACATCCCCTATGAAGAGCAACAATTTTACAACATGGCGACCGCATCGGTCAAAGGCAACATCGAATCCGGTCTGGAGGAATGGACCCTGGCCTCGTTCATGGGAAGGATCAATTACGATTTTAAAGGGAAATACCTGTTTCAGGCCTCGTTGCGCGGAGATGGCTCCTCCAGGTTGGCAGAGGGTAACAAATGGGATTATTTTCCCGGGATATCGGCCGGATGGCGGGTGTCGCAGGAACCATTTTTACAGGATTCCAACTTTCTGTCCGATTTAAAACTACGGGTATCGTACGGTGAGGTAGGCAATACCTCGGTAGACCCCTATCAGACACAGGGAACCCTGACGAAGTCGGATTATGCCTACGGGGAAGATATCGCCTTGGGCCAAACCCTGGACAAATTGGCCAATCCGCGATTAGGCTGGGAGGTATCAAAAACTATTGACTTCGGTTTCGATTACGGCCTCTTGAACAACCGCATCACCGGTTCGTTCGACTACTATTCCACCGAAACGAGCAATCTGCTTCTCCAAAGAACCTTGCCGCCTTCGGGAGGGTACGACGATGTGTTCCAAAACGTGGG
>DASSWC010000069.1:0-9678 GCA_035705395.1 Pricia sp. | reverse complement strand
ACCGGCCCTTGTCATAGGATTTCTTTTGCCCGATTTTCGCCATATCGATATGTTTGCGCACCTTGTTGGGATGAAAATCGTTGTTGGCATCCAAAATACCGCGACGAAAAACGATGGATGACAAGTGCCCCTCGCCCGTGGCTCGGAAGGAGATGATGACCCGCCTTTCGCCCTTGGCCAAAAAGGATTGATCAAAATCCTCTATTATGGAAGGGTTGAACATCGCCGCCGATTCTATGGAATACTCCATAGTACCGTACGAGCCGATAAGCAGTTTTTCTTCTTTTGAAAAATTACTCACATCCAGCCCCATGTGCTCCATCAAGGCCGTATTTTTTTCGAAATGCTCAAGAAAAATTTGGGAAATATTGCGGTGGCGACTGGCAAATTCCCGCTGGGTATGCTCCAGTTCCCGATGCACATCTTCCTCGTTCAAGGCCCTGACCCGTTGTATCAGTTCCGAGGTGCGCCTGTCGCCGTTGTTGAAAAACCGGGCGACGACCCGGCTGGAATCCGGAAGGAAGTGTACGTCTCTTCTATGGACGGTTATGCTCATACTGAACACAAATATACAAGGTTGGCCGAAAAAATTTCCAGTAAATTTAGGATTATTTCGTTAAGAGCGAATAATCGTTGCGGCCATCCGATTCCGTTTTGCCATTTCGGTGCAAATCGGTCTTTAAAACGTGAAGGTTATTTTTTGCCACGGTAGAAACGGGAATCATCGAATTCCTTTTTCCCATAGAAATAATCCTCTTCATCCAATGTTTCTTCATCGCGACCTTCCATACGCTCGTTTTCAGCGTCGAACCAGTCCGCATCATCCTCGGTATCGGAAGATGAATCGCGATATTCGGCGATGCCCCGGCGTTTTTTAATATCATCCATCCGTTCCTCTTCATCAATGGTTAGGTCATCGTCGTCCTCATCGGGGCTTCTTGTAATCGGTCTTTGGTCGTACTTTCGTCCATATGAATCCAATATTACATGTTCATAGTCCCGAGCGATCGGGGTGTTCGGGCGGATTCTTTTGGTCGAGGCAAAGGTGTTATGATCAATATTTCCGGTAAAGACATATTCTTTGGCCATATTGATATCTATCAGTCCTATGGGAATAATAATGTGGTTCTCCCCTTTTTCGTTGATGAACTCCCGTATCCCCGAATTGTCGTCGGCCGCGTATGGATCGTGTTCGGCATCGATGATGGTACTGTCGACCTCGACATCCAAATACACCACCCTCTCGGTCTTTTTGTCGACCAAAAGGTTTTTTACCGTACCGACGCGGCGCAGGGCGGCATCCTTTACTTCCCAGCCCCGAACGTCGGCATAGCTGTCTTCAACCTTGTAATCCGAAAGTTCGTTTAAATAATACAAATGTTTCCCTTGTGTGTCCATTGCATTTAATTTTAGATTTTAGGTCGACGCCATTAATTCAGGGTCGCCGTATGCCATAAAATAGTAGATCACGGCTGCCAATATGATCAGCGCCACGATTATCCATGGCCAAATAGGCCGCTTCTTCCTTATTTTAATTTCTGCCATGATGATCGGTTTAACTATCGGTTACATGTTGTTTTTTTGTTTTTGGGGTGTGTAATAGTACCGGTAAAACTATTTGTAAAATTGCCATCCATTTAACCATATCGGAATAAAAATTGTCTTGAACGGATCAAAAACGATATTTTTTAAATCATTTATATCCCGAATAGTTCCTTCTCTTTACCTTTATAAAAATAGAATAGGATATACAATGGCGATACAAGTTCGACCACAACTACACAGGAAGTTTTCTTATGATTTCAAGTGGAATTTTAAATAGCGTTCAACAAACACAAGAGGTGCTGACCGGAATCGGCGAACATCCGGATTTCAGTTTTAGTCCCGATTTTTTGTTTAAGATCTGTCTTGCCGTGGCGGCAGGGCTTTTGATCGGTATGGAACGGGAATATAAGGGAAAGGACGCCGGCCTTAAAACCAATATGCAGGTTTCCGTGGGGGCCTGCGCCTTCGTGCTCGTATCGCTGGAGTTCCAAGGCGGGCCGTTCATAGACCTTACCCGTGTGATCGGTCAGGTGGTAACCGGAATCGGTTTTTTGGGGGCGGGGGTCATCCTCAAAAGAAAAGATGGCATAGAAGGACTAACCACAGCCGCTACCGTTTGGTGCAGTGCCGCCGCGGGATGCATTGCCGCCCTTTACTTGGTGGTCGATCTCGCCATATTCACGGGGGCTGTGGTCTTCATCAATGCCATTCTCGGACTGATCGGTAAAAAAGTAGGCGAAAATGATTGACAAATTTCACCACGAATCCCATCATCCCTTAAAAGCCAACGAGAATGCAAAAACTTCCGGTTTCCAGAATTATCCAAAATATAACGGAGGAAATCCCCTTTGAGGCGGTGGCCGATGATTACGCATTCACGATCAAGGTTGAAAAGTATGTGCCCTATATCTGCGGGGCCGTGCACGACGGGCACCAGTTCCGCAAATCGCTTTGGGCCGATTGCCTACACTCGGAATATGATCGTTGGTATGAAGAAGACCCGGGTACGAAAGAGATGATAGCCACGCAGCCGATCGTACTCGCCGGCCGTGACAGCCGATTTGAGTACGACCTGAACCGAGATCCCGAAAATGCTCTCTACGAAAATGCCTGGGGGAAAAAACTTTGGAAGAGACCGCTGCCGAAAAAAGAAAGGGAACATAGTCTGCAAAAGCATGCCGCCTTTTATAAAGTGGTGGATGCCCTGGTACACCAAATCGAAAGAAAGTACGGCAAAGCGATCGTCTTCGACATGCACAGCTATAATTTAAAACGATGGGATAGACCCGTGCCGACATGGAATTTGGGCACCGGCAATATAGACAACGGTCGCTTTGGGGAACTCGCGGAATCGTGGCGGCTAAAGTTGGCGGGGATGCAGCTACCTAACGGGATTCCTTCCCCTTGCAAAATCAACGATACCTTTCAGGGTAACGGCCACTTTTTAAAATACATCACAAAAAATTTCGGGAACACCCTTGTGCTGGCAACGGAAATCGCCAAAATCTATTGCGATGAGGAAAGCGGTATAATGTATCCCGAGGTGGTAGCATCCGTCCAAAATCAATTAAACAAATTAATCCCCTTGCAAGTCGAGGAATTTATGTCCGAAAATAAAGGTATCCAGAATTCATCATGATCGAAAAAAGAACCGTACGGAACGTATGCCAAAAACTGTCCGAAGAAAGTAGCGTCATTCAAGACCTGCCCCAAGACGGGATGATGTATATCGAAAAACTGTTGCCCTATATCTGTGTATACCGTTATAAAAAAACGGATCCCCGATTTGCGGGACTATTGAAAACCCAGGCATCTTATATAATCGTTGAAGAAAACGTAGCTATTACACACCTACTGGAAGCAGTCTCAAAAACAGTTTCCGAAAAACTGAACGCATTTTTGATACTGGAACTTTGGCCTGTTCGACAAGATCATGGGGCCGAATTTGAAATCTATTGTCCCGAGGATAAAGCCCCGGCCACCGTCGCTGCCCTAAAGAAGGGATTTGAGGAAATAAAGGCCATTTATCCAGCAACCTCGGTCAAGGTCGTGAACAGCACAGTCCGGCACCCCGAACACCTCACCCCGCTCATGGAAATCGATGAATCAAAAGAATCCGGTAGTCTGTCGATAGGTGTCGCGGTGCCCATTTTATACCATAATATCGACAAGAACGAGGTGTATTCCCTATTCTACCGAAAATTCTATGCCCGTTTTTCGGAAACCCTTAAACGGGCGGCTTACGAGTTCATCCGAGTGCAGACCGCCAATCCCTTTGACCATTTCCTGATGTTGGGCAAGACCCGATTGAACAAGTTTACGCTACGGGCCGATAGTGAACTGGCCAAAATCAGCGAAAGCATGTCCTTTCTGCTACGTGTTACCCCCGTCAACAGTACCTCGGAATGGAAAAAATTCAAAAAGAACCGCTTTACGAAAGAACCTTCCTTCAATTACAGGCTGATCGCCCTGGATCCCGAAAAGCAAAAGCGCAGATTATTCGGCCTACCTATCGAGCAGGTAGAAGATCCCACGATTTCCTTTATACTTCGGGACAAACGGCTCGAAATTGAAAAGCAACTGACCATGCTGGAAGAACGCGGCACCGATAATTTCCGTTTTATAGGGGAAAGCCTATACGGCAAAATCGAGGATAATGTTCTTGAAGCTGCAGGGGCTATTTTGAAGGACTATCCCCAAGACACCGACCGTAAGAATATGCGCCGTTTCGACAGCCACCAATTTGCCGAACGTGCTAAACAGGAAATGGACTATTACCAGGCACAATTTCCCGATATCCGCTTATCCCTGGAAATCCGCAAAGACGTGGCCGGCATTATGGTATCGAAAAGCAAATTGCTGATCAGCGATCGGTTCTCGTTAGACGAAAGCCGCTGCGATGCCCTGATACAACATGAGATCGGCACCCACATCCTAACCTATTGCAATGGCAAAAGCCAGCCGCTCAAACAGATGTATGCGGGGCTTGCCGGATACGACCAGTTACAGGAAGGCCTGGCGGTACTTGCCGAATACCTCGTCGACGGGCTGACCGCAAACCGGATGCGTACGCTGGCGGGCCGGGTTGTGGCAGCGGATTCCATGGTTAAGGGCGCCGGGTTTATGGAGACCTTCGACCTTTTGAGAAACGGACACAATTTTTCGGAAAACTCGGCCTATTACATCGCCATGCGTATTTTTCGCGGTGGGGGCCTGACCAAAGACTATGTGTATTTAGCGGGACTTATAGATATGATGGAGTATCTTAAAAACGGGGGGGATATTAAAACCCTATACACCGGCAAGTTCAACGTCAACCATGTCGGGCTTATCGAGGAACTGTTGCATCGTAGGGTGCTAAACCCCCCTAAAATACCGCGATTTCTGGAGCGTGATACGGTAAAGCAGCGCTTGCAAAAAGTACGTGACGGTCTCAAAATTACAGAACTTCTGGGGTAGTCGCGCAAATGAACTTCTGGGATGGTCGTGCAATCTCTGGGATGGCCGTGCAATCTCTGGGATGGTCGCGCAAAGGAACTTCTGGGATGGCCGTGCAATCTGAACTTCTGGGATGGTTACGCTATGTCGAATGGGTCAAATTTCGGTTAAAACGGACCCATTTTAATCCGTACCTTTCGACCCACGGCACAGTAATTCAAACGTGGATGAAACTAAAATTAAAACCTACGAAATGAAAATAGCTTTTATCATCAACAACCACGAAACCGAAAGGCCGACGTATACCACGCCTGCCTTGGGGTACGCGGCCTATAAAAGGGGCCATGCCGTTTTTTTTATCGGAATTGGGGAATTGGCCTATGCCTCGGACGGACAATTTTCCGCCCGCTGCAAAACCATCAAGGATGCCAACTTCAAAAGTCAGGAAACTTTTTTCAAAGCAGTACAAAAGGAAAAATTCAGCAAAATAACTTCCGAGGATTTGGACGTGCTTTTTCTACGTAACGATCCTTCGGACGAAATCGGCGAGCGCAACTGGGCGCAGAATGCCGCTTTTATTTTCGGGGGCATTGCCATGAACGATAAGGTATTGGTGGTAAACCATCCCAGCAGCCTCGCCGGAGCGGTAAACAAAATGTATTTTCAGCATTTTCCCGAAATCCTCCGCCCTAAGACGATTATTTCGAGGGACAAAAAGGAAATCAAGAAATTTTTCAGGGAACAGAAGGGAAAAATGATTTTAAAACCCTTGCAGGGTTCGGGGGGCAAGAACGTTTTTATGATGGACCAAAAGAACGAACACAACCTTTCCCAAACCATAGATGCCATCTGCAGAGACGGGTATACCATCGCGCAAGAATATCTGCCGGAAGCAAAAAATGGCGATACCCGACTATTTTTAATGAACGGGGTACCTTTACAGGTCGACGGGCAATATGCAATAATGCAAAGGGTCAACGCCTCTGGTGACATACGGAGCAACATTCACGCAGGGGGAAAGCCCGAAAAGGCGAAAATGACGGAGCAGATCATGGAACTCGCGGAAATCGTTCGTCCCAAACTGGTACAGGACGGTATGTTTTTGGTAGGAATCGATATCGTCGGAGACAAACTAATGGAAATCAATGTCTTTAGTCCCGGTGGACTCAATGTGATGGGACAGATGTACGAAGTGGATTTTGCGACAGAGGTCATAAAATCCTTGGAACAAAAAGTAGGGTACAAAAACCTATACGGCAATTACTTGTATAACAGTCGCTTGGCAACGTTGTAGTTTTCCAATGTAAACCGCGCTGTTCCAAGGCCCTGGCGTAACCGGGGCAAAAAAGAATTGCTTCGGGTTAACGGGGTAGCGGTAGGGTTCCTAATTTGGCGCAAGATGTTAACCTTAAAAAAGTCTTACAATGGAAACAAAGAACAGAAAATTGGTCGATCAATTGGAAGAGATTCTCGAAAAGAACAGGGATGCCCAGAAGGGGTATGCCAAAGCAGCGGAAAATGCGGATAGCCCTCAGCTGCAGGCGTATTTCCGAAGAAAGTCAACCGATCGGATGCAGTTCAACCAGACGCTGAAGGGGGAACTTGTCGCCACCTACGATGAAATCGATGATGAGGGCAGTTTTACCGGTACCATCCACAGGGCTTGGATGGATGTGAAGTCCCTTTTTGGTAACAACGACAAATCGATGTTGCAGGAAGCCATCCGGGGGGACAAGGCGGCCGTGAAGGAATACGAGGAAGTCTTGGAACACGAGGCACTGCCCATGCGTATCGCAACGATAATCCGGGAACAACAGGTGAAAATCCGGACGGACCTGAACAATATTAAGTCTTTGGAAGACTTAAAGGAGTAGGGAATTCAATTTTTCCCTTTTAAAAGCAGGCATTTTGGAGGGAATGTCTGCTTTTTTATTCCTGTATTTCCCTCTGGGACCTCCTGATGAAAATGGAGCAAGAAAATCGTTTATAGTTAATAATCCGGTCGAACGGATCAATGTCTTTGTATGGGTTCGCTACTTTTAATCCCTTAATCCCACCTATGAGACCCATTACGCTTTATTTGGCCGACGATGATATGGATGACAGGGAATTGTTTATCGATGCCCTAAAAGAAATTCCCCTCACCACGGAAACCACCCAGTTCGAAAACGGTATCGATCTTATGGCCGATCTATTTTCGGACAGTTCGTTGCCACACGCCGTATATCTCGATCTGCACATGCCGATGATGGACGGTTTCGAATGTCTGGAGGATATACGCAGCGTTCCCGAGTTTTCGGAAATACAGATAGTCATTTATTCGACTTCACATAATCAAAGTGAAGTCGAGGAACTCAGGGCCGCGGGGGCCAATCAGTATCTTCGGAAGCCAACCTCCTTTAACCAGTTGAAAACCCTGCTGTACCACAGTTTACAACTGGTGGCAGAAGTTTCGGAGGATAGAAAAAAACACAATACCTTTGAAGTATTGCTATAAACGATTCGCGGTACAAGTCTAACATTCGACTACCCCCAAAAAATCCATTACCAAGTTTCGATTTCGGTGCGCACCTCTTTGACCGTTTTCCCTTGGATTTCCGCAATTTTTTCCAACAAACCCCCAAAACCCCCGCCTTCGAAAACTAGGTCTTCGGTTTCCAGTTCCAGATGTTTCTCGAGATAGGCTTCCTGGATATCGTTCCACTTGTCGTGCAAAGAATCATATTGGTTGATATCCCTTCCGCTTTCTTCTTCGGGATGGGTCTCTCCCTGGTCAAGGTCGTCGGCGAATTTTCTTTTCTTTTCCATAGAGGGTTGCCTTACGGGACGGTCTTTTGTTTTTGGGCCTCAATGCCATCTAACAGCTTTTCAAAAGGCTTGTTGAATTTTTCGATGCCTTCATCCTCCAGATTTTGGGTTATGGTATCGATATCGATACCATTTTCTTCCAAGCGTGCCATGACCTCATTGACATGGTCCATGTTCTCGGTGAGTTCGATCGCTACTCTACCATGGTCGCGAAATGCTTCGAGCGTATCCATGGGAAGGGTGTTGACCGTTTCCGGGCCGATCAAGGCCTCTACGTATTTCACGTCGCTGAACGAGGGGTCTTTCACACCGGTGCTGGCCCACAGTACCCGTTGGGTTTTTGCGCCCCTTTTCTCTAGCTTTTTGAATCGGTCGCTAGAAAATATCCCCTGATAAATCTGGTACGCCTTTTTTGCGGAGGCAATGGCCACCTCCCCTTTTAATTCCGTCAATCCTTTTTCCTCGAGCATGGGATCGACGACCACGTCGATACGGCTCAGGAAAAAACTGGCCACGGAGGCCACATGATCAATGGATTGACCAGCATCGACCCTGTTCTCCAATCCCCCGAGATAGGCATCCACCACTTCTTTGTACCGGGGGAGGCCGAACAACAGGGTGACATTGATATTGATGCCCTCCCCGATGCACTGGCGTATGGCGGGAAGGCCTTCTTTGGTACCGGGAATCTTGATCATTACGTTTTTTCGGTCCACTTTTTTCCATAGCTCGCGGGCTTGCTGTACCGTGCCTTCGGTATCCCGTGCCAGAAAGGGAGAAACTTCGAGGCTCACAAAACCGTCCTCGCCGTTGGTTTCCTCATAGATCGGTTTAAAGAAATCCGCGGCCCGTTGAATATCCTTCACGGCCAAGCCGAAAAAAATCGCTTCGTTATCATCCTCTTTTTCGGAAAGCTTGGCGATATCGGCATCGTAGTCGGAGCTGTTACTGATTGCTTTTTCAAAAATGGCCGGATTTGAGGTGATGCCCCGCAGCCCGTCATCGTCGATGAGGGATTGCAAAGTGCCGGAGTCCATCATTTTCCGATCCAATAAATCGAGCCAAATGCTTTGACCTTGTTGTAGTATTTCCAATAGTGGGTTCATAGTTGTATGTATTTAAAATAAAATTACGCTATTCATGTGTTTAAAACAAACTAGGAAGCGTTCCGGTCAACATTTGCCCGGTTTGTATTAAAAACTAGTGTCATGTTAAGGCTATTGTGTCGGTTAAGCCGAAGTTATTTTTTAACGCCGGCCAGGTGAAAAAGAATAAGGTTTGGGGCAGCAGAATAGCCTTAACACGACACTACCTTCGCCCCTTGGTTTTTGGATAGATCCGCAACAGGCTGTCCCTTCCCATGACCGCGGCAGGCACTTTATCGGGGTCGGGAAGGTCTTCTTTGGGCGCGTCGTCCTTACTCAGGATATTCCGGAAGAGCGCGCGGAAACTGTCGAAATCAACCTCGTACGAAATACCGACGCCTTGGGTATACCCCAACCGGTCGGCCAGGTATTCCCGTATCTCGTTTTCCCGATTGAAGAACTTTGCGCTCAGGGTGCCCTCTTCGTTCAACAGCAATTGGATCTCAAAATTGCCGGCCACTACCGTCTCACGGGTTCCCCCGACCGGTACGCCCACCTTGCCGTTGAACAGCAACCTATCGCTGATCTGGGTCGATACCGTGACCCCGACACGGCTTTCCGTTTCAAAATCGGCATTTCGATCAAAAAATCCCTGTTCGTACGAAAGGCCCAGATTGAATTTATCGTTTTCGCCCAAGACCTGGTTCAGGATGCCCGAGGCCGATTGTAGCAGGTTACCGGTAACCGCCTGCTGGTTGATGCCGGTCTGGTCGTTGACGAAAGAGCCCTGCGCCAAAAGAAA
>DASSWC010000068.1:0-6086 GCA_035705395.1 Pricia sp. | reverse complement strand
GTATCGTGACGAGCTTATATCGAACTTGTCGGCCAGTTCCTTGAGAATCATATCCGCATTTTCGGTCTCGATCCCCACTTTGAAAATATTTCTTTTATAGGCCTTTTTGATGTCCGAAAGCTTTCCGTCGAGTATTTTTTCTGAGCGGTGGATCAGGGCGATGTGTTCGCAAAGTTCCTCCACCGACTCCATGCGGTGGGTAGAAAAAATAATCGAAGTGCCGTTTTGTTTCAGTTGTAGAATTTCGTCCTTTATAATATCGGCGTTGATGGGATCGAAGCCGCTAAAGGGTTCGTCAAAAATGAGGAGCTGGGGCTCGTGCAGCACCGTCACGATAAACTGTATCTTTTGGGCCATGCCCTTGGAAAGTTCCTGCACTTTTTTGTTCCACCAATCCCCTATCTCCAACCGTTCGAACCAAAACTTCAATCGCTTTTTGGCCTCTGCTTTCGACAGTCCCTTTAATTGGGCTAGGTACAAGGCCTGCTCCCCGACCTTCATCGATTTGTACAATCCCCTTTCCTCGGGCAGATAGCCGATTGTGGCAATGTGCCGGGGTTGTAGGGGTTCGCCGTCAAAATAGACTTTACCGTGGTCGGGAAAAATAATCTGGTTGAAAATTCGGATAAGGGTGGTCTTGCCCGCACCGTTCGGCCCCAACAATCCATAAATGCTATTTCTGGGGATGTGTAAGGAGACTTTGTCAAGGGCGATATGCGGGCCATAACGCTTGGTAACCTCCTCGGTGACCAAAATGTCGTTCATGCGGGCAATTTTTTCAAAGATATACAAAAGGGTCGGCACTAAGCATTGGCCATGGATAGAAAAACAAAACCCACCCCTAAATTAGATTCAAGGATGGGAAAAAAATTGCTATGAAAAAGAAAATTGATAGCGGTTTCCCGATATCGATATCAAATATACGGTTTTTATTTAGAAACAAAAGTATTTACAAATAATCTACTAAAAAGGTACGTCCAGTTTCAAATCAGGAGAACATATCCTTCACCTTTTCGAAAAAGGATTTATCGGATTTTTCGGGGCGTGGCTCAAAATTGTCATTGCCTTGCATGCGTTCAAAAAATTCTTTTTGTTCCTTGTTCAGTTCTTTCGGTGTCCATACATTGACATGTACCAAAAGATCCCCGGTACCATAGCCGTTGATGCTTGAGATTCCCTTGCCGCGCAACCTCAATATTTTACCGGATTGTATGCCCGGTTCAAGCTTGATTCGGACTTTGCCGTCCACGGCATCGATTTCCTTGGATGTGCCCAGTACAGCATCCGAAATGCTGACATAGAGGTCGTAGTGCAAGTTATCGCCTTCGCGTTTTAAAGTATCGTGGATTTGGGTTTCTATGGCGACCAAAAGATCGCCGGGAATGCCGTTGCCGGGGGCATCGTGGCCCTTACCGGGCACTTTGAGCTGCATGCCCTCTTCTACCCCTGCGGGTATCTTGATGGATACAGTTTCGTCGATCATTTTCAGGCCTTCGGCGTCGGCATCGTTTGGTTTTTGATCTAAGATTTGGCCGCTTCCACCACAGGTACTACAGGTGGCCGCGGTCTGCATACGGCCCAAAATGGTATTCGTCACTTTGGTGACCTGCCCGCGACCGTTGCAGGTACCGCAGGTTTTATAGGTTACGCCCTCGGCCTGCACCTTCCGCCGCACCTTGACCTTTTTCTCGACCCCGTTGGCTACTTCCTTAAGGGAAAGTTTGACACGGATACGCATATTGCTGCCCTTGACCCTGCGCTGTCCGCCACCGAAGCCACTGAAGCCGCTAAAGCCGCCACCACCGCCAAAGGCACTGCCAAAGATATCCCCAAACTGGCTGAAAATATCCTCCATGTTCATACCACCCCCACCAAAACCGCCGGCCCCTTCGAACGCGGCGTGGCCGAATTGGTCATACCGCGCTTTTTTGTCGGGATTGCTCAGTACTTCATAGGCCTCGGCGGATTTACGGAACATCTCCTCCGCTTCCGCGTCCCCGGGATTCTTATCGGGATGATACCTTAGGGCCTGCTTTCGGTACGCTTTTTTTACTTCCGCTGCGGAGGCATTTTTGGTCACGCCCAATATGTCGTAATAATCTTCCTTCATTTCTTTCGCTTATTTTCCCACCACCACTTTTGGATGGCGAATGATCCGATCCCCGAGCTTAAAACCCCTTTCGACCACATCGACGATCTTACCCTTCATCGCATTGGTGGGCGCCGGTATCTGGGTAATCGCGTCGTGTACTTCGGGATCAAACGCATCGCCCTGTGATACGCTAACTTCTTCCAAGCCCTTACCCCTGAGCGTTTCACGTAATTTGACCCGAATGAGCTCCACTCCCTTGAACATCTCTTTATCCTCCGACTTGGCCAATTCTTTGAGGGCCCGGTCGAAATCGTCCAAGACCGGTAAGAGCGAGGTCATGATTTCCTGCCCGGCGGTCTTGAACATATCCATACGCTCCTTGGATGTTCTTCTTTTGAAATTTTCGAACTCGGCAAAGAGACGGAGAAACTTATCCTTTTCATGGGCCAGGTCTTCCCGTAATTTCTCCTCTTCAGTCAGTTCTTCCCCGAAGAAATCCCTGTCGACAAAGTCATCCTCCCGGTTTTCGGAGGCTTCCGTCCCGGACTCCGACCCGGCCTCGTTTTCCTGCCCCAATCCGGTGTCCTCATAATTTTCGTTTATTGTTTCGTCAAATTCCCCCCTCAAATCCTTCTCGCTGGTGGTATCTTTATCGCTCATAGATTCATTCATTTTTGTTTCACGTTGAAAGAGTCGGCAAAAGTACTGCCAATTCGCAAAAAATGTCAAAATGTCACAAAAAAAAGGGGGGGATGGTTTGTGCTCAAAGCACTTTGGATACCCTTGGGAATCTGTATACAATACGCGCTTACCCAATAGTAGCTCGCCTGTAGTATTGAAGTCTATGCTGAAATGCCATCAACAGGATATCGACGGCACGTGACGTTTAGGAGCTATACTTCTTATCAAACGCCATGTCCGATGCGTTTTCTTTTTGCTTGCCCCCATAAATTGCAGCTAGGGCAACGCAGACATTGGGATATGTGAAATTAAACCCTTCCTCGCTAATTTTTTTACAGCTCACCCGTTGGCTGGCGAAAACAAGGTAGGCCTTTTCACCAAAGACCAGCTTCATTATAAATTCCGGGATATTGGGCAATACTATCGGCTTATCAAGCACCTTGGCGATTTCCTTGACCAACTTGTTGTTGGTAACGGGATTCGGGCCAACTCCGTTATATACGCCATCGAGGCTATTTTCGACCGCAAATAGAAATATCCGGGCCAAATCGGAAATGTGGATCCAGGATTGCCATTGCTCACCGCTACCGAAAGCCGCCCCCACATAGTACTTAATAGGTTTTACCATCTCGGGCAGGGCACCGCCCTTGGCCGACATCACCAGGCCTATCCTTATCTTGGCAACGCTAAAATCAAAGGACTTGAATCGGTCGGCCCCGTTCTCCCAGACCTCCACGACCTCGCCCACGAAACTGTCATCGACATGCGTTTCTTCTTCCGTATAATAATTGGAAAGGGAATCGGGATATACCCCTATCGCAGAAGCCGAAACGAAGGAGGTTATCGCATCGTACTCCTTCCGATTCAAGGTTTTATGTTTTTTCAGGCCTTTGTACAGGGTATTAAGTGTATTAACCCTACTGGAAAGAATTTTCTTTTTATAGCTGTCCGTCCATCTTTTGGACAAGCCGGCCGCTGCCAAATTGATAATGGCGGTCACGCCCTCAAAGCACTTTTCGTCGATTTCACCGGATTTGGGATTCCAATAGAACCCGTGATACCCCGTTTGGGTAACGATTTTCTTTTTGCTGGTGGTGAGATAGCTGACAGGAATATCACGCTGTTTGCACTGCCTTACTATTTCACTACCGATCAGTCCCGTAGCGCCTGTAATCAAAATTCTCATAGGACAAAGATAGGGGTTCACAGGGCCTCGATACCGTCATTTAATTCGGATTTAACAGTATTGCCCAACCTTATGTTAAGTCCCGTTCCGCATTCATAATCGCTGATTCAGACTTTTCGGGCACGCAGCATTTCGCGTTTTCCGGGCGGGCCGGGCAGGCGTTCCACACGGAGACCTACGGCTTGCATGGCACGGCGCACACTGCCCTTGGCCGCATAGGTCGTCAGCACACCGTTCTTTTTTAGGGCGCGGCTCATTTTGGAGAACATGGCTTCCGTCCACAGTTCGGGCTGTACCCGGGCGCCAAAGGCATCGAAATAGATGAGGTCGAATCTGTTTTCATCGGCAATGTGCGAAAAATCCTTTTTTTGTTTATGGAGGATGAACTCCCTTGTTATCGCTACATCCTCTTCCCATGGGGCCTGGTGCATTCTTAGGAAATCGGTCGCACGGGCCTCCGACTTCAATTGGGATGCGTAGTCAAGTTGTTGTAGTTCCACTCCGGAAACGGGATAGGCTTCGACCCCGGTATAATGTATGGCAATGCCCATTTTTTCAGCTTCCAGAAAGCTTATGAAGGCGTTTAGGCCGGTTCCGAACCCGATTTCCAGTATCGCGATCCCGCGGTCGGGAAAAAGGGATAGGCCGTGCTTGATAAAAACATGATAGGCTTCTTGGATAGCCCCGTGTTTGGAATGGTACTGTTCGTTCCAATCCTCGATGTAGATGGTTTTCGAGCCGTCGGCGGTGGTAATTATTTTGCGGTTCAGATAGCAGATTATTTTTTGGGGAGGTTACGGCTTATGGGTATATCGGCTTATGGGTTTATCGGTTATGGGTTTATCGGCTGATGGGTATATGGGCTTATGCGTTTAGGTGTTGATATGGTTTATCTGTTGCGGGTTCATGGTTTCGCCGAAGGAAACAAACTCCGGTCCCGTGGCGGAATCCCGCTGGGACGCGCTATCCTGCGCCTGCGCGGTGCAAATGAATGTCAAAAACCCGATTAAAACGTTAAATTTTCCCATATCCCTTAAAACTTTTAAACCCAGTACAAAACTGGCCATTTTTGGGGGAAAAAAGAAGAAAGGAACCCAAAGAATGTGTAATTTTATGCCTCAAAGTGATTTTATGGATACAACAACGCAAAAAATCGACATCGAAAGAACCAAAAAATCGAAACTCGATCAGGTCGATTTCGATAATCTGGCCTTCGGGAGCGTGTTTACCGATCATATGCTGGTCTGCGACTATAAAAACGGAGCTTGGGAAACCCCAAATATCATTCCCTATCAGGCGATCAGTTTGGAACCTTCAGCCAAAATTTTCCACTATGGGCAGTCCGTTTTCGAGGGGATGAAAGCCTATAAGGATACCGAAAAAAAAATTTGGCTTTTCCGTCCCCTGGAAAACCATAGACGCCTGAACATTTCGGCCCATAGGATGGCCATGCCCGAACTGCCGGAGGATTATTTTATGGAGGGTCTCAAAACCCTGATACGGCTTGAGGAAAAATGGATTCCGCAAAAGGAGGGCAGCGCCCTGTATATCCGGCCTTTTATGTTCGCCGTGGCAAGGGGTTTTCACGCCTCGCCCGCCGACGCTTATAAGTTCCTGATCTGTCTGGCGCCTTCCGGCCCCTATTTTTCTGGAAAGGTCAAGGTGTTGATCGAGGAGAAATTCTCTCGATCGGCCGATGGCGGCACCGGCTTTGCCAAGGCGGGAGGAAATTATGCGGGACAATTCTACCCGACCGAACTGGCCGCCAAAAAAGGCTACCACCAGGTCATCTGGACAGACGACCATTATCACGAGTATATCGAGGAAGCCGGTGCCATGAACATTTTCGTCCGCATCGGTGATACCTTGATTACCGCTCCCGTCAGCGACCGGATATTAGATGGTATCACCCGAAAAAGTATCCTGCAGATCGCCGAGGACGAGGGCATTGCCACCGAAGTCCGTAAGATCAAGGTTGCGGAAGTGGTCGATGCGGCCAAGAACGGGAGTTTAAAGGAAATGTTCGGGGCGGGAACCGCGGCGGTCATCTCCCCCATCACCGCTTTCGGGTACCGTGAGGTGGATTATGACCTGCCAGAAATCGTCAACAGCTATGCCTCAAGGCTC
>DASSWC010000067.1:0-2854 GCA_035705395.1 Pricia sp. | reverse complement strand
CACTTCGTCTAAGGAATAGCTGGGCAAGTAGGACTCCGCTTCATACCAAACCCCTATGGACGCCTCGTGTTCCCTTCGCTCCCCGGGAATGGTTTTGGCAAAGTCTGCCAAGGCCACCCGTTCCCCGGTCTCCGCATTCTGGAACTGTAAAATCCGGCCTCCCCGGGTTTCTACCGCCCCATAATCCCCCTTGATGAATGTAGCCCATTCCCAAGCCTGTGAACCCACGAAAATGGCACCGCCGATAATCGTCAGGAACATGTACCAGATTACGGCGTTCTGCTTCATCTTATGTCCCGCATCAACGGCTAGCACCATGGTGACGGATGACATGATCAAGATAAAGGTCATGAACGCCACGTAAATCATGGGATAGCTTCCGTGAAAAAAAGGAACGTGGGTAAACACCTCGTCGGCAATCGGCCAAGTTTCGATAAACTTAAACCTTGTGAAACCATAGGCGGACAAAAAACCGGAAAAAGTCAAGGCATCGGACACGATGAAGAACCACATCATCATCTTGCCGTAACTTGCGCCCAACGGACGGTTTCCACCCCCCCAAACGTTTTCTTCCTCGACTGGTGTTACGGTTGATTCCATATGAAAAGGTATAGCTGGATTAAAGATGGCACAAAAATAAAGTTTTCTGGTTTGAAACGAAAGCCGAATCCCTATGAAAAACCGACTTTATTTGAAATTATTACCCCACGAAATACATAAATCCGAACAAATAGATCCATAAAATATCGAGAAAATGCCAAAAGGTGGCTCCCAATGAGACCCCCAAATATTCTTCCGGGGAATATTTTCCCTTGACCTGATTATAAATAACTACGGATAACGAAATGATACCGGCCACTACGTGAACGATATGGACGGACGCAATCAAAAAGACATAGGACAGTTTGATATTGCTTGTCGGTCCCGTGAAATAATAGCCTTGGGCCACCATTTCCGAGAAACCCCTGAACTGGAAAAAAATAAATGCCCCCCCTAGGGCCAACGTGGCCCACAGCCAGTTGGTACCTGCGCTTTGACGCCCGTTCTGAATGGCCTTTTTGGCCAAGATGTAGGTAAGGCTGCTCAGAACGATTATAGCCGTGCTTATATAGAAGGCTTGGGGCAGCTGTAGGTCCTTGACCCAATCGTCACGGGAACTGCTGACAATGTACGCGCTGGTCCATCCGGCAAAACCCATGACCAGGCTCACGATACCGAACCAGAGCATCATCTTCTTGGCCCTGTCGTTCTTTTCCTTTCGGGTGCCTTCGGTAAGATCCATCATATAAATTTATCGATCACATAAACTATCTGCATCAACGTGATATAGCTGACACTGGCGAGCATCAGTTTTCGTGCAGTAGCGTTGTCTTTTTTTTCATAAAGGAGGAAAGCGAATACCAGCATGACCATGCCCATTCCGAAAATCAGGACGGCCGCCGGGACGGAAAGTTGCAGCCTTCCGGTAATGCCAAAAACGGGAATGACGGAGATGACGAGCATCCATATCGTATACATAATAATCTGCAGGGCGGTGCCTTTGTCCTTTCTCCCCGTGGGCAACATTTTGAATCCGCCCTTCCTGTAATCTTTGTGCAGCATCCACCCCAGCGCCCAAAAATGCGGAAACTGCCAGAAAAACTGGATCATGAACAGGGTGCCGGCCTCAATACCGAAATCGCCGGTCGCCGCCACCCATCCGAGCATAAAGGGAATCGCCCCCGGAAAGGCGCCTACAAAGACCGCCAAGGGCGTTTTGGTTTTCAGGGGCGTGTAGACACTGGTATACAGGAAAATGGAAATAGCCCCGAAGAGGGCCGTTTCGGGATTGAGCATATACAACGCCGTGACACCGAGGGCCGTGAGCGTTATGGCGATACCCATGGCTTTGTTAACGGACATGCGCCCTGCCGGAATCGGCCGATTTCGGGTGCGATCCATCAGGGCATCCAAGTCCCTTTCGATAATCTGATTATAGGCATTCGATGCGCCCACCATACAGTAACCGCCGAATGCCAAGAGGGCGATTGAAACGATATCGAGTTGATAGGCCCCCAAGAAATAGCCCGCCAAGGATGAAAACACTACGCTGACCGCGAGCCGGACTTTGGTGATTTCCTTAAAATCGGCCCATGCCAACGTCCAAGTCGTAGTTGAGGCAGTGTTTACGGCAGTCTTCATAGGCCCTGTTTTCGGAGTGCAAAGATAGCAAGGAAGACCATGCTTTGCAATGAATACCCCTTATAATACTAAAAATCCCGCATTCAAAGGAATGCGGGATTCTCAAATCATAGGATATGTTCTACTGCAGTTTGAAGGTGATGGGGATACTAAAGGGTACCCTAACCGCTCGGCCCCGTTGTTTACCGGGGGTCATTTTTGGTAATTTTTCTATAATCCGCATGGCTTCGGCTTCGAGGCTTTTGTCCGGCCCCCGCATCCTTATGTTGCCGATGCTACCGTCTTTTTGGATGGTGAACATGACCGAGACCCGACCCTGAATACCCATTTCCTGGGCAATCTCGGGGTATTGGAAATTTTTGCTGATATGCTTTTGTATCATTTCCTGGAAACAGGCCCTTTTATCGGAGGCATCCTCGCATCCCGGAAAAATCGGTACATCCTCGATAACCGCGAAGGGAACGTCGACATCCTCTACTTCTTCCATTACCTCAACGTCCTCTACTTCCATCACTTCCTCTTCCTGACTGGTCTCCGTGGATTCGATTATGGTTTCCTCTACTTCTTCCTCATCCTCGACCACCTCGATAATTTCCGGTGCCGGTGGCGGCGGGGGCGGGGGTGGGGTCTTTATCTGTTCCGTCATCGGTACTTCCTCCATCAAGTCATCATC
>DASSWC010000066.1:0-4944 GCA_035705395.1 Pricia sp. | reverse complement strand
GTGGTCTTCGAGCTTGCGCTTTTGGGCCCTGAGCAAGCGCTTTTCGAGGTTGTCGAGTCCCTTTTTCTGTTTGACCTCTTGCGCCTTCACGGCCCCAAGGAAGGACTTGTCCGTCTCTTCGCTCAAATTGTAGAGGGCTTCGAACTGTGTTTCCAAATGCCGCTTCTGGGGCGAAAAATCGATATCGATATTAGAAATCGCCCGGATTTTCTTGTTGATCAAACTGCTCTGTCCCAAAAAAAGATCGGCTACCGAAAGGTTCATGTTTTGTAGTTTCCTGCGCTGTTTTCCGGTGATGGCCAAAACAGAATTGCGGAGCAGCACCACCGGAAAAGGTACCTCCATCACATCGAACATGGACTTCAGTTCGAGCCAGTAGGCAATTTCGCCCCCTCCGCCGATATAACAGAGATTCGGGAGCACGACTTCTTCGTAAAGGGGACGTGCGATGACATTTGGTGAAAAGCGTTCGGGATGCTCCTGCAACTCCCCCAAAAGTTCTTCTTTGGAAAAGCGGAGTTCCGTGTTATCGATAAAAAAGGTCCCGTTCTGTTCGATGATCCGTTCGCGGAGGCCATCCTTTAGATAAAAATAATTGATTTCCCGTGGATTGACTTGTATCCCATATTTTTCGGGCAATTTTTCGATTTTCGAAATCGTATGGGATACTTTTTCAAAAGGGATCTGTTCAAAAACATCCTTTTCTGCATAGGGAATCAAAAGCTTTTTCAGATCGGGATGGTCCCCATCGAGAATAACCAATCCGTAGGCCCCAAAAAGTTCATGGGCCAAATAGCGCGTGGCGGCCGTCAGCGTATTGTTTTCCAAATAGGCGTTACGAAATAGGGTTTTTAGTTTTTCCGCGTTTTGGCTGCTTCCGAGGGCATTGGCAAAGGCCTCGTACACCTCCTCCAGACCGTCCGTTTTTAAATCGCCCACGGCCCCTGAGGGTCGGTCCCCATGGCTATCGGGATTCCATTG
This sequence comes from Pricia sp., assembly GCA_035705395.1. GTDB lineage: Bacteria > Bacteroidota > Bacteroidia > Flavobacteriales > Flavobacteriaceae > Pricia. Next base: position 3,963 of record DASSWC010000066.1, on the reverse strand, counting down.
CAGTTTTTTTCCCCTGAAATTGAAAAAATTGATTTCGTCGAAATCGTGGTCCTCCGTCGCCATCCAGTACACGGGTACAAAATTGTATTTGGGATATGCTTTTTTCAATGCCTTGGTCAGGTTGATGGTCGAAACGATCTTATACAAAAAATAGAGCGGTCCGGTGAACAGGTTGAGCTGGTGGCCGGTCGTCACGGTAAAGGTTATAGGCTCCTTCAATTTTTTCAGGTGGCTCCCCGTTTCGGGTGTCATGGTAATCCCTTTATATTGCTCCTGTAGCACATTGTAGAGGATTTCACGGTTGGCATCCGGAAAATGTGTCGCTTTTTCGGCGATCTGTCCCTTAAAATTTTCCAGGTTGGGATACCGATGGTAGAAGGGTTGAAGGCTTTCCTTTTCGTCGAGATAATCGCACATCAATTCGGTAAAGTAGCCGGTGCGCCTAAAGGGTAGATGGTCGATTTGCATAGGTTCGGTAAATATAATATTCTGGAAATTGGCCGGTTGCTAAAAATACGTTAATTACGTCGACCCCCGAACCACCGCCCTCTGTCGATTTTGGATCCTTTTTTGGTGAATATTCACTAAATTTGCCCTCTTTTCGGCATCAACCCGCCTGGCATGAAGCACTATTTACTCTTAATTGTTCTTTCCCTTTGCCTTTCGGCCACTGCCCAAGACCTCAAATCCCCTTCCGAATTTTTGGGCTACGAACTGGGAACGCAGTTTACCCGACACCATCAGGTAGTGGACTACTACCGCTATCTGGCGGAAGCGGCATCCGATCGGGTACAGCTCGAGGAATACGGACAGACCTACGAACGGCGGCCCTTGTTACTGGCCTATATCTCATCGTCGGAAAATATGGCCGATCTGGAGAACATCCGCAAGGCACATATTGCGACCACCGAGGGCAAAGGAAACCCCACCAAAGCAATTGTCTGGCTGAGCTATAACGTACACGGCAATGAAAGCGTCAGTACCGAGGCCTCGATGCTGACCGTGTACGACCTGCTGACCCGAAAACGCGAGTACCTAAAAAATACGGTGGTGCTCATAGATCCCTGTGTCAATCCCGACGGGCGGGAGCGGTACGTGAACTGGTACCAGCAGTACAAAAATACCCCGAACAATCTCGATCCCAACAGTAAGGAACATCACGAACCTTGGCTGAACGGCCGTACCAATCATTATATGTTCGACCTCAACCGAGACTGGGCCTGGCTCACCCAGGTCGAGAGCCAACACCGTATCAAAATATTCAATCAATGGCTACCGCACGTGCACGTGGATTTTCACGAACAGGGCGTCGATGCCCCGTATTATTTCGCCCCGGCGGCGGAACCCTTGCACGAGGTAATCACGGATTTTCAGCGGGAATTCCAGGTGACCGTGGGTAAGAACCACGCCAAATATTTCGACGCCAACGGATGGTTCTATTTTACCAAGGAAATTTTCGACTTGCTCTACCCCAGCTACGGCGACACCTATCCCACCTATAACGGCAGTATCGGCATGACCTACGAACAGGGCGGTAGCGGAAGGGCCGGACTGGCTATCGAGACCGGAACGGGAGACACCCTGACCTTGAAGGATAGGATCGCCCACCATTACACAACGGGACTTTCTACCGTTGAGATTTCCTCGCAGCATGCAGAAAGGTTGAATGCCGAATTCAAAAAATTCTATCGAAATGAGGAGTACAAGTACAAAAGTTATGTCCTTTCCGGGGATAGGGATAAGATCGACGCCTTGACCCACCTGTTGGACCAACATGAAATCGAATACGGATGGGGAAAGGATGGAAGTGTCAAGGGATTCCGCTATGGGACGGGTGAAAACGGAAGTCAGGCCACCTCCTCAAAAAGTCTGGTCATCCCGACCGGACAGAAAAAAGGAACGTTGGTGAAAGTGCTTTTCGAACCTTTTACGAAGCTAAGCGATTCGCTAACGTATGATATTACGGCCTGGTCGTTGCCCTATGCCTATGGCCTGGATGCCGTAGCCTCCGAAAGTAAGGTGGAAGCTGCCCTGCCTGAAAACGACCGGTCCGAAAACGCATCGAAGTCGTTTCCCTTATCCAAAGAGGCCTACGCCTTTCTGACCGATTGGAACAGTTTTAACGATGCCCGGTTTTTGGCGGAGCTGTTGAAAGGCGACATCCGGGTACGCACTGCACTTAAACCCTTTGCCATGGATGGGACGGACTACGACCGCGGCAGTCTGATCATCGCCCGGTCCGATAATGACCATAGACCGGATTTCCTTAAAAATCTGGCCGATATCGCCTCGAAATATCATAAAACCCTGAACCCGACCAGCACCGGTTTCGTGGAAGAGGGAAAAGATTTCGGTTCCAATTGGGTAGAAGTGGTCCATGGGGCCAAGGTGGCCCTGGTAGCCGGTGAACCGACCTCGAGCTTGGGTTTTGGGGAAATCTGGCATTTCTTTGAGCAGCAATTGAAGTATCCCGTTACGGTCATCGATACGGAATATATTGAAGAGGTCGACCTTTCCGAGTACCAGGTCATGATTTTACCCGATGGGGATGGGTATAAAGATTTTATGGATGAGGAGAAAAAAAAGAACCTTACCGAATGGGTAAGCAACGGCGGTAAGCTAATCGCCATGGGCGGTGCATTAAAAGGACTGGCCGGTGAAAACGGATTCGGTATCGAGGCCATCGAAACGGAAAAGGATAGTACTGTCACCTTGCAGACGTTCGAAGAGACCGAACGCGAACAAATGAAAAACGCCATTACCGGGGCTATTTTCAAGACCAGGGTCGACAGGACCCACCCATTGGCCTTCGGCTACGACGACACTTACTTCACGCTCAAACTGGGCGATGCCGCCTATTCGTATTTGGACAAAGGCACAGTCGTGCGTCTCGAAGAAAAGGATACCCGGCCCGTTTCGGGATTTGCAGGCAGCGAAGCCCGAAAAAAAATGGGCGACACGCTAATTTTTGGCGTCGAGGAACACGGCGATGGCCAGGTCATCTACATGGTAGACAACCCCCTTTTTCGTGGCTTTTGGGAAAACGGGAAGCTCTTTTTTGCCAATGCGCTTTTTATGGTGAAGTAAGGGAACAAAAAAAGTAACTTCGCACAGACTGAAACGCGAGAAAAAAAGAATGAATTTAACAATTGAAAATATACTATTAGTTGGCTCCCTATTACTTTTTGTAAGTATTATTGTAGGTAAAACATCCTATAAATTTGGCGTTCCGACCTTGTTACTCTTTTTGGCAATCGGAATGTTGGCAGGTTCTGACGGCATTGGTGGTATTAATTTCGACAATCCACAAATAGCTCAATTCATCGGTATTGTTTCTCTTAACTTCATTTTATTTTCAGGTGGACTTGATACCAGTTGGACTTCTGTAAAACCTATTTTGAGAGAAGGACTTGTTTTATCCACTTTAGGTGTTTTACTGACAGCCCTTTCCCTTGGGACATTTGTTTATTTCGTTACCGACTTTACAATTTATGAAAGTATGTTGTTAGGTTCAATTGTTTCATCTACGGACGCGGCAGCAGTATTTTCAATTTTACGCTCAAAAAGTCTTGCCTTAAAGACCAATTTACGGCCGACTTTAGAATTAGAAAGTGGAAGTAATGATCCTATGGCCTATGTATTGACTATTGCATTTTTAACTTTAGTTATAAATCAAGACCAAGGCATTGCTTCCATTATTCCGCTGTTTCTTCAACAAATGATTTTGGGTGGCATTGCGGGTTTCGCCTTTGGTAAACTTAGTAAATTCATCATCAACAAAATCAGGCTTGACTTTGAAGGGCTTTATCCAGTATTAGTTATTGCGTTGATGTTTATTACATTTTCTGCAACCGACTTTGTGGGTGGTAACGGTTTCCTAGCAATTTATATTTGTGCTGTTTACTTAGGCAATCAAGACCTAATACACAAGAAAACCATTTTGAAAATGTTTGATGGTTTGGC
>DASSWC010000065.1:0-2828 GCA_035705395.1 Pricia sp. | reverse complement strand
ATTCCTTTAAGACAAATTTCTCCTCAACGTTCGCCGACCATCCCGGGGTGGCTACCAATTTGACATCGGCGTAGGCCACGGGGTCGTATATGCCGATCGCGTCGAACGGATCCCAAAAAAGTACGGATCCCAAGGCTGCTACGGCCGGCGTCATTGCCCCGTTGAAAACTTCGGTGATGGATTGGGTTTCTACCTGGTATTCACTGGTTGCGGAAACGCCTTGCGAATCGGTAACGGTAACCGAATATTCGACTCCTTCCGTCAGGCCAATGGCCTTCTTCGAGGTCAGGGGCGTACTTTGATTGCTCCATTTATACGTATAGGGTGGCGTTCCACCCTCCACCTGTAAATCTATAGCCCCGTCATTGATTTGATCGGAAGGGTTCAATACGGTCTCCTTGACGGTAAGTTGATCTTGTGCGAATGCCGTAACACTGAAAAGGATACAGAAAATCGGTATGAGTTTTTTCATAAAGAAGAATAAAGTTTGGAGATTGTCCGTTGGATTTTGCTTTTAAAGCGGGCGTAATATCCCAAAAATAAGCCGAACAATCAAATTATACTATGGAATTAACCTAAAATCAAAGGGACAGGTCCTGGATTTTTGTTGCTAAAAGATTTGGTACTAACGAACCGTATCCGATTCATAGATCAAAAACCGAGGTGCGTTTGGTGTAGACCAAATCTTTGATCCGTAGCCAAAAGGCCAGGAAGAGGTATAGGGCGAACCCGAAACCCAGGGTTACGAAAGTTAGGTAAATAAAAGAGGTACGTACGACCCGCGCACGGATTCCCAGACGTTCGGCGATCCGACGGCAGACCTCGAAACCGCGTTTTTGAAAGTAGTAGAGGAGCTGGTAGAACATTTTCATGGTTCAAAATAAACAGCAAGTTCAGACGGCAGCAATCATTCAAAGATAATGGAATCTAGGAGAAGAAAATTCCACATTCCAAAATAATCTTCTTGAACCTTGAACCGATATGCCCTCATTTTAGGACTGCAGTAAACGGCTTCCGACCGCACATTGTAGGCATTTGTTGCGAATACAGTACTCGTTATAGAGTTGCAGGATGGCCTGGCTTTCCCGGGCATCGTTCACCGCGATACCGTGTTTATTAAAATTGGCGACGATGTTGTTTTCCTCCTGTTTGATTTGGGATATGATGTGCAGGATCTCTTCATCGGCCTCTTTGCCCCGGTGTTGGGCATAGCAAAATTTCAATGGAAGTAGGGAGTTGATGATCAAAAGGTCGATAAAACTTTTCGTCAGTCTTTTGACGCTTTTCTTGGATGTTTTTCCGAAGGTAAAATGGTCGTTCCAGTACGGACTTGCGGATACCGCGAAAATAGCATAAAATTCCGTCAGGTCGGAGGCATGGATCACGGCACTGAACAGGTTGTGGCGTTTGGCGTACAGATTGGCCAATTGTGACAGCCGGATGGTGGGGAAGTTGGCGGGACGCAGTTTAAAGAACCCCGGTTTCTGTACACCTTCGGACTGTAAACCAAACTTGTTTTTGAAATGGGCGTATTCCTTTTTTAATTGTAGGTAATACGCGTCGGGAATGTCACCATCATCTAGCAAATGGGCCATCCCGTACAAGACACTTTCCAAATGTAATGGCTTGGGGCCCAGTTTCCGGACGGTCGAAAAGTCCAATGTCCGGGACAGGCCCAGAAAGGCCTCCCCGTTGATCTTCAGCCCGAAATTTTTAAGCAACAGCGCAAAAAGTACCTGTTCCCAATCGTTTTTGGAGTCGTGCAGCAGGTCGAGTACGAATTTGGATTTACGCTCCAGCCGTTCAAAATAAAGGCGTTCCAGCCAATTATCTAAGATAAATGTGTCGGTCCGGGCAATATGCCTTTCACAATTGATAAAACCGATCCCGCGCTTATCGAACAAATCTTGGTACGCATTGCATAAGGTTTTGGGGATATAGTTCCGCAGTTCGAGGGTTGGAATTTCGGAACTATCACTTCGAAAAACGGCCCCATCATCATCCCAGACCACATGAAGGATGACGTTGTTATAATTGGCATCCTGTTCGTGGTGGTGCGCGTACCAGTCCGACGACTTTACATGGATTTCAACATTGCCCGCCCAGAGTTGTCCGTCGATCTGAACCTTGGCGTTAAAGAAATCGGGGCCGGCCAAATGGTTGTGAATGCCCGGATCTACCACGACAATAGCTTCGCTTTTGGAACCGGACAGGTCCGTTGCACCCAATTTTTTGTGTTTCCAGATAAAATGTAGAAGGTCTTCTTTCAAGGCCGGCTTCCGATTAAGGTTTCAGGATAAACGTGCTTGTTCAAGGCTCATCCCTGCCCTTGGCACATGTAACGCCAAAAGATAGCGGCTTTAAGCTAGCGCTCAAAATTTATAGGATTATCAGAACAAAATTCCGGTCAACTCCCCTCGACATCGCCTTCCCAGTTCATAAACCCGTCATCCAGATTATAGGCGTTCTTGATGCCCACGCTGTTCATTATGGCACAGGCCTGCCGGCTTCTGTTTCCGCTACGGCAATAGACGTAATAATTCTTGTCTTTATCGAGTTTTTCGATTTCCTTGAGAAAATCCTCCCCCAAATAGAAATCGATATGGGCCGCCTTGGGGATAAAGCCTTCGTCTACCTCCTCTTGGGTGCGGACGTCCAGGATAACGGCATTATCGTCCTTTTCCAATTGTTCTTCCCATTCCTGCTGTGATAGATCCATGTAGTTGTTTTAATGTTCCAGTATAGACTTGTAACCCGCTTTCTGTCTCTTCGTCATCCAAAACTAACATATTGAACTGATTTAAACTTTTTCCATTTGCTAAAAATTG
>DASSWC010000064.1:0-10172 GCA_035705395.1 Pricia sp. | reverse complement strand
CAGTATATCCATCTTCGGATTCGCTAAAATCCATGACGGCCTTTGTATTATTCCGATCATCGTTGCTGAATTCATATCCCAAATCCAAAAACCATTTATCGATCAAAGGTTGTCTGTATTCGACCTCAGCTTCGTAGGAATTTCTTTTGTTGCTTACTTCGGTCAATTGATCCAAAAGTTGGCTATCGGGGTCATCCCCAAACACTTCCCTCAGGGAATTCAAGTTGGCTGTGCTATTATTTTCGGTATTGGTATTCGAAAACGAAAAGCTGACGAACCTACCCAGGGTATCCAGCTTCTTGATAATGTTGAAGCGGTTCGAAAAATTCCGCTGAAAACCATCCTCTATCCGGATCCTGTCGTTGCGGTTGATCAGTTCGCCATCCTCATTGGTAGTCGAGGAGGTATTGGCCCGTCTTGAATCCGTTCGGTTGACGCTCATCGAAGGCTCGACGGAAATTCGAAGGGTAGAGTCGATATCGAACTGTAAGTTGGCCGCGCCCCGGTTGGAATTGGTAGTGCCCTTAAAATTGCTCTCGCTTTCCGAAAAGAACCTCCGATTGGGTAAGATATTCTCCCTTCGGGTCTTTTGGTCGTTAAACGAATCGCTATATCCAAAAAAATAATTGCCGTCGATTTCGTATGCTCCCTTTTTGGCGTTGGCATAGCTGGCCCCGATATTCGAGGATGTGGTAATACCGTTGCCGAAATTGTTGAGCAGGCCTGATTCCCTGGCGCCTTGATATCCGCCCCGGGTGTTGCCCACCATATCGTAGATTTCGTCGAAGGAAAATCCGGAATTGTTAATGTTATTGGAACTGGCAATAAAACTGACCCTTTTCTTATCGTTAAAATAGTTCAGCAATCCGTTTACCTGATAGCGTTCATCGGTACCGTATCCGGCGGCCAACCTACCGATATAACCCTTGTTCTTGTCCTTTTTAATGGTCAGGTTGATGGTCTTGTTCTCGCCGTCGCCCTCCTCTCCCGTGAATTCTTGGGTCTCGGTCTTGGTATCGGTAATCTGAATTTTATCGATGATCTCTTTGGGCAAACTCTTGGTGGCCACTTTGGGGTCGTTGCTGAAAAACACCTGGCCGTTGACCAGTACTCTATCGACCTCCTTGCCATTTACGGTAATCTTGCCGTCGCTGTCGACCTGTACCCCGGGCAATTTTTTTAGCACCTCTTCGACCGTGGCATCAGGCCGGGTTTTGAAGGAATCCGCATTGAACTCCATCGTATCTTTCTTGATGGTAATGGGTACGCGTTCCCCGACCACGTTTATGCCCGTTAGTTCTTGCACCTGCTCTTCCATCTGTATTGTTCCCAACTTCATGAGGGGCTTTACATCTACCTTCATAAGGAGGGTCTTATAGCCCGTAAACGAAAAGAAAAGGTTCACCTGCTTTAGGCCCGAGCGGTATTCGAGTTCGAAAAACCCGGCCCCATCGGAAATCGTATAGGCGATCAGGGAGCTATCCCGCGGCGATTCGGCGTAAATGGTTGTCGCCTCCAAGGGCTGTTTTGATAGGGCGTCGATAACGGTACCCGTAATCTTATATTCCTGGGCTTTTGAGATGGACGGTAAAAATAGGAAGGCACAAAAAAGAAAAACCGGTAAAATTTTGGACATGTGGTAAGTTTGGTAGCTGATACTTGGGTATGGTGGAACGAAAATACGACAACAACTAAAGCATTAGTTGCCGTTAACAAAGGTTTAGGAAGGTTTAGGATTGTTTTAATATTTCGCGTCGGGATGGCCTACTTCTTCCGCATAAAAATGGTTACCGGTACGCCGGTAAAATCAAAGTTCTCCCGCAGTTTATTCTCCAGAAAACGCTTGTAGGGGTCCCGCACATACTGCGGCAGGTTGCAGAAGAAGGCGAATTGCGGGTACGGGGTCGGGAGTTGGGTGATGTATTTGATCTTAACGTATTTGTCTTTATAGGCCGGGGGTGGGGTATGTTGGATGATGGGCAGCATGACGTCGTTCAGCTTGCGGGTCTTGATTTTTTTGGAGCGGTTCTGATAGACGGTAACGGCCGTTTCGATCGCCTTATAGATGCGCTGTTTGGTCAAGGTGGAAATAAAAATAATAGGTACATCGACAAAGGGTTCGATGTTATTTTTGATACCCCGGGTATACTCTTTCATGGTGTTGGTCTCCTTGTCTTCGACGAGATCCCATTTGTTGACCAGGATAACGATGCCCTTGTTGTTGCGTTGTGCTAGCCAGAAGATATTTGCGACCTGTCCGTCGAAGCCGCGTGTGGCGTCGAACAGCAAAAGACAGACGTCGCTGTGCTCGATGGCCCTGACCGAACGCATCACGGAATAAAATTCCAGATCTTCCTTCACTTTCGCTTTTCTGCGGATGCCGGCCGTGTCTACGAGGTTGAAGTCAAACCCGAAGCGGTTGTACTGGGTATCCATACTATCGCGGGTGGTGCCGGCAATATCGGTCACGATGTAGCGCTCCTCCCCGAGCAGGGCATTGATGAAGGAGGATTTTCCCGCATTGGGTCTTCCGACCACGGCGAAACGGGGCAATTCGATTTCTTCATTGCTTTTTTCGGGAAGTTCTTCCACCAACGCATCCAGCAATTCACCGGTGCCGCTCCCGTTAATACTCGAAACCGTATAATATTCCCCCAATCCCAGACCATAGAATTCCACCGCATCGGCGGCGCGCCTGGCATTGTCTACCTTGTTTATGGCCAAAAATACCGGCTTATCGACGCGTCGCAATAATTTGGCGACGTCTTCGTCCATTCCGGTTATGCCCGTTTCCACATCGACCATAAAAATGATGGCGTCGGCCTCTTCGATGGCCAGCTCCACTTGCTTGTCGATTTCCTTTTCGAACACGTCGTCACTGCCGACCACATAACCACCGGTATCGATGACCGAAAATTCCTTTCCGTTCCAGTCGCTCTTCCCGTAATGGCGGTCGCGGGTCACCCCGCTGGTCGCATCGACAATAGCCTCCCGACGTTGGATCAAGCGGTTAAAAAAAGTGGATTTTCCGACGTTCGGCCTTCCAACTATGGCTACGATAGCACTCATGTTTCTTGTTATTTGAAGGGACAAAAATAGGACTTATATCATTACCCATTGTACCCGAAACGTCTCAATTGGTTGGTATCACTGCGCCAATTCTTATTGACCTTTACGTAGAGTTCGATGTGCACCTGCTTGCCGAAGAATTTTTCGAGATCTTTTCTCGCCTCTACCCCTACCCTTTTCAGGGCCTTGCCTTTATGGCCGATGATGATGCCCTTTTGGGAGTCGCGTTCCACCATGATGACGGATCGCATCCGGATGATGTCGTCATCTTCCAAAAACTCCTCGGTCTCGATCTCTACGGCATAGGGGATTTCCTTTTTGTAGTGCATGAGGATTTTTTCCCGGATGGTCTCGTTCACGAAGAAACGCTCGGGACGGTCGGTCAGTTGGTCCTTCGGATAATAGGCCGGGGCTTCCGGAAGAAGCTCGATAATCCTTTGAAAGACATTCTTGACATTAAAATCCGTCAAGGCGGAAATGGGATGCAGCTCGACCGTGGGCAGCATTTCTTGCCAGTAATCGGCCTGTTCTTCCAAAAGGGTCTGGTCGGCGGTATCGATCTTGTTCAACAGGAGCAAAACGGGGACCTTGCTGTTTTTAATCCTTTCGAAGAATTTTTCATCCTTCAATCCCTTTTCCCCGATCTCGACCATGTACAGCAGCACATCGGCATCCTCGAAGGCGGACTTCACAAAATCCATCATACTGGACTGTAGTTGGTAGGCCGGTTTGATAATTCCGGGCGTATCCGATAGGATTATTTGAAAATCATCCCCATTGACTATTCCGAGAATCCGGTGCCGTGTCGTCTGCGCCTTTGAGGTAATAATGGACAGCTTCTCGCCCACAAAAGCGTTCATCAAAGTGGACTTGCCCACATTGGGGTTTCCGATGATGTTTACGAAACCGGCCTTATGCTCTTTTATGTCCATTCATTATCCTTTTGCCGTCCTGATCCATCGCCATCCTTCCTTCTTTCATCCCTTCATCCTTTTTATCCTTCATCCTTTTACCCCTTTATCCTTCATCCTTAAAAAATAATCCTTCGCTGCCGCATTGACCTTGGGTGCCAACAAAAGTACGGCAATCATATTGGGAATCACCATTAGCGCGTAGGAAAGATCGATCAGGTTCTTGACCAGTTCGAGCGATGCGACGGCCGCGAAAACGATCATGATCACGAAATACCAGTTATAGTACTTTCCGATTTTCGGGGTCGTCAAAAAGGAGAGGCATTTGACCCCGTAATAGGAATACGTGAACAGCGTCGACAGCGCAAAAGCGGTCACGATCAGCATCAGCAGGTCGTCGCCATAGCCGAAAAGCGTGGTCTCAAAGGCGGAAAGTGTCATCACCATGCCACTCGAATCCTCAAGATAGGCCCCACTTAAAATAATAATTACAGCCGTAAAGGTACAGACCAAAATCGTATCGATAAACGGGCCCAACATCGCTACGAGTCCCTCTTTAATCGGATTATCGGTCTTGGACTGCCCGTGATACATCGGCGCGCTGCCCAGACCGGCCTCGTTGGAGAACATGGCGCGTCGGATACCAATGATGACCAGGCCCCAAAACCCTCCGGTGACTACCGTTTTGAAATTCCATGCCTCGGTGAAGATCAGTTTTAAGGAGGGAAGTATTTGCGAGGCGTTCATGACCATGACTACGACCACTGCGATCAGATAGACCGCGACCATAAACGGCACAATGGCCGAAGCCACTTTGGCGATCTTGGTGAGGCCCCCAAAAATCACGAAAGAGGTAATGATGGCGAGTACGGCGCCGACGGTCCATTTCCAGTTCATTTCGCTCATCTCGAACAGGGTGCTCGACGGCTCGACCACGACCATGAAGGTTTCCGTGAATTGGTTGGCCGTAAAAACCCCTAGGAATCCGAAGAGACCGCATACCGCGAAAAAAATGGCCAAGGGTTTTGCCTTTGGTCCCAGGCCTTTTGTGATGTAGAACATGGGGCCGCCCTGCAGTTTGCCGTCCTTATCCGTGGTACGGAACATAATCGCCAGGCTACAGGAATAAAATTTGATACACATACCGATGAGCGCCGTCGCCCATATCCAGAACACCACGCCCGGCCCGCCGTCGTGGATGGCAATGGCGACGCCGGAGATATTTCCCAAACCTACCGTCGCAGCTACGGCGGCGGAAAGGGCCTGAAAGGAACTCACATCCCCCTCTGAATCTTTGCTGTCATATTTTCCGGCGGTAATCGCAATGGCGTGGCCGAAATAGCGATAGGGCAGGAATTTGGAATAAAGTACCAGAAAGAGGCCGCCACCTATGAGCAGTAGGAACATGGGCCACTCGGTCAGGGGTAGTAAATAGGATATGAAGTCGTTAATGGCTGTCATAAGATCTAGCTCGCCGAAGTTATGGAATTTAGGGGTTTTTGCCGGCCAGATTGAAAAAAATAATCTTTCGCCCGAAATTTGATAAAATTAAAAAACCGTTGTATCTTTGCGGTCCGTTATCAGCGAAATATGCCGTTAAACATCTCGTCGGGGTCATGACCCGAAGGTCGAAAGACCAGGTTGGGATAGGTTACATCGCGGGGTAGAGCAGTAGGTAGCTCGTCGGGCTCATAACCCGAAGGTCGCTGGTTCGAGTCCAGTCCCCGCTACTAGTAAAAATCAAGCCTTCCGAGCAATTGGGAGGCTTTTTTGATTTTTCTCCTAAAACTGCAAAATACACGCTTTTTAGCTTCATTGTTTTACTGGAATAGAAATAACAAGATAGATTTATCTTTTTATTTTTTTTAGTAAAAATTCGAGTTTATACCCAAAATTTGGTAATTTACTCGAAATTTTACTAAAGTTGGATGTATCCGAATACATAAAAGTCTGTCTATCAAGAGAAGAATACTCCTTTACTTGGGATGAGCTAATAGGTGCCATTGATAAACCCGACTCTGCCATCAAAAAAGTAGTAACTTATTTAACCTCTAAAAAGGAGCTTATTGCCTTACGGCAAAATTTCTATTTGATTATACCCCCAAGGTATGCAACCCAAGGTAAACTACCCATAGAACTTTACATACACAAACTGTTCAAATATCTCGACAGGGAGTATTATTTGGGTGGATTCTCGGCAGCAAAATTTCATGGCGCATCACATCAAAAAATTCAAAAGGAATATGTCTTTACAACAAAACCAGCTTTACTATCCATCTCAAAAGAAGGTATAGATATCAGGTTTTTTACACTTTCCAATTGGCCTGAATCGAACATAGTCCGTAAAAAATCGGATGCGGGATACTTTAATGTCTCAGACCCGATTTTGACCATAGTTGATCTTATCCATCATCAAACAAAATTTGGCGGTCTAAATAGAATGTTGGCTAATTTTGAAGAGCTTCTAGAAGAAGTGAAACTTCCACACCTACTAGAACTTCTACCATGGTATTCGAATAAGAGTGTTTTACAGCGTTTGGGTTTTCTGATTGAATATTTGCAACCTGAAAGCGAATTGTTGAATCCAATAATGGCCCATTTGGAAAGAAACCGATTTTATCCAGTTTTGTTGAACACTTTCGACAAAAGCAAACCGGGGGCAGTTGACAATGGATGGAAAGTAGCTATAAACCTTGAATTGGAAAGTGATCTATGATACCTAGACCGGACATCGTACAATGGCAAACGCGTGCGCCGTGGAAATCATTTTTTCAAGTGGAGCAAGATTTGCTGATTAGTCGTACCCTAGTTGCCCTCTTCTCCGATGATTTTCTAAAGGAAAATATAGCCTTTAGGGGCGGTACCGCATTGCACAAATTGTACTTAAATCCCGCTCCTAGGTATTCCGAAGATATTGACCTTGTTCAAATAAAGCCCGGACCTATAAAGCCAATATTAAAGCGAATCGCTGAGGTTATCGATTTCTTTGAAGAAGACAGACGAACCGATATTCGAGGCCATGGGGCCAAAGCGTTGTATCGCTTTAACTCAGAATATGAAAATATTCGATTACTTTGTGGCAAAGGAAGCGCGTTCACATAGGCATTGCCAAGTCGAGCAGGCCCCGTATCCGCCAAGGGCGGACGCTGATTCCCCCGAAGCTTCGGGGCTGTCCCCGCTACTAGCAAACAAAGGGCTTCCGAAAGATCGGGAGCCTTTTTTTATGCGCTCTATGAAACATATGTGAAACATTTTAAGTTATCCAAATTCTAAATGAGCAGCACATACATGGGTAGTAAAACTCTTGTTAACACTTGTTTTTATGTGGTGTTAAGTTTACTTTTACGGGCAAGCCTACTGTTTTTGTTGGATAATAAACATGGAATTAATTTCAATAGATCTCTTTAGTGGCATTGGCGGCCTTTCACATGGTTTGAAAAATGCCGGGTTTACAACCACCCATGCCATAGAATTGGATAAATTAGCTTCTAGAGTTTACAAACGAAACCATAAAACTACCACGGTAATCTCAGAGGACATACGTAAAGTAAATGTCCAGAAAATTAAAGAAGACATCGGAGATAAGCCAATTCATTTACTTGCTGGTTGCCCCCCATGCCAAGGTTTTAGTTCAATAAGAAGACTGAACAGACCGACCCCCGTCGAAGATGAAAGAAATAGCCTAATATGGGAATTTGTCCGGTTCGTTAAAATCTTTAAACCTTATACTTTCATGATGGAAAACGTACCGGGTCTTGCCCTTGATGAATCTTTTTCAGAGGCAATCAAGGAACTGGAAGAGGCTGGTTATTTTCCTCCTGATTGGAAAGTCGTCAATGTAAAAGATTACGGCGTTCCGCAAAGTAGGAATAGGCTAGTTTTGGTGGGGTCCATGCTCGCTCCAATTAAAGTGGCAGAAGCCACAGGCGTTTCGAAATCAGTAAAAAAGGCTATAGGTAGATTAAAATGCCCTGAAGAATCAAAAGATAAAGTACATAAAATATTCCCAAAACATACCGAAAGAATATTTCAACTCATAAAGGACATTCCCCTTGATGGCGGAAGCAGAAAAGACTTAGGCAAAAAGCGACAACTTAAGTGCCATCAAAATGAAAATGTTGGTTTTCATGACGTTTATGGTCGCCTAAGCTGGGACAAACCCTCAACCACAATAACAGGTGGTTGTTTAAATCCCTCGAAAGGTAGATTTCTACACCCTGAACAAAATCGTTGTATTTCCGCTAGAGAAGCGTCAATGCTTCAATCATTTCCTAGAAACTACAAGTTACCCCATGATATTCCTAAAACCAAGCTAGCTTTAATGATTGGAAATGCACTTCCTCCAGCTTTCAGCGAAGCTCAATCGAAACATATCAAAGAGCATATAACAAAAAACCTTACAGCTTAAAGCGAAAGAAATATATGGAAGAATTACTTGCCGACGGCAACCTTACAGAAGAACAATACAATGCCGTTATAGACACTAATAATGAAGTATTGTGCTTAGCATGTGCTGGCTCTGGCAAATCTCGGACACTTGCTTTTAGAATTGCTAGATTAATTAGAGAGGGGAATCTTCCTGAAAGCATCGTTGCGTTTACATTTACAGAAAAAGCCGCAGAATCATTAAAACGCCGGGTAGCCAGTGCGCTAAATAAATGTGGATTGCCAACGGCTATGGTCGGGGCGATGTATATAGGCACCATCCATTCATATTGCCAAAATCTACTCGGATCTATGGATGCTCGATATAGACAATTTGAAGTTCTCGATGAGAATGGCTTCAAACTATTCTTGCTCTCAAGGTATTATGAACTAGGAATTAAAAACCTGAAAGATGAGAGAAACTCTCGAATGTTTGCAACCATTTCGGAGCTAGCAAGAGCCTACAGCATAGCCAATGATGAATTGCTTGATTTTGATACAATCGAAAATGAAGACCCAACCTTAGGAGCTTGTTTGAAACTTGTCGAAAAAAAACTTAATCAAGATCAGTATATCGATTTTTCTTCCATGATTCGCTTAGTTGTTGAGGCCATAGAAAATGATAGTCCAGAAGTTTCCAGAAGTTTGGATCAGGTAAAGCATTTAATGGTAGATGAATATCAAGATGTGAACCCGTCTCAAGACGCTCTGATTTCTGGAATGTATCAGCATTTGGAGACGCTCTTTGTCGTAGGTGATGATGACCAGTCAATTTATGGATGGCGAGGAGCAGATGTTCGAAATATCATAGAATTCGATTTAAGATACCCCGATTGTTCTACCCTGACTTTATCAACGAACTTTCGTAGTACCGGAGCAATCGTTAACAGTTCCGATAGATTTGTACAAATGGAGTTGAGTACTTCCAGAATTGATAAAACACCTGTCTCTAATTCAGATGGAAACATAAATCAATTTGGTAATTTTTGGTTTCAATCGCAACAAGAAGAATCCGATTGGGTAGCCGAAAAAATAGATAGCATGCTTGGGCTAAAGTATGTCGAAGGAGATGGCTCTACACGTGGACTTACCCATGCCGATTTTGCTATTTTGATGCGATCTGTACAAGGAGGCACTAGAAATGGCGGTGACCCTCGTCATAGAATATATACTCAGGCTCTTCAAAACAAAGGAATCAACTATATTATTGAAGCTGAGGGTTCTATTTTTGAAAGGCCACATGCCTTTGTAATCAGGGAAGCCATGGAGATTTTGAGGACTGCCGGGGTACAAAGATCTACGGTGATCGAATTTTTCAGAAATCAAATACTTCCTGTATTTCCAAATGCCCAAAGAGAGGATTTCTTAAGCGTCATATCAGATTGGAATAATCAGATACATTCGCCAGCTGGGGGTGCAAGGCGCAAAGTATATCCCCAAAAATTGGTGCACGATATAATTGAAGCTTTTCAGGTTAGCACAACAGAATTCGGTAACAAGGAACAGGTATTACGGGACTTAGGAGTGTTTAGTAGTATCATATTGGATGTTGAGAAGGTTTTCGTTAGTATTGATTCTAGCTATAGGTATCAAACAGTTCTTAATTTTTTACAAAATGTCGCGGAATCTGGATATGACACATCTCAAGTTGAATTAATGTCTAGACCTGATGCGGTCACCATTTCTACGGTACATAAGATGAAAGGACTAGAATTTCCTGTCGTCTTTGTTGTCGATATTGTAAATCTTCGCTTTCCCGGACGGAAC
>DASSWC010000063.1:0-2061 GCA_035705395.1 Pricia sp. | reverse complement strand
ACCACGTGGTATTAGCCGGTTCCGGAGCGGTAAATCAAATAAAGAAGATTACGAACGGCGATATGTGCCCTGCGGTTTTCGATGCCACCGGACACAAGGGCGCATTGGAAGCAGGGCCCGATTATATGTCCCACGGCGGTAGATATGTGTTGGTAGGCCTTTCAAAAGGGGAGCTTACCTTTTCGCATCCCGCTATCCACGCGAAGGAAACCACGATCATGTGCAGCAGAAATGCTACCTTGGAGGATTTTGACAACGTCATCAACATCCTGCAACAAGGCAAATTTCCTACGGATTCCTTTATAACCCATAATGTGGGGTATACCGATATGATTGCCCATTTTGATAGCTGGTCAAGTCCCGCGAAGGGCGTTATCAAGGCGACCGTTAATTTTTAATGGGCGGCAAGACAATCTTTAGGTCGGTCCTATTCTACGATAACCTCAAAAGTGGCCGTGATGTCCGTTTCGCCCCCGGCATCATCCAGTCCCGTATTGGGCTTTGTTGGCTCGTGACGCAAGGTAAAGGTGAGCGTTCCCGAACTGGCCGCCCCTACGGTCAGGGTGAATGCGGTACCCAATGGATTGCCGGCATCATCAAGGTTGCCATATTCCGTAGTTACGTCAAGATTGCCACCGACGGAATAGAAAAACTGGTGTTTCCCCGCTTCCGCTTCCACTTCTTCGGTAATGTTTTCCGCAGGTGTTTTGGTCTCGTTCAACAACAGGATGCTGCCATCATAGGTTGCTCCCGTCGTAAGATTGCCCGAAACTTCGACTTCCGGGGCATTGGGGCCTGCGCCATCCAAATCTTGGGTCTGCATCGTAATCGGCGGCCCGTCGCCATCGGGGGTAAGCGTAACCGTCATGGTGGTGATAACCTCTTCCTCGTTGACCGGTTCGGGCGTCTCGCCATCGTCATCGGAACAGGCCATAAACAGTAGGCCGGTAAACAATAATACGGTCAAAAACTTTACATCTTTCATTTGCTTTATATTTTAGAACCCGCCTGGGCGGCGGACAAGATTAATAATGTATAGGATGGCCTACGGCAAACCTAACCATCGCGAAAGCCTATTATCTTAAGGGGATAAACGGGAACGGGCTCCCTGATTAGGAAGGATGGCATCCTTTCTTAAGAAGGAAAACGTTCTTTACTAAGAAATTGAAGGCGGCGCCCTTAATTGGGTATTCGTTTTTTTGAAGGAATAAGGAGGCGTGGAGAAAAAACCTTTTTCCGACTTTGAAGGGATAACGGGCAAAAGCAACTCGGGATAAAAAGCCACATCGCAGTGGAACGAAGGCATATTGAAATGACATATCTCGCAGTCTGGACTGTACTCATGGAGATGCGTTGTGCTGACTTTGCAGGCGAGATGTTCGTGCGCGCCGAAAAAATGGGAAAACTGTACGGCGGAGGGCAGCATGAAGGCCACGAGGAGCAGCAATGCTGAAATAATCCGGCCCAACCGTTTTCCGTTCTCCATAGACGCCCCCTTTTTTGGAATATTGCAAATATAGAAAACTCAACCCAAACCCTTTTCCCGTGACGTAAAAAGAGAAACCAAAAATCCCACAAAAAAAATGACTACGGTTCCGAAAACAATGGTGAGGTAGGTGTGGAACGAGTTTCCAAGGGCCTCTTCCCCCAAAAAAATATTGGAAAGGCCCAACCAAAGGATTACCAATAGCCCGGCGATGACCCCGGCTATGGCACCGACCACATTTTTTCGCTTCGAAATGACGGCCAACAGGAATAATCCCAGCATGCCCCCACTAAAAATGGAGGCCAGTTTCCACCAAGCGTCCAAGGCGCTTTTGACGTTGATCATGGCGATGGCGATCCCAATCCCGAGGATGCTTATGATTGCGGAAGAGATATACAGTACCCTTAAACCTTCCTTATCGGAAGCGGTTTTCTTGAAATACTTATTGTAATAGTCCGTTAGGAAAACGGTCGCAGAACTATTGAAGCTCGTGGAAACCGTGCTCATGCCCGCTGCAAATATAGATGCCACAAGCAGCCCGCTCAGACCTGCCGGAAGCACGTTCACGATAAAAT
>DASSWC010000062.1:0-2131 GCA_035705395.1 Pricia sp. | reverse complement strand
CTTCGATAGGGTTGCAGCAGACCTCGCAATCCTCGACATAGGTCTGTACCCTGACCGAAGGATCCATCAGCATGGAGATTTCTTCCCAACAATATGGGCATTGAAAATAGTGTTCGAACATGCTATATCAATTCAGGTTCTAATCATTATTAGGCTTAAAGGAATATTAATTCCCCACGCTTGGAGGATTCATAAATAGCGGCAATGACCGCCACCGCCTTTCGGGCTTCCGGGCCGTCGACCATCGGCGGACGGTCTTTCCGAATGGCCTCGATCATATCGGCGATTACCACTTTGTGGTTTTGATGGCCGATGGCGGTGGGATCCGCGGCGCCACTTCCGGCGTTTTCGTCCGCGGTTGTATTTCGGGCGAACGTACCGTTCACAGGTTCTCCGTCGAAGGTTGTATTCGGGACGGTCGCATCGTTCACAGGTTCTCCGTCAGAGGTCGTATTCGGGGCGGTCGCATCGCTTTCTCCGGTTTCGTTGGCCTTTGTTTTCGAAGCTGGCGTTGCCTTAATGTTCCAGGCCTTAATTTTTCCGCCTTCCATCAGAATGCTTCCATGCTCCCCATAGATTTCAATACGCTCGGGATATCCCGGATATAAGGCGGTTCCGGCCGTAATGCTACCCATCGCAGCATTTTCAAAGTTTAATAGCGCTACGCCTACATCCTCGCCCTCGATACCATGCACAAGCGTGTCCACTTTTCCGAAAACGGAACGGACCGGGCCCATGAGGTGCAACAACAGATCGATGGTATGTATGCCTTGGTTAATAAATGCCGCCCCGCCGTCAAATTCCTTTGAACCCTTCCAATCGCTCTCGGCATAATAGCTTTCGGGCCGGTACCAATCGATATGGGCGTTGCCCATGAGCAGCTTGCCCAGTTTCCCCGATCGCACGGCCTCGGCGACCCGTTGATAATCGGCACTGCACCGGTTTTGCAACGTACAGCCCAGCTTCACGTTTTGCGCCCGACAAATAGCGATTATCCCATCGATCTTTTCGGGCGTGGTCTCGAGCGGTTTTTCGCTCAATACATGTTTCCCGGCCCGGGCGACGGACCTGATGGCCTCGCCGTGCCTTCCGCTTTCGTTGCAGACACAGACCAGATCCATTTCGTTTTGTAGAAACGCGTCCATATCGGAAAAGACGGGAACCCCAAACTCCCTTTCCGCTTCGTTGATCCTATTTGGGGATTTGGTGTAGAGGGCTATCAATTGGGTATCCTCTAATGCGTCGATACATTTTTTATAGGTGGCTACGATGGAACCCGTTCCGATAATTCCGATATTGATTTTAGACATGAGGGTTTTTTTGATTTTCAATACGCTTATTTATCAAAGATAAAAGTTTAATGGCAACTGGCTAAAGCAAGGCTGAAAATAGGGATAAGATGCGTAACATGGTTTCATACCAATTGCCAAAGACGTATATAAAACAAAAAAAAAGGATGCCCTTTGGCATCCCCTTCTCCTCTTTTTGCGGATTCCGCTTACGCGATTCCTTTATTCGTCGACCGTTTTGCCCTCCTCGAATTTGGTGTCGGCCATCCGGGTGCGGCTGAAGTCAATGCTTTTAAAGTTTTCTGAAGTACTGCCCTTGTCGAAATCCAGGACCGCAAATTGCGTTTTATCAAGGTAACGCAAATTGGCGAAGGATTCGAACCGGTTGTTCTGGATCTGCAGTATTTTAAGATGGGACAATTGGGCCACCTCGAAAGGCACCTCGCCCCCAATTTGGTTGTTGGCCAAAACCAGTTCCCTTAGCTTGCTTAAGTTACCGATTTCTTCGGGAATTACCCCTTCGATCGTATTTTCGAAAAGCCCCAGCACCTCGAGCTCGGTAAGGTTTCCCAAGGATGCGGGAATGCTTCCTTGCAGCGCGTTGCTGCTCAAATTGAGGATTTTCAATTTTTTGATTTTCCCGATGCTTACGGGAATACTGCCGGACAAAAAGTTATTGAAAGCGGTCAGTTCCTCTAAATTTTGAAGGTCGCCAATATTTTCGGGAAGGCTTCCCTTGATCCGGTTCATCTCGATTTTCAAAACCTGCAAACGAGACAGTTTTGCCATTTCCTCGGGTAGTTCGCCGGTAATGAAATTGAAGGCCAAATTCAGGGAGACCA
>DASSWC010000061.1:0-3600 GCA_035705395.1 Pricia sp. | reverse complement strand
AGAACGTCAAAACCCCATTTCGTGGTCCTGGGCCATATTAAGGGCTCGGACTACTATAAGAACGTGGATCGCTTCGGGGGCGACATCGAGTTCAGACCGGACCTCCTCGTGCTCCGCTTCGATTCCCAATTGTACTTCGGTAACAAGGATTATTTTAAAAAGCAGCTGTTTCGCTTCATCGATGCCAAGGGGAGTGGACTTAAAGGAATCATTCTCAATGCGGAACCCATCAACTACATCGATTCCACCGCCGTGGAAATGTTGGCCAAGGCCATACGCGAAATCCAGGAGCGGGATATCAAGTTTTACATCGCCAGCGCGATAGGCCCTACCCGTGATATTATTTTTAAGAGCCGTATTATCGATGTACTGCCCAAGGAACATCTTTTCGGCCGCACTAAGGAGGCCGTCGACTACTTCGACAATCCCGAGTCCGAATCCCTGACCCGGGTCGGGGTAAAAGTGGCGCATGAGACTAGGCATAACGGGGAGTAATGTTCTGGTTCGTTCCCTTGAATATCCGTACTTTTGTAATAAAATCAATGGCCATGAAAATCGAACAAATTTATACCGGATGCCTGGCGCAGGGCGCCTACTATATCGAAAGCAAGGGCGAGGTGGCGATTATCGATCCCCTGAGGGAGGTAGAGCCGTATCTGAAACAGGCAAAGGCGGCCCAGGCCAAGATCAAGTATATTTTCGAGACCCATTTTCATGCGGACTTTGTGAGCGGTCACCTTACGCTATCCAAAAAGACCGGGGCACCTATCATTTTTGGCCCCAATGCCAATCCTTCTTTTGAGGCGTTGATTGCAAAAGACGGACAGGAATTCCAACTTGGGGAAATAACCCTAAAGGTGCTGCATACACCCGGGCATACGATGGAAAGTACGACCTATCTCCTAAAGGATGCCGATGGTAAAGACCATGCGATATTTTCCGGGGACACGCTGTTCCTGGGCGATGTCGGCCGACCTGATCTGGCGCAGAAACGCAACGATATGACCCAAGAAGACCTGGCGGGAATCCTTTTCGACAGCCTGCGTAACAAAATTATGCCCTTGGCGGATGATGTCATTGTGTATCCGGCACACGGGGCCGGTTCCGCCTGCGGCAAGAATATGATGAAGGAAACGGTCGATACCCTGGGCAATCAGAAAAAGATGAACTACGCCCTGCGCGCCGATATGACCAAGGAGGAATTTATCGAGGAGGTGACCGAGGGGCTGTTACCGCCCCCGAAATATTTCCCCCTGAACGTTAAAATGAACAAAGAGGGTTACGAAGATATAGGCGATGTGCTTGATCGGGGCACGACGGCACTCGATCCGGACGCCTTCGAGACGGCTGCCAACCAGACCGGGGCCGTGGTGCTTGATGTCAGGCATCAGGATGATTTTGTGAAAGGCCATGTGCCGAGATCTATCTTTATCGGATTGAACGGCGATTTTGCACCTTGGGTCGGCGCCTTGATTGCGGATACCGAACAGCCGTTGTTGCTAATTGCCCCCGAAGGCCAGGAAGAGGAGGCCATAACCCGTTTGTCCCGCGTAGGTTTCGATGCCACCATCGGCTATTTGAAGGGTGGTTTTAAGGCCTGGAGGGCATCCGGCAAGCAATTCGATACCATCGACTCGGTTTCGGCCGATGCCATCAAAGAACGGATAACGGGCAAAATGGTTCCTGTGTTCGATGTGCGAAAGGAAAGCGAGCACAGGGCGGAACATATCGTAGCGTCCCGAAATACACCCTTGGATTTTTTGAACGACCACCTGTCCGAATTCCCCAAAAAAAAGAATTTCTACGTGCATTGTGCCAGCGGCTATCGTTCCGTTATTGCGGCGTCGATCTTAAAGAGTCGCGGCATCCACAATTTGGTTAATGTCGAGGGCGGCTTTGGCGCCCTAAAGGCATCGGGGGCGGAAGTGACCGATTATGTGTGCCCGACAGCCTTATAATCTTCTATTTCAGGCCATTTTTTTTGTAAATGAGGTATTTTTATTAACATTTCTTTACGATATTTATAAATGTTAAGAAAAATTGAGGAAAGTAGGCGCTGGATTGCATTTTTTAACTATCTTTAACAGGAATTACATTACGTAGAATGCACCCACCCATGTATATACGTTAGAACAGGTTTACAAACGTACGCGTAGAAAGGGTTTACAAATTAGAGTCCAACGATTTTCTCCCCAAAGATTGCACGACCACTTTTTATGATTGCTATGGATTTTATATGGATTTATTCGGGTCTGGTAGTCGTCATCCTTATGCTATGGTTATTTTTGGTAGTTCAGATGTACAAAAAAATGAAAAAATAGGCAATATCGTCAGCGGTTAACTTTCCTCCAAGACCCCTCCCTGAAAACGTATCATTTTTTTACCGGGATTCCTATTGAGATAGGACTTGATGATGCGCTCGGTCTCCAAGGTATTTTTTTGGGGAATGATGAACGCTTCCAAATCCGCCGTAGAGGTCAGGCCGACTTCCCGATCAACAAAGCCGTAGCCCGTATATGTATTGTTTCGTACTATAATAACGGCGTCTTCTTCCGGATGCCGTCCTTTTTCCCTGATGATAAAATCCTCTTTTTCCGAACCCATTTGGGCCAGGGCCACGGCTACTTTCGCATTATAGTCCGAAACCGTTTCCGTTTCCCGGCAAATTCCCTGACAACTGTCGACCCTGAAATGGGAACAGGTCTTGACATTTTCCTGCAAGTGGCAGTATTTGGGGCAAAGCGAAAATTGGCTGCAAATTTGTTCGAGATAGAGCCGGCAATCCGTCGGATTGTAAAAAACCACCTGGGCGTTGGGTGCCATTTTTAGCCGGTTGAACGCCAGATGCAATACGCCACTGCGAT
Organism: Pricia sp.; assembly: GCA_035705395.1. Taxonomy (GTDB): domain Bacteria; phylum Bacteroidota; class Bacteroidia; order Flavobacteriales; family Flavobacteriaceae; genus Pricia. The sequence continues at coordinate 736 of DASSWC010000061.1, read as the reverse complement.
CTTGATAGGCGAAGATGCCGTAGGGATGAATCTTTCGTTTTTGGGCCCGGTTATATATGGGATAGTGCAGCTTGATGGCGGCCGACTCCATCAAAAGGGCCACCAGTTCGCTGCCGGATAGTTCGTAATCGATATCGGCCGTGTCGGCACAGAGACGGACTTCCTTATTGGACTTGTCGTAAAAATGCCCGAGCACCCTTTTTTTCAGGTTGTTGGCCTTGCCCACATACATTATTTTTCCGCGGGCATCCTTAAAATAATAGACTCCTGGTTTACTGGGAATAGCCTCAAAAACTTCCCTCGGAAGTCCTGCGGGCAGGATGGCTTCCTGCGATCGCGCGTTCAAAAAGCTTTTAAATACTTTGTCGGCGCCATGCGTGCGTAACAATTTGGCGAAGAGTAGGGTGGTGGCATGGGCGTCGCCCCGGGCCCGGTGCCTGTTTGTCAAGGGGATGTCAAGCGACGAACACAGCTTGCCCAGGCTGTAGGAGCGGTATCCGGGAATCAGTTTTCGGGACAGGCGCACCGTACAAAGCTTTTTTCGGATAAAATCACGGCCCGTGTTGCGAAGCTCGTTCTTGATGATGTTGTAATCGAAATTAACGCTATGGGCGACGAAAATGGCTCCCTCCGTAATGTTTAGGATGGACTCCGCAATTTGATCGATGGTAGGGGCATGGCGCACCGTGTCGTTGTCGATGCCCGTCAACCGTGTAATAAAATAAGGGATTTCACA
>DASSWC010000060.1:0-2307 GCA_035705395.1 Pricia sp. | reverse complement strand
ACTGATTCATCATGATTTTTGCGGAATAGCGGACAACGCGCTCCCTTATCTCCGACTTGCAATAGCAAATGAAAACAAAAAATTGCAAAAAACAAGGGCTTCCCCGAAAATTACGATGAATCGGAAGGTGTTGGACATTCCCTACAAACCTAATGCAAATTTTCCTTACAACCTTTCGGGAATGAGGTTCCCGGCAAAGATGACACCTGTCAATGGCTGGGGGTTCGGGACGGTTCACGTTAAAAATTTAAAAAAAAGTCAATTAATTGTTATCTTTAAGCGAAAGTATATCAAATTATGAAATTCAAAACATCTATTTCCGCTGTTTGCATCTGGGCAATCTTGATAAGCCCAACTTTTTTGAACGCACAAATCGAACCGGGTATTTACATATCGGAGGTCAATAACGTACGCCACGAACTGAAAATTGACGATGATTATTTCATTCACTCCGCATACAGTACATCGCCACCGAAGTTCATTAAGACCGTCGGCGGGTTTTACACCCTGGGCGAAGACATCCTGAAAGTGGACTTGGAGTTCAACTCCAACTACGCCGAAAACGACCTTAAGGAACTGGCCATGCCCATTGTTGTCGAGGATAAAAAACTGGTGCTGCCGATGGATGGCGATCTGGAATTTAAGAAAAGTGAACCGATAGAACAGGATCTCGACGGTGCCTGGCTTTTTGCTTCCCGCGGACCGGAAAAAGGCCAGGAACGGCGTGACGATGAAAATCCCCGAAAGACCCTTAAGTTTTTACAGGATGGCCGCTTTCAATGGATTGCCTGTAACACCGATACTATGGAATTCTTCGGCACCGGCGGCGGGGCGTTTACTTCCGAAAATGGCAAGTACGTAGAAAATATCGAATATTTCTCAAGGGACGATTCCCGTGTAGGGGCAAGCCTAGACTTCAATTATGAACTGAAGGACGGCGATTGGCACCACACCGGCAAGAACAGCAAGGGAGAGCCACTGTACGAGATTTGGGCGCGACGGGAATAAAGTTGCAGCAGTCGGCAGCCAGTAGCCAAGGTTATTTTCTAGGTTCTACGACGAAAAGAAACTACTTAACCCGGTTTCGTTTAAAATGGATCACATAGGTAAAGTTAAACCCAAAATTCAGGTTCGGGCTACGGAAATTAAAATTGTTACGTGAGCCCGTGATAAAAGCCTCCTCGACCATATTGACCGCATTGGTCAGCATAAACTGAAGCATTACATCGCCAAGCTCCCAGTTGACCCCTACGGCAAAAGGGCCATAGGTCTTAGGTGATTCCGAGGGATTGAGCAGCCAGTAGTACTCCGACACGAACGAAACATGGCCGCCAAGCTTATAGCGTCCCCCAATGCCCAATGCAAAATAATCTTGTTTAGGTGAACCATAGTACGACAACCCCTTATGCACGTAGGTGGGGGCCAATTGTACCGAAAAATTACGGTTCACCTTGGAAGCGATCAGGGCCTGGGTGGTGAAAGAGAGCCGGTCGGCAATGGCATCGGCAATGGCAGGGTAGCTTTCGCCCTTACTGTAATAGCTGGCATTCTGAAAAAAAGTGACACTAACCGGCGAGCCCTGTTTGCCTACCGCCTGCCGGGCCAGGCGGTATTTCAAATAGCCATCGAAAAGACCGTCCCACGTGGTGCCCCCGACTCCCGTTGAAAGTCGATCGGAAAGGGCATACTCCAAGGCAAATCGCGTGCTCATACGGTCGGCCACAAAACTCTGTGACCGGGGTGCTGGACTGTCCCAAAATCGGTTGGCCACGAAAATTTCGAGAATTCCCTTTTTTCGGGTTTCTACCGAATGTCCAAAGGCGATGCGCGTAGTCTTGAAAGTGGCCGCGGCATAGCGTTGCCGCTCGGGACGCTCCTCTTCCAATATCCGGAGCAGGTCCTGGGCACTTCCCGATACGCCAGTGCATAACAATACGATGACCAATATCTTATTCTTCATACGGCTCATATTCAAATCTAAAATCTACGGATATTACTTTAGCGATATTTCCCGCTAAAAGCGGTGGAATCTTAATTTCATAATCATCGACCATGGCCTCAAAACTGCCGCTCAGTACATAGTTATTATTTATATAACTAATCTTGGTCTTTATTTCAAGGGCTTTCGTCGCCCCGTGCATGGTGAAGCTTCCTTTGATTATTCGGGTCCGCTCTCACTCTAGTTGGGGGTCAAAATCAACGATTACCCCTTCAAATATCGCTTCCGGATACATATCGGATTCCACATAACTCTCGTTAAAATGTTCGCGCATCAACGCCTTTTCAAATATAAAGGCGTTCATGAGC
>DASSWC010000059.1:0-4997 GCA_035705395.1 Pricia sp. | reverse complement strand
GCCATCAGTGCTTACGGGCATCCCATTAGCGAATTGGCTCCCACCCCCAATATCGATCGAATTGCCGAGAACGGGGCGCTGTTCCATCGTGCCTATGTCACCAATTCCATCTGCGGACCGAGTCGTGCGGTCATTCTCACGGGGAAGCACAGCCATATCAACGGCTTCCGCCAAAACGGCGACCGGTTCGATGGCAACCAGCCTACCTTGCCGAAAATGCTCCAAAAAATAGGATACCAGACGGCCATCACCGGTAAATGGCACCTGCACGGGTATCCGCAGGGTTTCGACCATTGGAAAATCATTGTGGACCAGGGGAATTATTACAACCCCGATTTTATCGACAATGGCGATACCCTGCGCATCAAGGGCTATGCTAGTGACATTATCACCGATGACGCTATTGACTGGCTCCGGAACAAACGCAACGATAGCCTGCCCTTCTTCCTGATGGTACAGCACAAGGCCCCGCATAGAAATTGGATGCCCGCCCTACGGCATTTGAACCGATATGATTCCGTACAATTTCCGTTACCGGACACCTATTTTCCGAATTTCGAAAACCAAAAGGCGGCGCAGGAGCAATTACAGACCATTTATGAGGATATGTATGAAGGCCACGACCTAAAGATCTCGAAGGAATACGGCAGCACCGAACTGGCTTCCAATCCCTGGACCTCCGATTTCGAACGGATGACCCCCGAACAGCGTAAGACTTGGGACGCCGCTTATCTGCCTGACAACAATGCCTTTTGGAAGGCCGACCTACACGGTAAGGAACTCGACAGGTACAAAGGGCAGCGGTATCTTAGGGATTATATGGCCACCGTCGCCGCAGTAGACGAGGGCATAGGCCAGCTCTTGGATTATCTCGAAGCGACCGGTCTCGACAAAAACACCTTGGTGGTCTTTACCTCCGACCAAGGTTTTTGGATGGGCGAGAAAGGATGGTTCGACAAACGTTTTATGTACGAAGAGTCGTTCAGAACGCCCTTAATGATGCAATTACCGGGAACCATCGAAGCCGGGACGCACATCGATGCCATGGTGCAAAATTTGGATTTCGCCCAGACCTTCCTCGATTTCGCCGGGGCCTCTGAAATGGGTACCAAGATGCAGGGAGAATCGCTAAAGGGACTGTTGGATGGCAGTATGGACGAGGCGGATTTTAGAGACGTGATTTACTATCACTATTACGACTATCCCGCCTTCCACATGGTAAAAAAACACTACGGTATCCGCACCGAGCGCTATAAACTGATACACTTTTACGATGACATCGACACTTGGGAATTTTACGACCTCGAAAAAGATCCCCAGGAACTGACCAATGGCATCGACGATCCTGCCTATGCGGATGTTATCGCGACAATGCACCGAAAGCTTGATAGTGTTCAGGCGGTCTACAAAGTCACCGAGAGCGAGTTCGAACAGGCCCCCACAGAAAAGGTCGAACGTGCCTATAAGATGTTCGACAAATTAAGGGGGACGCCCATTAAATAATAGCTGTCGTAATAGAGCGAGGTTCTAGACGTTCGCCATAATCCCCAACTGGCGTTCCTCTTCCCATTTTCCCCTGGTGAAATCGGGGAACTTGACCGGGGCATTGCCCGTCTGGATAGAAATGCCCGACAGCGGGGTCACCACCGACCAATCCGCGGCATCGTATACATCCTGGTCCAGCATGATGCCCTGGTTGTAGCAATCGATAAGACGGTAGAGCATCACAAAGTCCATGCCTCCATGGCCGCCGTTCTCGGCGATTTCTTCCTTGAGGGTGTTCCAGATGGGATGCTTGTATTTTTCGAAAATCTCGGTACGCTCCGTTTCGGTCAGCCAATCGTGCTTGCCGTTCAAGCTCAGTCGGCTAGGGTAGCCTTCGTGGTAGGCCTTGGTGCCCGAGAGGGCGTTGATACGGCTGTAAACCCTCGGCGAGGCGACATCGTTCTGGACCATAATACTGCGGCCCTTGGCCGTTTGTATCAGCGTGGTGTTCATATCGCCGTGTTTAAAATTGGTATGGTTATAGAACGTATTGTCCGGTTCCACGGTCTTTCCATATTCGGAGAGATTGGCCTCCAGGGAACTCATGGAGACCAGGTGGCCAAAACGGTCGCCCCGGTTGATGCCCATATATTGCGCTACGGGCCCGAGGCCATGGGTCGGATACAGGTTGCCATCGTATTTAACGTGGTGTCGTATCCGCCATTGATCGTAATACCCGGTCTTGCTGAACATCGATTCCCTCAAATCGTGGATGTAGGCCGCCTCGCCATGGGTCAGGGTACCGAAAAAGCCTTGGTCCACCATCTGTAACAGGGTGAGTTCTTCGTTGCCATAGCACACGTTTTCCAGCATCATGCAGTTGCGTTGGGTCTCCTCGGCGGTATCGACCAATTTCCAGCAGTCCTCCACCGTATAGGCCGCGGGCACCTCAACGGCAACGTGTTTGCCCTGTTGCATGGCATAGACGCACATGGGCACGTGGTCTTCCCAGGGGGTGCAGATAATGACAAGGTCAATGTCGTCGCGTTTGACCATCTTTTTCCAGGCGTTCTTTTTGCCGCTATATTTTTTGGGATTTTGTCCTTTTTCCTTCGCGAAGTCGACGGATTTTTGGGCATATTCGTCCCTAATATCACAGATGGCGGTTATCGTTGCCTTGGGATGTAAGGCCGTCATCTGTCGGACATGTCCGCTGCCCCTGTTACCGACCCCGATAAAGGCCACTTTGACCTGTTCGATGGGATCTGTTTTAAGACCAATGACCGATGTGCCGTAGGATGGTCTATTGGCGGAGATCATTTCCAAGCTCGTGTCCAGATCCGCCTTACCGAACACTGCGGCTCCCGGAAGCCCCAAAAATGCGCCGACCAAGGCCGAGGAACGTAAAAATTTTCTTCTGTCGAAATTGCTTTTTGAATGCTCCATGGCGTTATTTTTTTATTTCTTGTTCGGTACCGCGTTCGTGATAGGCCCTTGCCGTCTGTTTCGACGTCCCCAAACCTTCGATGCCCAATTCGACCACATCGCCGGGTTTGAGGTATCTCTGGGGTTTGAGTCCGAGGCCGACCCCGAACGGGGTTCCCGTGGAAATTATATCGCCGGGCAACAAGGTCATAAACTGGCTGATATAACTGAGCTGTTCGGGAATGTTGAAAACAAAGTCCGATGTATTGCTCTTTTGCATGGTTTCGCCGTTCACGGTCAACCATAGCTCGAGCTCATGTGGATCTCCGATTTCGTCTTTAGTGGCAATAAAGGGTCCGATGGGCGCAAAGGTATCGCAGCTTTTGCCCTTGACCCATTGCCCGTGGCGCTCCAATTGAAACGCCCTTTCGCTATAGTCGTTGTGCAGTACGTAGCCCGCGACATGATCCATCGCCTTCGCCTCAGACACATAAGAGGCCCTTTTGCCGATGACCACACCCAGTTCCACTTCCCAATCGGTCTTTTGACTGCCCTTTGGGATGATCAGGTCGTCGTTAGGTCCGACGATTGCCGATGTGGCCTTGAAAAACAGGACGGGTTCTTTGGGGATGTCCATTCCGCTTTCCGCGGCGTGCTCAGCGTAATTCAATCCTACGCAAACGAGTTTGGACGGCCGTACCAAAGGGGGGCCAAGGCGGACATTTTCCTCGATTTTCGGGCATTCCTTCTTATGGGATGCCAGCCATTGTTGCAGATTGGCGATGCCGTCGTTCCCGAAAAAATGCTCGTTGTAATCCTGTCCAAAGGCGGAAACGTCCAATCGGGTGCCATCCTCTAGTTGAATACCCGGTTTTTCGTTTCCAGTTTTGCCGAATCGTATGAGTTTCATAAGGTGTCTATTTGGGGTTGCGATTTCAATTTGACCGGATTTCCGTGCAATCCTAGGACTTTCGAAAATTTGAAGCTACTCAAATCCTTGGAATCCACCCTCAATTTTTTCAATGCTTCCCAGAGGATGGGCTTTTCCGGGTCCGGTTCTTCTTTACGGTTCACTATCTTTGTAAAAATACTACGTTTCATGGAACGCAACGAACTATATCCCATTTTTTTAAAGGTATCGCAATTAAATGTCCTGATCGTTGGGGGAGGCAACGTGGCCTTGGAAAAATTGACCTTTTTGTTGAAATCGAGTCCCGGTGCACAAGTGGAAATGGTAGCGCCGATGTTTCGTGAGAAAACCAGGGCCATGGCCGAAAAGTTCGGGTTGGCCATGCATGGCGATAGCTACGGCCCGAAATATCTGCCGGGAAAGCATATCGTCATTGCCACTACCGACAATCCCGGGGTCAACGAACAGGTCTACCGGGATTGCCGGGCGCAAAGCATCTTGGTGAACGTAGCCGACAATCCGCCATTCTGCGATTTTTATATGGGGGGAATCGTGACCAAGGGCAACGTGAAAGTGGCCATTTCGACCAATGGAAAATCACCGACCACGGCCAAACGTCTCCGCCAGTTTTTTGAGGATGTGATTCCCGAAAATATCGACGATCTGGTGAAGAACCTCAACGAATACCGAAAGACCATCAAAGGTGATTTCGAGGAAAAAGTGGAGACCCTGAACGAGTTTACGAAGGGATTGGTGAAAAAGGGAAAATAAGCCGGATGGTTTTTAGTATCGATACCAGGTTGCACGAAAAGACCGAAATATCATGTGGGGCCGAGTTCAAAAATATGCTCCGTCAACCGCCATTTTTCGCCGGGTTTGGTACCGGGCAGCGCCTGTTGGTATTTCCACATTAAAGTTTCCCATTCCTGTACTTTGGGGTTGGCCTCGTCGGCTTTTTGCTTTTTTTCGAACGAAAAATCCGGACCGGTCTCCATGATCATGAACAGGCGGTTCTCGACCTGGTAGATGTCCAGTTTTTCGATGCCGGCCTCCTTGATGCTGGCCGTTATTTCAGGCCAGACGTTTCGATGGTATTCTTTGTAGGTCTCGATCAGGTCGGGATTGTTCTTTAGGTCTAGGGCGAGGCAATAGCGTTTTGTTTTCATAAGGCTTTTTA
>DASSWC010000058.1:0-8422 GCA_035705395.1 Pricia sp. | reverse complement strand
GATCAGGGCCTTCTTTTCTTTATTGGGTACTCCCATGGCTGTCGAGGAGGCCAAAATAGGACCATACGAACCGAGCGATATGATGATGCTGAAAAGTAGAAGGTTTTTCATACGTAGGGATTAGCACAAATATCTAGGTTAATTCAATAAAACGTTCTAAGAATTACCCTACAAATAACGTACAGATTGGGATGAACACCAAAAATTCTCGATAACGTGTCACAGTTTGTTGTGAAACACCGATAAAACGTAGTGATTCTCTGATAAACCGAGGTTTGGCTTTAAAAACTTTCGAGCTTCAGGGTCAGTTCTTCCCAGGTATGCATCAGGTTTTCCAAGTTCTTTTTCTTTTTCTGATAGCCATCGAAAAAATCGGGACGGGCGATAGTAGCATCGTAGTCCATCAACATATCATGGTCGATCTCTGCGATTTCCTTTTCCAATTTGGAGATTTTGTTTTCTACGGTACCTAGTTTGTTCTTTAAAGATCTCGCTTCTTTCTGTACTTCGTAATCGTTCGCAGCATTTGTTTTGACCGGTCTTCTTTTAACTTCATCCTGTTTCTTTTCGATGGCCCGGAAATCGGCCGCCTTGCGTTGATCGAGGTAGTAGTTGATATCGCCGAGGTATTCCTTGATGTTTTTATTCTTGAACTCGTAGACCTTGTTGGTGAGACCCTGCAGAAAATCCCGGTCATGGGACACCACGATCAGGGTACCGTCAAAATTTCCCAATGCCTGTTTGAGTACGTTCTTGGACTGGATGTCCAGATGATTCGTCGGTTCGTCCATCACCAGCACGTTGAAGGGCTGTAACAGCATCTTGGCCAGGGCCAACCGGTTGCGTTCCCCACCGGACAGTACTTTTACATACTTCTCTACCTCATCGCCACTGAACAAAAAGGATCCCAGAATATCGCGGACCTTACTGCGGTTCTTTTCGTTGGCGGCGTCGATCATCGTGTCGAGGATGGTTTTGTCGCCATCGAGATACTCCGCCTGGTTCTGGGCGAAATAGCCGATCTGTACGTTGTGGCCCAGTTTCATTTTGCCCCCGTGGTCGATCTCGCCGACCATGATCTTGGCCAAAGTGGACTTGCCCTGACCGTTCTGGCCGACGAATGCGGTTTTGCTGTCGCGCTCGAGCAGCAAGTTGATGTCGTCGAGCACCTCGTTGTTCCCATAGCTTTTGGAAAGGTGCTCCATTTCGGCCACCACCTTGCCCGGGGTGACCGAGATGGGAAATCGAAGGTTCATCACCGCGGTATCGCCCTGATCGACCTCGATGCGCTCCATCCTGTCCAATTTCTTGATTAGGGATTGTGCCATGGACGCCTTGGTAGATTTGGCCCTGAACTTTTCGATCAGGCGTTCGGCCTGCTGTATTTCTTTCTCCTGGTTCTTTTGGGCGGCCAATTGCTGCTCCTTGATTTCCCCACGCAGTTTCAGGAATTTGGAATAGGGTTTGTTGTAATCGTAAATCCTTCCCAAGGATATTTCAATGGTACGGTTGGTCACATTGTCCAGGAACATCTTGTCGTGGGATACGATGACCACGGCCCCGGCAAAGTTGTTTAAAAACTGCTCGAGCCAGAGGATGGATTCGATATCCAAATGGTTGGTCGGTTCGTCGAGCAGCAGCACATCGTTGCTCTGAAGCAAGAGTTTTGCGAGTTCGATCCGCATGCGCCATCCCCCGGAAAAAGTATCGGTCTTTTTGTCGAAATCCCCACGCTTGAAACCCAGTCCCAATAAAATCTTTTCCGTTTCGCCCTGATAATTGTAGCCCCCGAGTATCTCATAACGGTGGGTAATATCGCCCAGGTCGACCATCAATTGGGTGTAGCCTTCGCTTTCGTAATCGGTACGCTCGGCCAGTTGCTGGTTGATGTGTTCCAATTGCGATTCAAGGGCCTTGATTTCCTCAAAGGCCTGATAGGATTCTTCCAAGACCGTCCTGCCTTGCTCGAAATCGATATCCTGCCGTAAAAAACCGATCTTCAGACCTTTTTCCATGGCGATGGTACCGGTACGCAGGGGCATATCTTTGGCCAGTAGCTTTAGCAAGGTCGATTTGCCCGCCCCGTTCTTCCCGATCAGACCCACGCGATCGCCGCCGTTCAAACGAAAGGAAATTTCCTCGAAAAGGAACTCGCCCCCAAAGGAGACGGATAGATTGTGGACGTTCAGCATGCCGGTGCAGTTTCAAATTTCGGCTGCAAAGATACCTTTTCCTTTTTAACTATTCCCAAAGGCCTATCTTTGCAAAAAATGACCGGAATGTTCAAAAAAGGAAACAAGCTGCACAGTATTTTGACAGGGAGTTGCCCCAGATGCCACCAAGAGAGCATGTTTATCGAAAAAAATCCCTATCATCGCGACCTTTTCAAAATGCACGAACGATGCTCGCATTGCGGCCTGAAATACAAGATGGAACCCTCTTTTTTTTATGGGGCCATGTACGTCAGCTATGGTGTCGGAATCGCGTTCGCGGTGGCAGCATTCGTTATCGCGTTCTTCCTTGTCGGCACCGGACTGTTCAATGCCTTTCTCGCCATTGTAGCTACCCTTGTGGTCTTTTTGCCGGTTATCATCCGCCTTTCCCGGAATATCTGGATCAACTTTTTTGTGAGCTACGATTCCAAAATGGCGGAGAAAGCCCCGTAGCTGGGCGACCGAAGTTTTCCGAAAACCGCTCGATGTCAATTTCCGCATCCAACGAACTATTTTCCGTAATGTGCTTGTAGAGCTGCCCTGAAGCATAGGCTGCGGTCATTACACCCCTCGATCCAAACCCGTTCAACACATACAGCGTATCATGTTCGGGGTGCCGCCCCACCAAGGGCCTTCTATCACTTACCGTAGGCCGGACTCCCGCTACTTGGTTGACGGGCTCGTACTCGCAACGGATCAATGCTTCCCATTTTGCAAGCAATTCCCTTTTGGCGGCATCGGTCGGAGGGCCGGTTTTGTCTTTCCCAGCGTAATTGGCCCCTACGCGGTAAAGCCCGTTGCCTTCGGGGATGACGAAAACCGAGGATTTGATCGCACTTTTGGCCTTGAGATCCGGGGCCTTAATGAAAAGATACTCCCCCTTGCTCCCCTGCATCGGCAAATAATTAAAAAAGGGATTGATTTTCATCCCGAAGCCTTCCGCGAAAACCAGCCGTCGGGTCTTGATGGATTTATATCGCATATGGCCCGTTTCAATTTGTAAGGCACCGTAATCAAAGTGTTCCGCTACGAACCGCTCTTGTTTTTGAAGGTATTTTTTGTAGGATGTTACCAGCAGATGCGTATCGATCCGTCCTGTTCCCAAGACTTCCCCGAAGCCGAAAGGCGCATTGATATTTGGATTTGTGTTGGGATGGATTTCGGGGGACAAAAAATTCTTTACTCCCTTTCTATCCAGCGCCTCAAACCAGAGATTCTGCTCTCCCACGAAAGCGAATCGACGATAAACGGGAAGCTTATGGTTCAGTTTGACGCCCAATTTCTTTTCCAGATCGGTATAAAACGGGAGGGCCTGATCCAGTTGCTCCTTCGCTTTCCAAGCCAAGGTAAAGCGTTTTAGGATGACAGGGTTGTAAAGTCCCCCGGCGACCAGCGATGCCCTTTGTGAATCGTCGCTGACCACGGCGTAGGTTCGGCCGTTTTTTTCAAGCTGTTCGCAGAAGGAGATGCCGGCCAGGCCGAGACCTACGATGAGGTAGTCTAGCATAAAGGCAAAGGTATGAAACCCATGGTCATTGTCAACGCGGGCGCCGACTTTAAACAATTACGGTCGGGAACAAAAGACTATGGCCCGGAACAAAAGTGTTAGGCCGGTACACAAATGGCACCTACGCAAAAACGCCCCGACAGTCAGCCTGGGCGTTTCAATACTATTGAACTCGTCTTGAGTTCACTGAACTGGAAAATATACCTTTCGGGTTTAATACGCCCACATATCCTGCTCGCGATCGCGGATACCCTCCTTGATACGTTTGGCCTCCAGGAGCTGGAACAACGCATTGTCGCTGATATAATCGTCGACTTTGCGGTCGCCTTGTACGTTGTCCTCACGGTAGATGACACCGTGGAACCTACGTGCGTTCAGCAACATATCAAAGGATATGGGCTGTGCGGAGTTGCGTTGGTTGAACACCTTGGCATCGTGGAGTATCTCACGGGCATCAGGGTAAAATACCCAAAAGAGTTCCACTTTCGCATCGGCGGGATCCATGGATTCATCGTCGATAAAGTTTACATCGGGTGCAACCGGGGCAAGCCCCAATAATCGGTACTTTAATTCGCCTTGGCGCTTATCGAAATACCACATGCCTCTGATATGGTACTCTTGGATATCGGCCGCGGTAAGGTTCCGACGGATCACGTATTCCGGGGAAAGTTCCTCACCGGCGTTGATCTGCTCGTACCCGTAATCGGTCGTATCGACTTTTTGAAGGGTCGCCTGAAGGTCGCTCAACTTACGCTTATCCGTAAAATAGGAGTCCGCATACACATTTTCCAACTTGCCGTTCTTGATGTTCTTCATAAGCACATCGTACAACGACCTTCTATTAGATCCGATATCTATGGTATCGGTCGGATAATAGAGGGGAAAGTTGATGCGTTCGTCTAAATCGATGACTTCCCATACGGTCTTCGACCAAAGGATGTCGCGTTCGTCGACATAGCCATACTCCAAAGGCTCATCATTGTCCATCGCCTTTTGGGCTTCGGTCTTCTTGCCGATATCTTCCGGGCTCTTGGCGTTCAGGATGTTCGCCTGGGCCATTATGGAAGCGGGCAGCAAGGTGACGGCTCCGATCAGTAAAACATTTTTCCAATTCATGGTGCTACTATTTTAAAAGTACCGGGCAGCGTAGGGCCGCCCGGCTTTTTAAGGGTTACTAGTTCGTGATCTCCACAACAACGGGAGATACTTTTTTCAATTTATAACTCTTGTTGTTGGTAATATAGGCCTCAATATCGAAAAATTGTACGACATCGCCTCTTTGGGCACGTTTCAGGGCCGATTTGGCCATACCGTTCAACTTGTTGCCATCAACGCTAACGGTGGGCTGACCGGGTACCTTGAACTTGAAGCCGCTGACGGCGAGGTTCAAATCAAAATCGAAATCCTCGAGCATGGCACCGATAGTGGCGATCTCTACGTTCTGTCTCGGTAGCTTGACAGAACCATCCTGCTTGCTCACGGTACCGGCGGGTCGTGGGATATCCTTGATCCGGAATTCGGATTTAGAGGATACCGTTTGACCGTCGGGCAAGGTACCGGAGGCCGTAATGGTCACAGTTCTACCCTGTTGTGGGTTCATAACGTACTTGCTACCGTTGACCGCCTTCAGGCCCGGGGCTGAGGCCCGTACCTTATTGTTCGGGATACCGGGAATCGAAATGGACATCGGGTTGGCAACACCGCGATATACCACGTTCATCTTGTCGGCAGCGATCAGGGCCGCATTCGGCTTGCTGATAACCGCAAAGCTGTTGTTTACGGGAACCGCGATCTCCTCGCCGTCCTGTTGAAAGTACAGCGTACCTTTGATTTCGTGATCGCCGGGATTTCCGGTGCCGATCAACATTTTAACGCCACCTTCTTCCAACCGGTAGTCCGTTCCCTCGGAAAGCTTTCTGCCATCCAAGGTCAACTCGGCCTTAACTGGTGTAGAGGTCTTGTCGGTCTTGCTAATGATGATTTTGCCATCGTACTTTTCACCGGCGTAGTAAGCGGACTTACTGCCCATCAAAGCGGTAGCAAAATTCTTCAAGGATACCTGGCTGCTCAATTCCCCCTCGAGCATCGCTTTTAAGGCGGACTCTTCGGTGGCCTTCACATCGGCCTGCAGGGCGGTCAATTTCGCCAACGAGGCGACTTGGGGGAAGCCTTCATAGTGGTAGTTGATCCAGTCTTGCTTGGTGCCGTCGCGCTTTTCGACCTTACCGTTTTCGTCGCCCGTCTTGAAACGTGCCTCGACCGCGGATTTAAGCCCTATGGGTACGATCGCCGCCACTTGGGTACGGTAATCTTGGATTCGTTTCATAAATTCCTTTCCGCCTTTGGCGAGGTTGTCGCCCTGGAAGAATTTCTGGTCCAGATAATCGGATTTGTCCATCACCGCATAGTCTTTCGGGTCTTCTACACCTTCCATCATGTCCGATTTAAGACCTGCAAGATATTGATAGTATTCGGAGGATATCTCTTTTATCCGCTGCGCATCTTCGTAGAGATCGGCGTATTTTGCCGGATCTTCGGATGCCTTGATGTCTAGGTTCGCCAAGTAGTTATCGTTACTTTCGATGGTCTTGGTGTTCGAAGCTTCTAGCTTTTCGTTCATAATACCGAATGCCGCTAGCACTTCCTTGCTCATATTTAGGGCCAACATCGCGATGAAGATCAAGTACATAAGGTTGATCATCTTCTGACGTGGTGTTTGTTTTCCTGAAGCCATGTTTTCTAATTAGATGGGATTAATTATTCGATTTGGGATCGCTACTGTCTAATTAGTTGCGGTTCATTGCGGTCAACATGCCACCGTAGACTCCGTTCAAGGAAGATAGGTTGGTCGCCAGGGATTCCATCTGATCTTTAAGGGCAGATGCGTTCTGAACGACTTCTTCGTTGACGGAAGCTTGCCTGCTGGCGCTTTCCAACTGAACTTTGTACAAGCTGTTCAGGGATTCCATTTGGGCTGCGGCCTGGACCATTTCATCGGAGTATTTTTTTGTAGATTCCATGGCATCAACGGTCGGGGCGATGCCTTTGGCGGCGCCTTCGAAGTTGCGGATGCTAGATCCAAGGCTTTCCATCAAGTTGGCATCGACGCCGGCCTCCTTTAAAAGATTGTCCAATTTAGCGGACAAGGATGCTTCTGCCTCCTTCATCTCAAGAACTTCTTTGCTTCTTCCATTGGCCTGGGCACCCGACAATTCTGGATAGACCAAAGACCAATCGTACTCGTCGTCAACAGGCTCGAACGCACTGATCGCGAAAATTAGGGCTTCGGTAATAAGACCTACCGCTAAAAGAAGCCCGCCGGTAAGGGGGCCGAACTCCCAATGCAGGATCTTGAACAAGGCACCGATGATCACTACCGATGCGCCAAGGCCATAGGCCATGTTGAATAATTTCTTTGTTGATTTTGACTGTGCCATAACTTCTAAGATTTAATTTGAAATTTAATTGTTAAAAAGATTTGGTTTAAGGGGTTATTGTTTCCCGATAGCCACCCGGAGTGTATTTGAAATTGGCTGGATATTGATTTTCTTATTGCGTCGAATCTTCCTCACCCATATAATCCTGAACGGTACGGAAGCCGATATAGCTTCGTGCGGAATCCGCATATTCGTAATCGCGGGTACTGACCTGTAAAAAATAGGCCACATCCTTCCACGAACCACCGCGAATTACCTTGCGTTCGTTGGCCTGATCGCCACCGTTGGGGTTCATGGTCGAAACAAAGTTGTAGGATGCGGGATCGTAGCTGGAGTTCGTCCACTCCGATACGTTCCCTGCCATATTGTACAGGTTGAAATCGTTGGGTTCGTACGACTTCGCCTCTACGGTGTACAGGGCTGCATCGGCCGCGTAATCGCCGCGTTGCGGTTTGAAATTGGCCATAAAACAACCCGTGTCGCTAATCACGTAAGGCCCGCCCCAGGGATAGGTGCCGCTCTCGATACCGCCCCGGGCGGCATACTCCCATTCCGCTTCGGTAGGCAACCGGAACTGGTTGACAAACTGCTTATCACGGCTTTTCTGGTCGTCGTTCTTGAACTTGGTCCTCCAGTTACAGAACGCCCTGGCCTGCGCCCATGAGACACCGACAACCGGATATTCGCTATAGGCGTCGTGCCAAAAGTAATCGTTGTGCATGGGCTCGTTGTACGAATATTCGAAATCGCGGATCCAAACTGTTGTATCGGGATAAATCTCCAATTCTTCGTGACGGATAAAATCTTTTCGGTTGCCCGTTTCGGCTCGCGCGGCGGCATCGATATCCATCCAGCTGTATTTGTACTTTAATTCGGTGACATCAAAAGTTCTTTGGCCGTTATAGGATTCCTCTTCCGGGATATAAAGGGAATCGACCATTATTTCGGTGTAGTATTCATCGGGGTATTCGGAAACATCCCAGATCAGCTCCACGTCCTTGTTCAAAGCCCTTCCCTCGTAAAAATTATCGCCCATGCCAACATAGTTTTCCAACATATACTTATCGTAGACAGACAATTGGGTGGTATCGGCATCCTTAAATGCATAGTCCCCGATACCCCCTTCTTCGGGCCCTATACCCAATTCGTCGGCGAGCACGGCCAGCTTGGTCCTCGTGATGGAATCCTTTACCCATTCCACAAATTGGCGGTATTCACTGTTCGTTATTTCGGTATCATCCATATAGAAGGATCGGACCGTGACG
>DASSWC010000057.1:0-4756 GCA_035705395.1 Pricia sp. | reverse complement strand
GTCAAAAAATGAACCACACGTATAAACCAATTCATTTCGATGCTCAACCACAACAATGGCCATATTTCTTTTTGATAACATTTAAACGGTAAAAGCGGAAATTGACTATTGATTTACAAGCAGTCCCAACCCCCAGAAACTGTATTCTGAATCTCTAGAACTTCTTATTGAAAACGAATAATCTTAATTTTTAATAAAAAAAGTTAAGTATTTATTAAACTGTCAATTATTTTTTTATATATTTGACTATGTATGGACATATCAACATTGTTTTTAAGCATTTCTAATTGCTTAATCAATTTCCAATTTTAACCAACTATATGAAATGTAAATTGTTGCCACAGAAATGGTGTTTGCCAAGAAATATACTCGTTGGAAGCATGCTTGCTTTCTTTATATGGTCGGCCTCCTTCGCCAACGAAACTGACCCTTTAACCCGTACCGATGATAACATTCTTGTTTTAAACGACAACTTACAAAATGTCGTTCAAACCAATGTTTCGGGGGTAGTAACCGATGAAAATGGCACCCCGTTACCCGGGGCAAGTGTCGTCGAAATGGGTACAGGTAACGGAACTACAACGGATTTTGACGGAAACTATTCCATAACCGTAGCCAATGAAAATAGCATATTGGTTTTTTCCTATATTGGGTATTCCAGCAAGGAAATGGAGGTGGGAACTTCTACCACCGTTAACGTTCAATTGGAACCGGACGCCAGCGAGTTGGACGAGGTGGTAGTTTTGGGGTATGGTACCAAAAAAAGATCTGAAGTCACCAATGCGGTCGTCCAGACCACGGGTGAAATTATTGAGAAGTCGCCATCGGTGTCGCTTTCAAACTCGTTGTCAGGCCGTCTAGCCGGACTTTATGTGAATCAAAGGAGCTCCGTTCCAGGGTTCGATGATGCCCAAATTTTGGTAAGGGGGTTCAATACCACAAGAAACAATTCAGCGTTGATCGTTATCGATGGTGTCGCGAACGCCGACCCTGACGGTCTTAATAGATTGGATCCCAATGACATTGAATCAATTACGGTGTTAAAAGATGCTTCCGCTGCCATTTACGGTGCGCAATCGGCAGGAGGGGTGATTTTGGTCACTACCAAGAGAGGAAAAACCGGAAAACCTGTGATAGATTTTAGTACTACCCAATCTTACCAGTTTCCGACCAAAAAACCCGAAACGGCAAATGCCCTTGAATATATCGGAGTACTAAACTCCAGTCGTGCCTTGGACGGTACCGATCCTGATTACCCACAAGCATTGGTGAATCAATATAGAAATGGGCAATTGGTATCCGAAGATTGGTGGGATGCGCTGGTGGATGCGCCTGTTGAGCAGTCCAGACAGTCCGTAACCGTGCGTGGCGGTTCCGAAAGGGTTCGCTATTTCACCTCTTTGGGTACCGCTTCCCAAGATGGCCTACTTCGGGGCGATAATCAAACGAAATTGAGGCAATATAATGTTCGCAGCAATTTGGATGTTGACATCTCCGATAGTTTTGAAGTAGGGTTGGACCTCTCTTACCGACAAAAATATACCCAAACACCACAGAATGGCGGGGGTGGTGGATTGGGATCTGTTGCCACCACGAGTCCACTGCGACCCGCCTACATCGATGGAAACTACAGCTACCCCGGGGAAGGTTGGTCGCAATCCAATCCGGCGGCTCGAATACTTAGTCCCGGATATCGGAAATATACGTCGGATGTATTGAACGGTACTGTAAGGTTCACCTATAAAATTCCAGATGTAAAAGGCCTGTCCCTGGAAGGCTTTGCTTCGGTCATTAAGACGTTCAACTTTGACAAGACCTTTAATTATACCTGGTTCTATTTTGAAAAAAACTCCGAGGGGGAAATCGTGAAAAAACCCTCTAGAACGATTGAAGATATCGGTTTGACCGAAAGAAACGCCCGTAGCAATAGGTTTACGCTCAATACCAAACTGGGTTATGTAACAACAATTGCCGAAAAGCATACTATAGATGTCTTCGTTGCCTACGAACAAAGCGAGTATAAGGGTAATTTTTCGGAGGTGGGAAGGCTTGGCTTCGATTCTCCACAAATTGACCAAATTTTTGCAGGTAGTACAGATCGTTCCAACTGGATTACCGATGGCAGTGCCAACGAAAACGCCCGCCAGAACTACTTTGGCCGAATGGCCTATGATTTCGATAAAAAATACCTTTTGGGGTTCAATTTCCGATATGACGGTTCACCAATTTTCCCGGAAGAAACACGCTGGGGTTTTTTTCCGGGCGTTTCCGCCGGCTGGGTCTTGAGCAAGGAATCATTTATGCCGGAAATATTCAGTAATTTGAAGATAAGGGCATCATGGGGCCAACTGGGGAACGATCGGGTAGATCCTTTTCAATATATCGGTGCCTTTAACTATAGCGATGGTGCGGGTAGCTGGGTTGTTGATGGCCAAGATGTTCGTGGCATAGAAGCCAGTACGACCCCCAACCCGAACATAACCTGGGAGGTTACCGAAACCACCGATATCGGTCTGGAAGTAGGGTTTTTGGACAACCGTTTGGCTTTGGAGGTCGATGTCTTTAAGAGCAAGACCTCTGATATTTTAGGGACACGGCAGGCCTCCATCCCCAACTACACGGGTCTGGAACTTCCCGATGAAAACATCGGGGAGATGGAAAACAAAGGGATAGAATTTCAGCTTACTTATAAAAATACTTTCGGTAAGTTGTTCTTTAGTGCCAGCGGAAATGCCTCCTATAATAAAAACAAAATCATATTTTTTGATGAGGTGCCACAGGCCGAGGAATATCAAAAATTGGAAGGAATGCCTTTTGGATCAATACTGGCATACGATGCAATTGGTATTTATAGGACCCAGGCAGATTTGGACAATAATGTAAATTATGACAACGCCGGGTTGGGCGGCCTTATCTTTGCTGACCTCAACGACGACAATATTATTGATGGCAATGACCGGTATCGTTATAATGCAAGTGCGTTTCCCACCACGCAGTTTGGTCTGAATTTGGCATTTGATTTCAAAGGTTTTGACCTGAACGTGCTTTTGCAAGGCCAGGCCGGTGCCAAATGGCGTTTGGATAACGGGTTCGATACCGCTGCAAACGGGAATGGATTAGCCTATGTTGCTAACAAAAGTTATAGCTTGGCAAACCCTGATGCCCCTTTACCAAGAATCAGACCGGTAGGATTGGCAGCATCGGACAGTGATTTTTGGTATCATGATGTGGCCTTCGTTCGGTTCAAGTCCTTTGAATTGGGCTACAGTCTGCCGCAGGACGTTCTTAACCGGAGCGGGATTTCGAACTTGAGATTATATATTTCCGGTCAGAATTTATTTTTGCTGTACAACAGCTTGGATAAATTCGGTACGGGCGATCCCGAATTTTTGGACAATGGTTTAAGCCCTAATGATTCAGATTATGCCAGGGCAAGCGGTAAAGGGGCTACCTACCCCAATATGAGTAATATGGGATTAGGTCTTAACATTTCTTTTTAAAAAAATCATGAGAAACAAAATTTTTAATCTACCGGTAATAGTTCATAAAGCTTTCGCAATACTAGCGGTAGCACTTTTTGCAACTGCGTGCAATGATGACATATTGGACAAAGAGCCTTTGGATGCCATTTCAGAAACCAATGTATTTACAGATCCCGTATTCCTTCAAGGGTATGTCTACAATGCCCATAATGGGATTAGGCCTCCCTGGAATCCCGGAACCGGAGGTTACATCGGTATGACCGATATTGCGGTAGCCGCTCCGGACACCCACCCAAATGCCGCTGGCATTCGGGAATATCTCTCGGGAAACATGACCTCCGATAATGTTAGTGACATAACGACGGATAATGTGACGGGTACACCCGGTTTTTGGAGCTATCAATATGATTATATAAAAAGGATAAACGCATTTTTTGAAGGCATCGAAGGTTCAGATTTGAGTCCAGAAGATCTAAATCCATTGCGAGGGCAGATGCATTTCATCAGGGCATGGATATACTTTGACCTGAGTCGTCATTTTGGTGGTGTACCTCTAATTACTACTACGTTTCAATTGGACGATGAATCTTTTGACGTAACACGGAGCACCTACGATGAAACAGCGCAATTTATATTAAGCGAATGTGACATGGCCATTGGTTTGCTCGAAGGGGTCACCCCGGCACCGGGAAAAATCACCAAAGAAGCGGCCATGGCCCTTAAGGCAAGAATGCTGCTATATATGGCAAGCCCATTGAACAACCCTTCCAATGATCCGTCAAAATGGCTAGCGGCCGAAGCGGCGACAAAGGCAGTAATCGATGCCGGTTTCACGTTGCACCCGACCCACGAAGATTTATTTCTTGAGCCCTTAAAAACCGATGAAATTATCTTTGGCAGAACCTTTACCGCTACTTCTAGAATACCAGATTGGGGCTATAACTATGATTATTGGCCCAGTGGTTTTGATGCAAGGCAAGAGGTTGTACCCACCCAGACCTTTGTGAACATGTTCGAAATGACCAATGGGGAATATCCGTATTTAGAAGATGGCACTACCGTAAACCCTGCTTCCGGTTATGATCCACAGAATCCCAACCTCGACAGAGACCCCCGATACTACAGTTATATACTATATCCCGGAGCGGGCCCGGTAACTATAAGCGATGGGGCGAAAAGCACGACTCGGCTCTATGAATATTGGGAAGATGCCAACCCCAATCCGGGGAATGAAGGCCCCTATGAAAATCCCAATAAAATAGACCCCTTAAATG
>DASSWC010000056.1:0-24624 GCA_035705395.1 Pricia sp. | reverse complement strand
GGGCAAACGAAATGTTATGCTCAAAGTGGGAGTTATGGGCGCGGGACATCTGGGAAAAATCCACCTGCGCCTGCTCGCCGAATCCGAGAAATACGCACTCGTCGGCTTTTACGACGCCGATGCCGATCATGGAAGACAAGTGGCCGGGGAATTAGGCTATCCTTTTTTTGAGAATAGGGATAGATTGATCGATGCCTCGGACGTGATCGATATCGTGACCCCTACCCTTTCACATTTTGAGTGCGCCAAAAAAGCCATGGAAAAAGGCAGACATGTCTTTATCGAAAAGCCCATTACGACCACCTACGAAGAGGCGTTGGAGTTGCTCGAACTCCAGGTAAAACACGACGTAAAAGGGCAGGTGGGCCACGTGGAGCGGTTCAATCCCGCATTCTCGGCCGTCAAACATCAAATTCATGAGCCGATGTTCATCGAGGCCCATCGGCTGGCGGAGTTCAACCCGCGGGGCACCGATGTTCCCGTGGTGTTGGACCTGATGATCCACGATATCGACGCCGTCCTGAGCGTAATGCAGTCCGAAGTGAAACAAATCAATGCCAGTGGGGTTTCCGTCATCAGCCGTTCCCCGGATATCGCCAATGCCCGTATCGAATTCGAAAATGGCTGCGTGGCCAATCTGACCGCCAGTCGTATTTCGTTGAAGAACATGCGCAAATCCCGCTTTTTTCAAAAGGATGCCTACATCTCCGTGGATTTTCTGGAAAAAAAGGTGGAGGTGGTCAAAATGAAGGATGCCCCGGAGCAAGCGGGGGATTTCGACATGATCCTGCAAAATGCGGAGGGAGAGAAAAAGCAAATCTATTTCGAGAATCCCGATATACACGCCAATAATGCAATTCTCGAAGAGCTGGAGTCTTTTGCGGATGCCATTACCCATGGTTCCGTTCCGATAGTCACATTGGAACAGGGCACCCGGGCGTTAAAAGTGGCGTTGGAGGTTATCGAGGCGTTCGGAAAATAGGGGTTTCCCGTGAACCATAGGCATATTCTGCCGGAAACCGGGCGTGCGATCGATCGGTAAGCCTTCGGCCGCCGAAGGACCGGTAAGAAACAGATTTGTCAGCGACGGGTTGGTCAGCGACAGATTGGTCAGTGATAGATTGTCTGGCGACGGATAGATTGGCAATAGATTATCCGGTGATAGATTGTCTGGCGACAGATAGTTTGCCAACAGGGAGTTCTGCCGGTTCGCTCTTTGAATCCCTCAATATTTGAACCTGAATTTGACATGAAACAAATAGCAATTATAGGAGCAGGTACCATGGGGAATGGAATCGCCCATGTCTTCGCCCAAAATGGATATTCGGTACACCTTATCGACATTTCTCGGGAGGCATTGGACAAGGGATTCGCGACCATCTCGAAAAATCTCGACCGGATGGTCGCCAAGGAAAAAATCGATGAAAGGGACAAGCCCGACACATTAAATCATATTACGCTGTTCACCCAAGTACTGGAGGGCGTCGCGAACAGCGATTTGGTAGTCGAGGCGGCTTCCGAAAATACGGAAACGAAACGGAAAATTTTCGGGGAGCTCGATAAGGTCTGTTCCGAGGGTACCATTCTGGCGACGAATACCTCATCCATTTCCATCACCCAAATAGCGGCGGCCACTGAACGGCCCGGCAGGGTCATTGGCATGCACTTTATGAATCCCGTGCCTATAATGCCATTGGTGGAAATCATCCGCGGTTACAGTACCACCAACGAAACGACCCGGACCGTCATGGCAGTGGCGGAAAAATTGGGAAAAACCCCAACCGTGGTCAACGACTATCCAGGATTCGTCGCCAACCGCATATTGATGCCTATGATCAACGAGGCCATCGAAACCCTGTACCATGGCGTGGCCGGAGTGACCGAGATCGATACGGTGATGAAACTGGGCATGGCCCATCCTATGGGGCCCTTACAACTGGCGGATTTTATCGGTTTGGACATCTGCCTATCCATATTGGACGTGATGTACGAGGGTTTCAAGAATCCAAAATATGCCCCTTGTCCCCTTCTGGGAAATATGGTTGCAGCCGGAAAATTGGGGGTTAAATCGGGCGAGGGCTTTTATGATTATTCCGAATCGCGGAAGGCGGAACAGGTTTCCCGCAGCTTTGATCAACATGCAACACGACGCTATGTCCATAAAGAAAAATCTTGAAAATATTAGGAGTACCCTCCCTAAACACGTGACCCTGGTGGCCGTGTCGAAGACAAAACCGGAGCGCGATATTAAAGAAGCCTACGATGCCGGTCAGCGGATATTGGGTGAGAACAAGGTACAGGAAATGGTCGACAAACAGCAACATCTGCCAGAGGACATCGAATGGCACATGATCGGGCATGTGCAGCGCAACAAGGTCAAGTATATGGTAGATTTTGTTTCCCTCGTACATGGGGTGGACAGTTTTCGGCTGCTGAAGGAAATTGACAAAAGGGCCAAAAAAAACGACAAGATTATCGACTGCCTCCTGCAGATTCACATCGCGGAAGAAGACAGCAAGTTCGGTCTGGATAAGGCGGAATTGTATGACATCGTAGATTCGGAAGCCTTCCGGAAGTTCAGAAACGTGCGGGTAAGAGGCCTTATGGGCATGGCCACCTTCACCGACGACGAAAGTCAGGTACGCCGGGAATTCAGGATGTTGAAATCCCTTTTCGAGGAGCTGAAAACCAAACTTCCCGAAATTAACACCCTCTCCATGGGCATGAGCGGGGACTATCAGATTGCGATCGAGGAAGGTAGTACCATGGTACGGGTGGGAAGTAGTATCTTTGGGGCCAGAAAATAAGCACATGTTCGCCATACTCGACATAGAGACAACAGGAGGTAAATACAACGAAGAGGGCATTACCGAAATCGCCATTTATAGGTTCGATGGCCATCAGGTGGTCGATCAGTTTATCAGTTTGGTGAATCCCGAAAGGGAAATCCAGCCCTTCGTGACCAAACTTACCGGGATCAACAACAAAATGTTGCGTACAGCCCCCAAATTCCATGAGGTGGCAAAACGCATTGTGGAGATTACCCGGGATACGGTGTTAGTAGCGCACAACGCCCAGTTCGATTATCGGATACTTCGTACGGAATTCCGCCGGCTGGGCTATAATTTTGAGCGCAAAACCCTTTGCACGGTTGATCTTTCCCAGAAACTGATTCCCGAAGCGGAGTCGCACAGCCTGGGAAAATTGGTCCGTTCCCTGGGCATAGCGGTCAGCGATCGGCATCGGGCCAATGGGGATGCTTTGGCCACTCTAAAGCTTTTTAAGGTACTGCTTGCAAAGGATTTAGATAAAACGATCGTTAAGGAGGTCATCCGAAAGGAAGCCCACGGCGAACTGTCGGACCGACAATTGGACATTGTGGAATCCCTGCCCGCCGAAACCGGTGTGTATTACATGCATGACAAGGAAGGTGAAATCATATTTTTGGGAAAGAGCAGCAACCTCAAAAAACGGGTCAACCAGCATTTTATCAAGAACGGCCCCAAGGGCAGGCAGTTGCAGAAAGCGACCAAAAAAGTTAGCTATGAAAAAACCGGTAGCGAACTTGTGGCTCTTTTAAAGGAGCATGAAGAGTTGGCGCGAAACCGTCCCAAATTCAACAAAAGCTCCCGCGGCCCACAGTTTTCTTATGGAGTTTGCGTCCAAAGCGACCAACAGGGATACCGAATACTGCAGGCCAAAAGAACAATGCATAAAAATGGCTGTTTCGCTACCTTTAACAGCTTGGTGGCCGCCGAGAATTTTATCCATAAGCTGAGCCGTGAATTCCGGTTGTGCGACCCATTGAACGGTCTTTCCCAGGCCAGAAATAATTGCGTGAACTACGATTCGGGCCATTGCAACGGAGCCTGTATGCAAGAAGAAACTCCCGAAAGTTATAACGAGCGGGTTTCGCAAGCCATTGAAAAGTATTCCCTTAAGGATAAAAACATCGTCATTGTCGACAAAGGCCGCGAGGTTGGGGAATACAGTGCCCTGTTGATCAAGAACGGACATTTCAAGGGCTTGGGCTATTACGACCTGAACCACCAAATCAATAATCCCGATATCTTGGAATCGATCATCACCCCGATGAACGGCAATGAGAATACCGAACATATTATCGAGGACTATTTGCGAAAGAGGAAAGTCCTGAAAATTTTGGAACTTAACGTCTAGATCTTGTCAGAAATCAAACCGGAAAAGGGCTGGAAGCATAGGTTCCATGAGATTATTTATGAGGCCGATACCGCATTGGGCAAATGGTTCGATATCGCTTTGTTCATACTGATCATCATCAGCGTACTGTTGGTCATGCTCGAAAGCGTACCCTGGATCGATGCTACCTACCATCGCAGCCTTTTCGTATTGGAATGGGTCGTTACCATCTTGTTTACCATAGAATATATTGCCCGGATCGTAACCATCAAAAAACCCTGGAGTTATATTTTCAGTTTTTATGGTATTATCGATTTTATATCCACCATTCCCCTCTACCTTTCCTATATTTTTGCCGGCTCACAGGCCTTGTTGGCCGTCAGATCCCTTAGGTTGCTCCGTATCTTTCGTATCTTGAAACTGGTACGCTTTCTCGGCGAGGCTTCGCAATTAAAAAAAGCCCTGAAGGACAGCAGGGCCAAAATAACAGTCTTTCTGTTTACGGTTTTGATCATCTCGGTAATCCTAGGTACGGTAATGTACCTTATAGAAGGCGAAAAGGCGGGGTTTACCAGCATTCCCACCAGTATCTACTGGACCATCGTTACCCTGACGACCGTGGGCTACGGCGACATCGCTCCGATTACCCCCCCCGGCCAGTTGATCGCTACGATCATTATGCTACTTGGTTATGGCATCATAGCCGTACCAACGGGAATCGTAACGGTAGAAATGGGAAGACAGGCCAACAAAAAAAAGGAACCGGGCGACCCACATTTTGTGCACGTCAATACCCAAGCCTGCCCGGCCTGCTCGAAAGAAGGACATAGGGACGATGCCAAATACTGCTATAATTGCGGAAGCCAACTGTGATGCCAAAAAAGACCCTGATATCGATAGTGGGTCCGACCGCTATCGGAAAGACCGCAAAGGCCATCTCCCTAGCGCGGTACTTTGATACGGAAATTATTTCTTCGGATTCCAGGCAGTTTTATAGGGAAATGGAAATCGGAACAGCCGTTCCCTCCAAGAAGGAACTGGCTGCGGCCCGACATCATTTTATACAGCACAAGAGTATTCTGGATACTTATTCGGTAGGGGATTTTGAAAGGGATGCGCTTCAATTGCTCCAAAGCCTTTTTAGAAAGAAAGATGTGACCGTTATGGTTGGTGGCAGCGGTCTGTACAACGATGCGGTCGTATCGGGATTGGATGAATTTCCCCCGATCGATCCCGATATTCGGAAACAACTGAACAGGATACTGAAGGAGGATGGCCTTGAAACCTTGAGGGAAGAACTGCAAAGGCGGGACCCATCCTATTACGCCCAGGTGGATCGGGAGAATCCCCACCGTCTGATACGGGCCTTAGAGGTCTGTATCGGCACCGACAAACCGTACTCCTCCTTTTTATCCCGGGAAAAAAAACACAGGCCCTTTAGGACAGTTGCAATAGGTCTGGAAGCAGACCGGGAGCGAATCTACGAACGTATCGATACACGGGTAGACGGCATGATCGAAAATGGCCTGATCGAAGAAGTCCGGGGCCTGCAAAAGCACAAACATCGGAATGCCTTGCGGACCGTAGGCTATCAAGAAATTTTTAATTTTATTGAGGGAAAGTGGACGCTGGAATTCGCCATTTCGGAAATAAAGAAAAACACCCGCCGCTTTGCCAAGCGCCAGATGACGTGGTTCCGAAAGAACAAGGATATCCTTTGGGTATCGCACGATATTTCGGACGCTGAACTGATTTCGAAAGTGGAAATCCGTGAAAAATAAAATTATCCCGATTTTTTCGAGTTTTTCACTCCTTTCCTTACTATTTTAGCCTTGGGAGTAAACCGCAACACATAACGCCTAAAAAAATGCAAAGCAACCAACAGATTCTCTTCGTAATGGGGGTGTCAGGCTCGGGCAAAACCACTATCGGAAAGTTACTGGCCAAAAAACTGGCTATCCCTTTTTTTGATGGCGATGAATATCACCCCGACGACAATGTAAAAAAAATGGCGGAGGGCCATCCCCTGAACGATGAAGACCGCAAGGGGTGGCTACGACGTTTGAACCGGTTGGCCAAGGATCAAAAAGAAGAAGGCGCCGTTATAGCCTGCTCGGCCCTTAAAAGGAAGTACCGAAAGCTACTGCGGCAAGATGTTGAAGAATGGGTGGAATTTGTGTATCTCGAAGGCTCTTTTGAACTGATAATGGAACGTATGCAAAAACGCAAGGGGCATTTTATGCCCCCGGAGCTTTTGCGCTCCCAATTCGAGACCTTGGAAATCCCAAAACACGCCATTTCTGTTGCGATAGATCCGACACCGGAAGAAATAGTGGACGCTATTTTAGGAAAATTGGAGCGATAATCCGATCAATCGCAGGCCTTTTGCACAATGGAAGCCGGCACATTTTGAAAAAGCCGAATCAAGGGACAAGCTAATCACATGCTTACTTGACAACGGAAATTATCCTTTTCATGTGTGCATTTTTTAACAGCCCCCCATAAGCCACATCCGACATAAAAAACCCAGCGTCACTGTTTCCCTCAATAATCGTCGGCCCGGTAGGTGTCAGGGCAATGTCCCATCCGATTAACGGATCGGGAATGCGCCTGACCGCATCCATTGCCGCTTGGCAGGCTTCCTTGAAAAAGGGAACCTTGAAATTTTCAAAAACAAAGCCCGTATCGGGATGTCGATCAACCCCTCCCCCGCCGAATCTCATATGCCGATAACCCGTTCGCATTAAAGTACCCGTTTCTTGATGTATGCCCACAAAAAGCCCCCCCGATGACGCATTGTCGACAAAACTTCCGCCCGTCCCGATACGTATAATGGAACTTACAATTTCGACATTGTCACCTTCCATAAAAGTCAATATCCGAAGGGTGTTTATCGATTTATCGTAAATTCGGTCGATGTCGCAGTGCTGATGTATGACCTCGGTATGCGTATAGTCGCCATTCAGCAGATTTTCGAATTCCGCTCGCAGCTGTTGCGAAAAATTTTCACGGTCAATCTTAAAACAACCTCGCCCCCCCCTAAGGGACAAAGGCCTGAAAAAAATGGCCGCGGCATCGATGGACTCGAAAACGTCCTGATAAAATGCAACCATCCCCCCTAAATCGGAAATTTTACGCACGGCGTCCTTAAAAAAGAAGCGCGATTTAAAATTATAGGAGATAAGCGCTGGAGAGGGAATATGACTCCGCTCGCAGTACAGGGCGAAGCTGAGTTTGTTGTGCAGGATGGAGTTATATTCCTTTCGGTGTAATTTAGCACAGGCGTGGATTCTCCTGACCTCTTTGGGGGCCAGATAGTCCCTGTAATTCCGAATATCCTTTTTATAGAGATGCTTGAAATAGTATAACGGCACTTCTTTTTTGGTCACCCAGAGCACGAGGACCTCCCTACAGATGACCAAGAAATTCTTTTTATTGGCATCCTTAAAAAACATCTTGATTCTTCCTGGATCTTTGAAGTGCATTCGGCCTATCCATTAAATATTTGCAAGGTATCGAAAATTCCATGAGCTTGTCGTTGTAAAAAAACATAGTATTAAAAAAATCGTAGTTTAGCCCCTTAGCATACTGAACATGACCCTTCTATTTATAGATGCCAGCTTCGAAGATCTCAAATACTACCTGTATGGAACTTGCCTAATTCTGTTAATGGGACACCTGCTGTTTGTATTGTATTCTCCCTTCCGAAAAGGACTTGTGGAATATATGAAGACCCATGTGTTCTTTCTCATTGTGTTCGGAATGTATCTTTTGGTATATGTGGTGTCACGCCTTTTTTTCTTTGAAGAGGCTTTCGTACATATGTACACGGAAGACGGCCTCTTTGAATACCTGACGGCCATTTTCTTTCTGATGGCTGCCCTATTTTTCATTCTATTCCTATTTACCAAAAAAAAGGTGGGCGGCTATGTGAAGTTCGTAGTCGCAACTCTGGCGGTACTGTGCTTTTTTACCGGTATGGAGGAAATCAGCTGGGGGCAGCGTATTTTGGGTATCGAGACTCCGAGCCGCATGAAGGAGCTCAACTATCAACAAGAAACCACGTTGCACAACCTGATCGATGCGCGGCACTATACGGCCATTTACTTCCCTATCAGTATCTGTCTTCTACTGTTTTTCGCCTTTCGGAATACCAAGTACAAATCCTTTTTCGGTGTACCGAGGGAATTCATGCCCTCGAAAAAGTTTTTGGTTATCGCACTACTTTTACCGCTTATCTGTTGGTATGAAAGGGAGCATTTTGAAGCCGTACTTTCCTTTATGTTCTGCGTTTATAGCCTTAAATTGTATCGAAAAACCCGAACTGGCAATTATAACGTAGATAAGAACAATGACTAGAAATACCACCCCATGTTTTTCAATGTAAGAAACTCCCTATTTTGGTTTTCCGACTGGCTTAAAGGGGGCCATGTGCAAAGGCACTACAGCGCCGTAAAAAAAATCCAGGAGGATCATACCTCGGATTTCGCCCTGTCCGAAAAGAAAAAATACCTGACGACAATCCTGCGGCATGCACAGGAAACCGTGCCCTACTATCGGGATCTTGGAATGAACGATGCTGTTCCGGACGGGATTGACGAAAATGCGGTAGACGTGATACAGGAGACCGCACTGGAGGATTTTCCCGTGGTAAACAAGTACCTGATCAAACAAAATCCCGATTCTTTTCGCTCCGATACCTACTTGGACAAAAAAACATTGAAAGCGACCACCAGTGGATCTACGGGAACCCCCTTTACCGTACTGCACGATTTGGATAAAAAGAAGCGGCATCAGGCGGATGTTCGATTTTACTGGAAGACGGTAGGACACTTCTGGGGCACAAAGTTCTACTACCTGCGAAGCTGGAACCAACAGAACCGGAAAAGCAAAAACGTGCAAAAAATACAGAATATCGTTCCAATCGATGTTTTTAAGATGAACGATGGCACGATAGGGGATCTCTTACATCGTATCAAAGCCGATAAGGACCCGAAAAGTATTTTGGGCTATTCCTCGGCATTAGATTGCATCGTCAAGTATATGGAAATGAATTCGGTCGATATGTCACAAGACGGGGTTATATCTGTTGTAGCCATGTCCGAAGCCTTGGACGGCCCGACCAAAAAGGCCTTGCAGGATGGCTTCGGTTGCCCGGTCGTCTCGCGATATGCCAATATCGAAAACGGAATGCTGGCCCAACAAACGGCCGGGTTACCGGATGATTTCTTGATCAACCAAGCCAGTTATCATATCGAAATTTTAAGTATGCAGGCGGATCTTCCCGTGGAGGAAGGAAAAATGGGCCGAATCGTAGTGACGGACCTGTTTAATAGGGCCCTACCCATGATCCGCTACGACACCGGCGATCTCGGAATACTGGGAAAATCGGAAACGGACGGAAAAACTCACTTTGTGCTGAAAAAAGTGGAAGGCAGAAAAATGGATATCATTTACGATACACACGGCGAACCCATATCTTCGTTCACTATCGGCAACAGTATGTGGAAATATCCCGAACTGGCCCAATATCAATTTATTCAGCGTACCGAAAAAGAATACGAGTTCAAACTGAACCCTCTTGAAAAATTCCAGAGAGGGAACGAACTGATTGAAGAATTCAAGGGGTATCTAGGGAGCGATGCCAGAATCAAAATATCGTATGTCGAGGAAATTCCGCTGCTATCTTCCGGTAAGCGAAAGAAGGTCCTTAACCTAGTCAACTCCAAACCGGTAGAAGATACATCCGTGACGTAGGGAAGTGATTTTTTTCGGAAAAACGGCCCTTATGATCGCGCCCGAACTATAGATACTACTTCAGTTTCCCTGGCATCCCTATCACCGCTCAAGTAGGGATCTTCCATCTTTCTGCGACGAACGAATCGGGCGGGGGAACCATAGACCACGGTGAAGCCCCTGACATCTTTGTTTACCAGCGAACCCGCCCCAACGATGCTATGGGGACCGATCGTAATATTCTCTATAACATTGGTTCCGAGCGAAATGGCAGAAAAGCGTCCGAGTAACAGATTACCACCAGTACAAACGCCCGACGCGATACTCGAAAAATCTTCCATGGTGCCGTCGTGACCGAGGGAGGAATTGGTATTCAATATGCAAAAATCGCCAATGTCTGAATTGGGGTTCACGATGGCCCCGGGCATTACGACACTCCCCTTGCCTATCCCTACCCCTTTTCCGATAATGGCTTTGGGGTGTACTGCGGTGACGATGTTGAGATCTGGAGCGATATCGCCAACCTTCTCCGCCATTATCTTACGGGTCCAATTGTTACCGATAGCAAGAATGGCTCCATAAAGATTAAATTTTTCGATCAGTTGCGGAAGGTCCTTTTCACTGCCCAAAACTTCATATCCATAATGTCTGGAGCCCTTATCCTTAAAGGAATCCACAAATCCAATAATCCGATACCGACCTTCCTTTTCGACGATGTCCAATATCATTCCACCATGTCCAGAAGCACCAACAACTACAATATTTTGCATTTCATCGGGGGTTTATGTCGTTAATCGATGGTAAATTACGTAATTCCTCTTTACCTTTCCACCTAATTACGTTTTTTTTTTGCCACACGGACGTCATACCGATCAAGAAACTGTCTTAAACTATTCATAAAAACTGATCGGGAATCGACCGGTCTCACGGGTAAAACGCAACAGATTCTTTTTTCAAAGTGAAATTTTACATCACCCTCCTATTTTGCCTCGTCTTTGACCACCAATCGGAAACCTTCGCCGTGAATATTTAGGATTTCTACCTCATCATCAATTTTCAGATACTTGCGGAGTTTGGCGATATAGACGTCCATACTTCGGGAAGTGAAGTAGTTGTCGTCGCGCCAGATTTTGGTCAGGGCCAGTTCCCGGGGCATGAGATCATTCTCATGCAAGGCCAGCAGACGCAACAGTTCGTTTTCTTTAGGAGATAGCTTTATAGCTTCTTGATCCTTGTACTTTAGAAAGCGCAATTTGGAGTTCAGGTGAAAATTACCGAACTCGAACTCGAACTTCTTACTGTCCGCCAACGAGTTGGATGCCTTTCTTTGCAATATCGCCTTGATCTTCATCAACAAAACCTCGGAATCGAAAGGTTTGTTCAAGTAATCGTCCGCACCGGCCTTATAGCCTTTCAGTACATCTTCTTTCATGGTCTTGGCCGTAAGGAAAACGATGGGCACATGCTCGTTCTTTTCGCGGATTTCCTTCGCTAGGGTAAACCCGTCCTTGTACGGCATCATGACATCCAAAATGCAGATATCAAAATTGTCCTTTTTGAACTTTTCAAAACCTTCCATTCCGTTTTTGGCCAAGGTTACGTCAAAATCGTTCATGGATAGATAATCTTTTAGTACGGTTCCAAAATTGGGATCGTCTTCGACCAAAAGTATTTTCTTGTTTACTGCTTCCATAATTTTGAGTTAGTGAAGTCCATTGGACTTCAGATTAAAGGTAATTGTATGTAGAAGGTACTGCCTTTTCCTTTTTCACTTTCGGCATATACCTCCCCTTGGTGATCGTCTATTATTTTCTTTACGTAGGCGAGGCCGAGACCGTGCCCTTTGACGTTGTGCACGTCTCCCGTATGTTCACGGTAGAATTTTTCGAACACTTTTTTTAGCACTGCCTTACTCATACCCGCGCCTTGATCGGCTATTTTTATAACAATATGGTTTTTGACGACCTCGGTAAAAACATCGATACGCGGTGCATTGGGGGAATATTTTATGGCATTGTCCATAATGTTGACCAATACATTGGTAAAATGCATCTCATTAGCTAGGATTTCCGTACGTGTCGCCTTCAAATGCGACTCGATATACCCACCGCGGTCGCCCACAATCAGCTCCACATGGGCGATGGCATCTTGTATTATGTCGTGTACATCGACCCTGTCCTTACTGATATCCAACTGGTTCTTTTCCAATTTCGAGATACGCAGTACGTTTTCGACCTGGGCGTGCATGCGTTTGTTCTCGTCCCGTATCATGCCCAGATAGCGTTGTACCTTTTCCTGGTCGACGATAATTTTCGGGTTCCGAATGGCCTCCACCGCCAAGTTTATAGTGGCAATGGGCGTTTTGAACTCATGCGTCATATTGTTGATAAAATCGGACTTGATCTCCGAAATCTGCTTTTGCCGGATCAACTGATAGATAGCGCCCGTATACGAGGCTACGATGACCAGCGTAAACAGTAACGATAAAACGGCGAGCCACATGATGGAGCTCACCAGAAAACGCTTCTGTTTCGGAAAGGAAATTAAGAGCGAAAATCTACTATTGCCCTCGCTGTCCTTAAAAATCGGGGTTTTATATATCGAATTTTTGGCAAATTTGAACTGTCTTGATTTGACTTTGGTGGGCAACCCCCTACTATATACGCCATATTCGAAGTCAAGGTTCAGGTTCCGATTGCGCAGTTCGCGATCCAAAAGCAATTCAATTTCCTGTTTGCTCACCCTTTTGTGTATGGGCACTTGTTTGGCAAATTCGCTGAACACATCGGCGAAAGCGGCTTTTTGTACGGAGGTTAGACCCCCTATCTTTTCCAGTTTTTGAACGGGATCCAGGCTATATTCCTTTCCGTCCATTCCGAAATTCTCCTTATAAATCGTTTCTGTGCGCTTGCTGGTATACCCCTTGATCGTAGTGGTATCGCTAGCGTTACTGTTGTCAAAGAACGTCGATGCGATGTTGTAATCCTCCTCAAGGATACCGTGGGAATAAAATCGGATCTCATTGGAATTGAGGTCGCGGTCGATAAAGAAAATATCCTGGAGGTTGGCACTTTTGGGTTCTCCTATACTATCCTTGATGTTGATGTACCGCTCGAAGTAATCCTTTCGTTCCCTTTCCTCTATTTTTTCCGAGACCGTATGCAGTACCTCACTGACCGAATTGGAAAATTGTTCTTCCTTATCCTGTACAGATTGTTTGATCCAAAAGACCTGGACCAAGATAATCCCGATCAGGGAGAGACTCATCAACACCACCAATAGCACAAACAACCTCTTATTCATGTGCGCAACGCTTCTTTGTAAAATTAAAAATTTAACATTAACATTCAGAGTGTTTAACCAAAACTTAACAGAAATGTTAAAATGAAGTAATCAAGCCTCGGCCAGCAAGCTGCGATGCAACTGTAGTACTTGGGATTCCGTTTCCGCAAGATCGCAATTCTCGATGATATAATCGGAGAGCGCTATTTTTTGCGAATCGCTCCACTGATTCCGCATGCGGGCCTGGATACGCTCAGGCGTACTATCGGGGTCTCGCTCCATTATACGGTCGATCCGAAGGGTTTCGGGAGCCGTCACCAAAATGATCTTATCATAAAAATCTTCCGACCCGATCTCAAAGATGATGGCAGCTTCCTGAATGACATAGGGAGCATTTTGTTTTTTCGCCCACGCTAAAAAATGCGATCTGACCGCGGGATGGACGATGCCGTTGAGCTTTTGCAAAAGCGGCCTATTATTAAAAACCCGTTGGGAAACATAGGTTTTGTTTAGCCTTTGACCGGAATAGGCTTCCTCGCCCAGAAGGTTTTTAATCCCTGTTTTTACCTTGTGGGAGGTCTCCATCAATTTTTTGGCCTCGTTATCGGAGTTATAAACGGGAACGCCAAGGGCCTTGAAAAATTGGGCGACCGTGGTCTTCCCGCTTCCAATCCCGCCGGTCAGGCCAATGAACATCATTGCTTTTTTACGATATATTCGACCTCGTTAGGCTCAAGTCGGGCACTTTGGAGATCCTTGGGCCACTTTGTCAGTGCTATCGCGAGTTTCTCGGAAGTGCCGCCCTTGGTGGTTTCGTAGTCCCCAACGACCTGAAAGTCCGAAGCTTTCAAAGTCCTCAAACGTCCCGGTTTGGCCTTACATAGCACTGATACCTCATCGGGAAAGGTTTTGATTTCAAGGCCATCCGGAAGGTTGACGACGGTTATCGGTAATTTAAGGGTTTTTTCGGAAAAACGGAAGACTTTACCGCTAATTATTACTGCGTTTACGGAGTACGAGGTGTTTTTTAGTTTCGGGGACTTCATAAGCTTCGCCTCCTCCGAAAAATCCGATCTCAGGGCGGAAAGGGTTATTTTTTGGGTACGGACCCCCCTAATCGTGTCGATTTCCTTTTCTGGGCCGGTCAACGTGATGGAATCCGGAGCCACCCTTATCTTGCCTTCCAGCAAATGGTTTTGTGCCACGTCGATATCGGTCGTCGGCCGCACCGGCACCTTTTTGGTGCTTACGGCCAACAAATCAAGAAATAGGGTATCCTGTTCGATTTCGAGCAATGTCATGGAACTTGACAGTTGTTTTATGATTTGGCTGCGGTACATCTTTTCGGGTACAAAAAATCGGTCCCCGATCATTTCGGCTTCGGACACATCGATTTTTACTTTTTTCCGCTTGAAATTGAATCCCAGAAACGTAAATCCGCCCGCACGGAGCTTTACCTCCATTTCACGCTTTGTGGCCTCTTTGAACAAATAGCCATCGGGAAAGTTCACATACTGCAGGTCGAAATCGGATGTGCCGACATATTCCTGGTTCAGGCTGTTGATGAACCAGATCGCGGCGGAGCAGCCAAGAAAGAAAAAGAATACCTTAGCCTTTCTTTTTTTTAGGACCTTTCTGATACTTTTGATCATGGTACGCTGCGTTTGTTCCGAAATCTTAAACTAAAGAGGAAAATACCGGTAGCATCGACCTCCTCAGACCGCTGTCTCGGGATGCGGGTTTTTGAAGAACAATTGCGGGAATAGCTCTTCGGGATTTTTCTTGCTAAAGGTAACGAAGATAGCGGATTTGAGAAAACCATAACCATATCCGATAAATTGAATGCTCACGGCCACCAAGGAAAGGATGGCTATGGAAAGGCTTCTGTTCCTGATCAGGGAATCCAAAAAAATCAGCCCGAAATACATCGCAAACAGGGCTATGGGAAGAACAATGCCCACATACCAAAACACCAATGCCACCAATAACCCCAAACAGAAAAAGGTGGGGAACCAATAGGTGATTTTCGCGGTCTTGGGATACCGACGGTTCAGGATGGGACGTACCATACCGAATTTTTTGACCTGCACGTAAAATTTTCGCCAATCGATACGCCTTTTGTGGTAAACGAAGGCTTCGGAAATCAGTCGGGTGGAATACCCCTTGCGCCATAATCTAAAGACAAGGTCCGGATCCTCGCCGGGATGTATGTTGCCAAAACCGCCCGTTGCCTCGAAAGCCGACTTCGAAAGGCCCATATTGAAGCTTCGGGGCTGGAATCCCCCGCGACGGTGGTCGGTTTCGTATCGCTTTGTGTCGGCAAATTCGCTACCCTTTCCCTTTCTCCAGTTGCCCCCGCGGATACCGCCCGTGGTCAAAATGGCGGTCATAGCGTAGTTGATGGCCTTTTGCACCAAACTGAAAGATGCATGTGCCGCATCGGGCCCGCCGTAGCAGTGCACGAAATATTCCTTCAATGATCCGGCAACCGTCTCGAGATACCGCGGCGGTACGATACAATCGGAATCCAAAATAATAAAGTAATCGCCCCTGGCACGGGCCATCCCATAATTGCGGGAACGTCCGGGGCCGGAATTGGGTTTGGTCAGGTAGGTGATGAAAAGCCGGTCATTTTCCTTCGAATACTTTTGTTTAAAATCCGTGACAATCTGTTCCGACGAAACGGTCGAGCCGTCTTCGATGACCACTATCCCAAAGGTTTCGGGATAGGTCTGTTGGGCCAGACTGTTTAACAGCTCCCTAATTTCATCGGGGCGGTCGTAGACGGGGATTATAAATGAAAATGACAGGTTCATGTACAGGATTTGACCCGTTCAAATCACTCGCTAAATCGTTCCATCACCTCTTTACTGACTCCAGTATTCGAAAAACCGCCGTCGTGGAACAGGTTCTGCATGGTGACTTTTTTCGTGAGATCCGAGAACAGAGTGACGGTATAGTCCGCACATTCCAGGGCGGTGGCGTTGCCTAGGGGCGACATCTGTTCGGCGTAGTTGATAAAGCCGTCGAAACCCTTTACGCCTTGCCCGGCGGTAGTCGCCGTGGGAGATTGTGAAATGGTGTTTACCCGTACCTTTTTTTCCTTGCCGTAGAAGTAGCCGAAGCTGCGGGCCACCGATTCGAGGTAGGCCTTATTGTCGGCCATATCATTGTAATCGGGAAAGGTCCGCTGCGCCGCCATATAAGTCAGCGCAACAATGCTGCCCCATTCGTTCATGGCATCGGCCTTGTACAACGTCTGTAACACCTTATGGAAGGAAAGGGCGGAAATATCCCACCCCTTGACCGTGAAATCATACTTTTCATCCGTGTAGGCCCGGTCCTTTCGTACATTGACGGACATACCGATGGCATGGAGTATAAAATCGAGTTTGCCGCCTAAAATCTCCATGGATTTGGATACCAAGTTTTCCAAATCTTCCTCGCTGGTCGCGTCCGCGCCGATGACCTCGGAGGCGGTTTTTTGGGCCAGCTCGTCGATTTGGCCCATACGCAGGGCGATAGGGGCGTTAGTGAGTACAAAGGTTCCGCCCTCTTCATGGACGCGTTCCGCCGTTTTCCAGGCGATGGAATTCGCGTCCAACGCCCCAAAAATAATTCCTTTTTTTCCTTTTAATAAGTTGTATGCCATGTTCTCGGATTAATGGGTTCTTAGGATTGTTTTACAAATGGGTAAACAGGATTTCAAAGGTATTTAAAAAAGTTGGCAGTAAGGGATTTGACACGCTGTAAAAAATCAGGTCCCGAGCAACTCCCTCGCGTGTGCCATGGCCGAATCGGAAAGCTCCTTGCCGCCCAGCATCCCGGCCAACTCAACGACCCTTTCGTCGGCATTTAATTGTTTCATTCGGGTGTGGGTCGTTCCGCCTTCCTCCACCTTGTAGACCTTATAATGATGGTCGCCCTTCGAGGCCACCTGGGGCAAATGGGTAATGGAAAAAACCTGCATGGTCCGGCTCATGTCGTGCATGATATCGCCCATCTTATTGGAGATTTCGCCCGATACCCCGGTATCGATTTCGTCGAACATCATGGTCGGCAAGTGCTCGTACTGGGCCAGAATGGATTTTATAGTCAGCATGATGCGGGAAAGCTCTCCCCCTGAGGCCACTTTTTTTAGGGCTCCATAATCCGCGCCCTTATTGGCGGAAAATAGAAAGACAAGCTCGTCCTTGCCGTTGTTGCCGAAATTTTTTGAAGTATGGATCTCGATCTTGAACGTGGCACTCGGCATCCCGAGGGCAGAAAGGCTTTCTTGGAGTTTCCTTTTGAAATCGGGGAGGACCTTTTTTCGTTGGGCCGACAATAATCCGGCGAGTTCGTCCAGTTCCTTTTCCTGGGCAGATCGCATTTCCTGCTTTTTCCGGATCTCGGATTCCAGATTTTCCGTAACACTCACTTTTTCACCGAGGGTTTCCTTGATTTCCAGCAATTCCGAAATTTCTTGCAACCCGTGCTTTTTCTGAAGGTCGTACAGCTGCTGCAACTTGGTATTGGTCGCTTCCAGCTGCCGCGGATCGGCTTCGGTACGGTCCTCAAATTGCTGCAATTCGGCGGCGATATCGTCAACCTCGATACATACGGATTGGATACGTTGGTGCAGCTCCTCATACGCACCGCCAAAATGGGATAACCGGTTGGATACCTGTTTCAGTTCCGCCAAGAGATTGATTACGCCTATCTGTTCGTCGTTTAACAATTGATAGCCATTGGAGAGCAGTTCCAGAATATTTTCGACGTTGCTCAGTTGCTCGTAACGTTCTTCCAGTTCCTCTTGGGCACCAATCTTTAAGTGCGCGGCCTCCAGTTCTTCCCACAGGAAGCGGTTGTAATCCTGTTCCTTGAGCGCCTCCTTTTGAAAATCGACAAGGCTTGCCAGCGCTCGGGAGGTTTTGAGATAGGTCTCCCGTTTTTGCGAATACGCGTCAAGCCGTTGTCCGTTATCCGCCAAGGCATCGATGACCTTCAGCTGAAAATCATTTTCCGTCAGCCGTAGGGTCTGGTCTTGGGAATGTACGTCAATTAGGGCATCCCCCAATTCGGTGAGGATATCCAAGGTCACTGGGGAATCGTTGATAAAGGCCCGGGATTTGCCACTCGGCTGTATTTCCCTCCTCACGATCGTACGCGCCTCATACTCGAGATCGTTTTCCTCGAAAAACCCATGTAGGCCATATTTTTCTACGGCAAACTCCGCCTCGATAATGCATTTTTTATCCTTATTTCTTAAAGAGGACATATCGGCCCGCTTACCCAGTACCAAGGAGAGTCCCCCCAGCAAAATGGACTTTCCAGCACCCGTTTCGCCGGTGATACAGGTAAGTCCTCCGGTAAACGACACTTTCAGGTCATCGATAAGGGCGTAGTTTTTTATGGAGAGATTTGCGAGCACGGACGATTATAATTTTTTCGGGTGCGGTAAAGATAATCGATAATTGTACTCCCGCCAATTCCTGAATCAGGACGGGCCCAAGAAATCAAGCGTCAATACTCAATATCGTTCCAAGTGCTGGAATAGGTGGGCGCAACATTGTTCAAGGTCTCCTTCAACTCGACAATATCGACCTTGGGGCCGTCGGAAAAAATGTTTTGGATTTCTTCGGACTTGGCGTCGAAAAAGGTTTGAATCAAAAAGGCGTTGGGACGGCGTTGAATCATGGTCTCGAACAGTTTCATCGTACCGGCGATTACCTGTTTGCCCGTGCTGTTGTTGTCTCCCAGAATATCAAGGCCCTTGCGGTGGTAGTTGTACATGGCGATTCGGTATTCGCGGTAGGTGTTGGACAATAGGTTGTCGATCAGCTCAAAGCGGCTGCGATCGCTGTTCTGGTCCCAGCCCGAAAAATTGCTACCCTGCGCCAGGGTCGTAATCTGTTGCGCCTTGCGAAAGGAGTCGGTGCCGCCCTCTAGGGAGAAGGTATCCGCATCCAATCCCAAAATGATGTACACATAATAGGAAACTACACCGATCAGGTTCGATTCGAATACGTTGTCGTTGAACACCAGGGGCTGGTATTCGATATACTCAAAGTTGAAATTATTGTCCTTATAATTAAAAACGGGACTCTGGTACGAGGTGTTGTAAACGGGCCGCGAGGACTGGATCTGTATGGTACCCTCAAAGCGGCTGGACTCATATTCGGTAATCGTGATAAACATCTGGCAATTGACACGTTCATTTTCTTGATAGGTACGATTCGTCCATTTGTTGTTGTTTACAAAATCGTTCAGGGAACGCTCCAACGTCTTGAATATCTGCTGGTTGGTTTGTGATACCTGATCGGAGTTTACCGTCACTGTACAGTTTAGCTCCTGTGCCGGAAGGGACAGTGAAAAGCATACCATGAGGAATAAAAGAAGTATTCTATGCATCGATTCGGTGAATGATCTCGGCGAAAATATCGCGGGCCACCTCGGCCTTGCTCTTTAGTTCAAACGGTATAATTACGGAATTCTTATCCAGAAAAGTAATTTTATTGGTGGATGTCCCAAAGCCTGCCCCGGCATCGCTCAGGGAGTTGAGTACAATGGCATCCAGATTTTTGGTTTCCAGCTTGGCCTTGGCATTTTCAAGCTCGTTTTCGGTCTCTAGGGCAAAGCCGACCAAAAATTGGTGTTTCTTTTGTTTTCCCAGGGATAAAAGGATATCCCTAGTCGGCACCAATTCAATGAAAAGCCCGCCCTCATTTTGGGAAAGTCCGTCTTCATTTTGGGAAAGTCCGCCCTCTTCTGCCGAGGGTCCGCCCTCTTCTGTCGAAGGTCCGATCCCCCTGCCGGAAAGTCCGCCCTCTTCCTTAGATCCTCCGATCCCTTTCTTTTTGATTTTTTGGACCGCAACGGTCTTGGGCCGGTAATCGGCCACGGCGGCGGCGGCGATGACGATATCGGCGTCCGGGTAATGCCTATGTACGGCCTGGTACATGTTTTCCGCGGAAACCACGCGTTCCAAAGTAATCGATTCATGGGCCGTATCGAAATGCGACGGGCCCGAGATCAGCACCACCTTTGCACCCAGGTCCGCAGCAGTCCGGGCCAGCTCGAAGCCCATACGCCCTGAGGCATGGTTGCCGATAAAGCGCACGGGATCGATGGCTTCATGGGTGGGCCCGCCCGTTATCAATACGTTTTTGCCCGACAATGCCAATCCCTTTGAAAGATAATCCCGTACAAACGCAACGATAACTTCGGGCTCCGCCATGCGTCCCTCGCCATGTAGGCCGCTAGCCAATTCGCCCGAAGTGGCGGGAATCATCACATTGCCATAAGCTTGCAATTTTTTGAAGGAGGCTTTGGAAGAAGGATGCCTGTACATATCGAGATCCATGGCCGGGGCGAAGAAAACGGGACATTTGGCGGAAAGATAGGCGGCCAGCAACAGGTTGTCGCAGGTACCGTTCGCCTTTTTGGATAAGGTATGGGCGGTAGCGGGCGCAATCAGCAACAAATCGGCCCAAAGTCCGAGTTCGACATGGTTGTTCCAATCCGTACTCCCCTCCCCTTCGCTGACGAAAGAAGATAACACGGGATTTTTGGAAAGTGTGGCCAGGGTAAGGGGCGAGACAAAATTGCCGGCACTTTCCGTCAAGATAATCTTGACCACGGCACCGGCCTTTATCAATAGGCGGACAAGAAAAGTGGTTTTATAGGCGGCAATCCCCCCGGTAATACCTAAAAGGATGTTTTTGCCGTTCAGCATATGGAAATGGCCTTATCCGTTCAACGTTTGGGACGCGGCTATTGCCCGTTATCGTCCTTTCCGGTATTCCGGAAATATATTTTGTCGTGCATCCACTCGTCGATGGCCAGGGCATGTGGTTTTGGCAATTTTTCGTAAAACTTGGAAACCTCGATCTGTTCCTTGTTCTCAAAAACCTCTTCAAGGCTGTCGCTGTAGGTGGCGAATTCCTCCAATTTTTCCAACAGTTCCTTCTTGATCTCGGAATTGATCTGTACGGCTCGTTTCGCGGTTATCGAGATGGCCTCGTAAATATTGTCCGTTTTATTGTCGAATTCGTTCCGGTTGATCGTTTTCGTGCTGACCGGTGCCTTGGAATTTTTTAAATCGTTCATATCCATATGGGTATCAGTTTATCGTGCTTCTTTTTCCTGGGTCAAACCCTGTTGTTCCAAATTTATCTTTTGAATCAGACTTTTGGCCCTTTTGGCATACTCCGTTTCGGGAAACTGCTTCATTAGTACATTGTAGTCCGACTGAGCCTCCTGCAACCTTTCGGACTTGAGGCGATCGAAACTGTTCAGTGCGTACTGTGTCGCCGATTCAAAGCGGTAGTACATGGCATCTTCGCGATAGATAGATCCGGGATAATCGGAAATAAAATTATCGAATGCGGTGACGGCCGGGTTCAAAAAAGTAAAATCGAATTCCCCCAACTTGTTGTATTGCTTGGCAATTTCATAGGCCTTACGCTCTTTTTTGGTGGTCAGCTG
Source organism: Pricia sp. (assembly GCA_035705395.1). Lineage (GTDB taxonomy): Bacteria > Bacteroidota > Bacteroidia > Flavobacteriales > Flavobacteriaceae > Pricia. The sequence continues at coordinate 2,979 of DASSWC010000056.1, read as the reverse complement.
CTTGGCCATCGCATTGGCCTCGTCAAAATATTCAGAATCGGGATAAGCATTTATAAAAATCTGTAATTTGGCAAGGGCTTTGTCGGTATCCGTCTGATCGAGGGAATATCTCGGGGACAGTTCGTAATAACTTTTAGCCACTAAAAAGGAGGCTTCGACGACCTTTTCACTTTTCGGGTACGATTTGACGAAACGTTCGAACTGATAGCCCGCCATATTATAGTCGCCCAGCTGAAAATAGCTATTCGCAAAAAAGAACATCACCCGTTCCCCTTGAGGCTTACCGACGTATTGGGGGGCGATCTGCTCGAAGAGCCGGTTGGCCCGTTTCATATCGCCCTCGTCGTAAAATTTCTGCGCCAGGTCGTATTTGGCCTTGACATCCTCATTTTTGAGCACTTTCTGATATTCGCTACAGGATTGCAGCATACCGGCCAAAACCAATAAGGGGACAATCAGCTTCCTTTTCCAAAACATTTTGCAAAATTACGGATTCCTGTTGGATTTATAAAACGAACGCTAAAATACGCTTGGCAATATATAGCATGCTATTATTTGGAAAGATTTAACGAAATCGGAGCACAAAACTGGCACATGAGCCACTGGTTTGGAATTTGGGGGGTTATGATTCGCAATTTTCCGTTTAGACCGTTAGCTTCAAGAACGGCTTCACAAACGCCGCAATATCCGCTTTCAATCCGGGTGTGGCCTCCACGAGCGGAAGCCGTACCATAGCGTTCGAAAGACCCAGCGTCTCAAAGATGGCCTTGATACCCGCGGGATTGCCTTCCTTAAAGATGAGTCCCATTCCTTCTTGCATGGCGTAATGCAGCCGGTATGCCTCGTCCGTTTCGCGATGCAATGCCGCCCGTATCATCCGTGAAAATTCCGTAGGCAAGCCTTGTCCCAGTACGGAAATGACACCGGAACCTCCGGCAAGTACCGTCGGTAACGCGGTGATATCATCCCCGGAAATTACCATGAAATCGTCCGCCTTATGCTTAATAAGATGCTGCACCTGTAGCATATCCCCGGAGGCTTCCTTGATACCGATAATGTTATCAAAATCCTCGGCCAGGCGCAGGGTGGTTTGCGGAAGCATGTTGCATCCGGTCCTGCCGGGCACATTGTATAATAGGATAGGCTTTCGGGTTACCTCGGCGATGGCCTTGAAATGCTGGTAGATGCCTTCTTGGGTCGGTTTGTTATAATAGGGCGTGACGGAGAGGATCGCCGAAAAATGTTCGGATTCGAAGGCTTTCACCTCGTCCACGATTCGAAATGTACTATTGCCGCCGATACCCAACACTAGGGGCAACCGACCGGCATTGGCCTTCACCACGGTTTCCATAACCGTGATTTTCTCGGCCTTGTTCAGCGTAACGGACTCCCCGGTCGTACCGAGCACGACCAGATAATCGACCCCACCATCGATACAATAATCCACGATGCGTTTCAAAGCGTCGGTATCTATTGACAAATCCTTTTTAAAGGGAGTGACCAGGGCCACGCCCGTTCCTTGTAAGTGTTCCATTATCATATTTCGTTTAAGACGCCGAGATATTTTTTAAGTTCCGTTTTAAAGGTCTTAAAATCCTGCATCGGGACATCCATTATCAAATCGTTGTACACCTGGTCCACATTTTTAAAGCCCACGCGGAAACGGGCACGGGTCTTGATGCTCATCAACTGGATGAGGAGGTTCTCGACGGTGTAATAATTGACCAACAGATCGTATTCCCTGCTTAAAAATTCAAGGGCATAACTGTTCTCGATATTGCCGTTCCATCCCAAGTCCCTATCCGAAAATACAGGAGTGGAATAGGGCGAACTATTATCATATTGGCTCTTGTAGCCGATAATCTTCACCGCATTGGGCCGCAGCTTATACTCTTCCACAAAATCATAGAAACGGTTCGCATCGCCAAAACTATCCAAATCGACGATACAGCCCACCGACCTAATGCCTCCGCCTCTTTCGAACTTTGGGGGCTCCTTGGCCAGCTCCAGTTTTAGGAATTTGACGGCCGAATTATGCTTGAACTTGTCTTTAATTCCCTTAAACATGTACTTTTACATTTAGATTCCCGATATGCCAAAAAAGGCTTGGGAATGGATACAAATGTAAAGAAACTAAGCACAAATTATTTTATTGTGCAAAGATAAAGGAAATGACACGTTTAAAAATACAACATTTTGTTATATTTTTAACTATTGGCCTTCTGTCATGTCGGGACACCCCTGCCGTATCGGGTATCGCGGGAAAAAGGATCAAAATAGATGCAACGCTACGCGCGTCCGATTCCCTAGTACGATTTCTCGACCCGTACCGCGACCGGATCGACGCGGTACTGGACAGTGCATTGGCCTACGCGCCTTATACGATTTCGAAGGACGATGGCCTTTACAATTCCACCGCCGGAAACCTCTTGGCCGATATTGTGCTATCCGAGGCCAACCCCCTTTTCAAAGCCCGCACCGGGGAGGAAATCGATTTTGTTTTGCTGAACCACGGGGGTATCCGTTCGATCATTCCCAAAGGAAAAGTGACCGCCCGCAGCGCCTACGAGTTCATGCCTTTCGAAAATGCCATCGTTGTGGCCGAACTGGACGGCAAATCGGTCGAAGCGCTGGTAATGTACCTGAGGGATGCAGGCCGGGCCCATCCCATTGCCGGTCTACAAGTGGTGTTGGACGGAGAAAACAAAATTCGCTCGATACGCGTTCAGGGAAAGCCCTTTGACGATACCCGCACCTATAACGTGGCCACATCGGACTATCTGCTCAACGGAGGCGACGATATGGTCTTTTTCAAGAATGCGGGGAGGGTCGTCGCTATGGATTACAAAGTCCGAAGTGCCATGATCGATTATTTTAAAAAGGTGGATACCCTCGTTCCGGTAACGGATGACCGATTCTTTCGGATGGAGTGAGAGATCCCGGATACGGACCGCATCATAGGGAACAAAACCTTTAGCG
>DASSWC010000055.1:0-5650 GCA_035705395.1 Pricia sp. | reverse complement strand
GACCGTTTTGAGCTTTTGGAACACCAGACGTTTTGGCTTTCGGAAACCCCCGAAAAGGTCGGCTCAAAGGGATGGGATGCCGCTTTACCTCGAATTGCGACCTGGGCGAAATTCAAGGATAAAAAAAAGGGAAGGATATTTTATTTTTTCAATACCCATTTTGACCACAAAGGGCATGAAGCAAGAAAAATGAGTGCAGCGTTGATTGCAAAAGAAATCAAACGTATTGCCGGTGATAGTCCGGTAATCCTGACAGGCGATTTCAATTTTCCGCCCAGTTCCGAACCTTATGCGGTATTAATCGACAATGCCTTGAAAGATACCGCTTCAGAGGTGGATGACGAGAACAAGTACGGTACGGAGTATACCACCAATGGCTGGGATATTGAGGCGGGGGATGAACGAACTAGAATCGATTACGTTTTTTATAAAGGCAACGAACTAACCCCGATCAAGTATCATGTGCTGGATGGGCAGCGGGGAAAACGGTTTATCTCCGATCACTTTCCTGTACTGGTCGATTTTAAGTTTAGTGGAAAATGAAGTACGTATACCTGCTGTTATTTTCCGGTCTTATTGGTGTCGCAACCTTGCCGGAATCATCAAAACGTTTCGGTCACGATGAGTTGACACGTGCCTTGACCAATGACAATAATCCAGCACAAAAATCCATACGGGTCATGGCCTATAACATCCATCATGCAAATCCGCCCTCACAACCCGATTCCATCGATATTTCGGCTATTGTCCGTACCATCAAGGCCCAGGATCCCGATTTGGTGGCCTTGCAGGAAATCGATGTGGACACCGAAAGGTCCGGGCCGGGAAACCAAGCGGAACGCATAGCGGACAGTCTTGGCATGAATGTGTTCTTCAGAAAGTCCATCGATTTCGGAGGGGGCGAGTACGGCGTGGCCATTCTGTCCCGATTTCCCATCTCGGATGAAACCGTTCACAGGTTGCCGACCAAGACGGGTACCAACGGTGAAAAAAGAGTCTTGGCTACCGTCAAAGTAACCTTGCCCGGTGATCAATTCATCCGGTTCGGAAGTACACATTTGGATTCCCAAAAGGAGGATACCAACCGTTTGCTGCAAATAAAGGAAATACGGCGAATTGCCTCTCAAGACGATTTGCCAATGATAATCGCCGGTGATTTTAATGCCCCGCCCGGATCGGAGGTTGTCCGTATTCTGGACCAAGGCTTTCAACGGACCTGTAATCCTTGTCAACCTACCATTCCCGTAGACCATCCTGAGAAAGCCATCGACTTTATCGCTTTTAGACCGGCAAACGCATTCAAAATAATTAGCCATGAGGTGGTTGACGAACACTATGCTTCGGATCATTTACCCATAATGGCCGTACTTGGGCTTTAAGATGAAAAACAGCAGAAGAGGTTTTATTGGGAATCTATCCAAAGTAGCCGTTATTGGTGCATCGCTGCTTATGACAGGAATTGCAATGCCTACCATTGCAGCGGAGAACGGACTCGAACCAGCCGCGGATGTATTCGGCTTTTCCACCGCGCCCTACCTTCAAAATTTAACGGATAATTCCGTAGATATCATATTTATTACAAACGCTAATGCACATAGTTGGATCGAATACGGTAAAGAAAACCTTGAGTCCAGAACGGAAACTTTTTCCGATGGTTTTATCGCGGCGAATAATCGTCTGCACAAAATTAGATTAAGCGAATTACAAGCAAATACAACCTACCAATATAGGATCGCGAGTAGACCCATTGTCAAATTTGATCCGTACGACCTTGTCTTTGGAGAGACGCTACTAAGTGACGTAATTCGTTTTACGACACCAGCTATTAATTCAGATTCGGTTTCCTGCATCGTTCTCAACGATATCCACGACCGACCGTATTCATTTTCTGATTTACTTTCCCTATGCGGGGATTTCGATTACGATTTTGTTGCGTTAAATGGTGACATGTTTGATTATCAGACTGACGAAAAGCAATTGATTGATCATTTGATCGAACCATGCACGGCCCTTTTTGCCAGTGAAAAGCCTTTCCTAATGATTAGGGGAAACCACGAAACACGTGGCAAATATGCCAGGAATTTCAAAGATTACTTTACGTACAGGGACGACGAATATTACTTTTCATTTAAACAAGGTCCCGTTCATTGGATCGGCCTTGATACCGGGGAAGACAAAGAAGATAGTACACCCGTTTATGGAGAAATCGTCTGTTTCGATCAGTTCAGGGAGAAACAAGCCATTTGGTTGGAAAAGGAATTCCAGAAATTAGAATTCAGGGAATGCAAATACCGTGTGGTCATGATGCATATTCCTGTCTTTCATTCAGGAGATTGGCACGGCACTATGCATTGTCGCAAACTGTTCCATCCTATTTTCGAAGAATATGGGGTAGATATGGTTATTTCAGGCCATACACACAAGTACGGTATACACCCTCCAAGCGATGATCATTCGTATCCGATAGTTATTGGTGGAGGGCCAAAAACAGATACGCGGACCGTAATACAATTAAACGCTGACGACCACCAATTACAACTTAAAATGATACGGGACGATGGTTTGGTGGTGGGTGAATATAGTATCGACTAACTAGCGTATCATGAAAAAAACCAAAACCAAACTGATATCGCTGATCACATTTGTATTCGTAACCGCTAGCATCCTAGTGGGTTGCAAACAAAAAACGGAGACCGAAGCCGACAGGAATACCGCCGACATCGTCATCTACGGGGGCACCTCCGCCGCCATAATCGCCGCCGTCGAAGCCAAAAGGTCCGGCAAATCCGTAATCGTCGTATCGCCCGATATTCATATGGGCGGCCTGACCTCGGGGGGACTGGGGTATACCGATACCGGGGACAAAAGTGTAATCGGCGGGTTGGCAAGGGATTTTTACCATCGCCTATGGCTGCATTACAATACCGACGAAGCCTGGCTATGGCAAAGGAAAGAAGAATACGGGAACAAGGGCCAGGGCACCCCGGCCATGGACGGCGAAAATAGGACGATGTGGATTTTTGAGCCCCATGTCGCCGAAACCGTATTCGAGGAACTTATCGAGGAGCATAAGATCCGCGTGGACCGCGACGAGTGGCTGGACCGTGAGGATGGCGTCGCGATGGACAACGGGAAAATCGTATCCATAACTACGTTAAGCGGCAAAAAATATTCCGGGAAGATTTTTCTGGACGCTACCTATGAGGGCGACCTGATGGCCTCGGCAGGGGTAAGCTATCACGTGGGCCGGGAAGGCAGGGATGTATACGGAGAAGAATGGAACGGGGTACAAACCGGGGTACTGCACCACGGGCACTGGTTTGGATCGGATATTTCGCCCTACATCGTGCCAGGCAACCCGTCGAGCGGTGTCCTGCCCCGGGTGTCGGACGAGGACCCCGGCGAGAAACACAGCGGCGACGATAAGATCCAGGCCTATTGCTTCCGTACCTGTATGACCGATCATGAGCCCAATAGACTGCCCTTTCCCAAACCGGAAGGGTACGACCCGGCGCAATACGAGCTTTTGGGCCGGGTCTTCGATACCGGTTGGGACGGTTGGTTCAACAAATTCGATGCCATCCCCAACCACAAGACGGACACCAACAACCACGGGCCGTTCAGCAGTGACAATATCGGAATGAACTATGATTATCCCGAAGCTTCCTACGAAAGAAGAAGGGAAATCATCAAGGAGCACGAGCGGTACCAAAAGGGACTGTATTGGTTTGTGGCCAATGACCCGAGGGTGCCGGAAAATGTACGTTCGGAGATGTCCCAATGGGGCTTGGCCAAGGATGAGTTTACCGATAACGGCAACTGGCCGCATCAGATCTACGTCAGGGAAGCACGGCGCATGGTCGGCGATTATGTAATGACCGAGAACGAACTCCTGAAAAGACGCCCTACGCCAGAGCCGATAGGCATGGGTTCCTACACCATGGACTCCCACAACGTGCAGCGCTATATCAAGGAAGATGGCTTCGTTCAGAACGAAGGGGACATCGGGGTCGACACCAAGGGTCCGTATTCGATAGCTTACGGTTCTATAACGCCCAAAGAAGAAGAATGTGAAAACCTGTTGGTACCGGTCTGCATATCGTCGAGCCACATCGCTTTCGGATCCATCCGGATGGAACCTGTCTTTATGATCCTGGGGCAATCCGCGGCAGCGGCGGCGGTTTTGGCTTTGAACAACAACAGCAGCGTGCAGGATGTGCCATACGATGCCCTGAAAGAAGTGTTACTGCAAAAAGGGCAGGTGTTGGAATAAAGCATCGTTTTGCCCCCCCTGTTTAAACCCGGTATGGAAAGAAGAAATTTTATCGCAAACCTGGCTATGGGTGGCGGGCTTTTTTGGGCCGCTCCCTTTTTTGCCAATGACTTTTCCCAAACGGATGGAAAAAGAATACCCCTTACCGCTTCCGACACGATATCGGCAGACCTCATCATCGCCGGAGGGGGCTTGGGCGGATGCGCAGCGGCATTGGCGGCACTGAGAAACGGATTGACGGTAATCATGACGGAGGAGACCGATTGGATCGGCGGGCAGTTGACCCAACAAGGTGTACCGCCCGATGAACACCCGTGGATCGAGTCCCATGGCGCAACGGCACTGTACCGCACCCTACGAAACGGCATTAGGGCGTATTACCGAAACAACTATCCTTTACGCCAAGAGGTAGCGGCCGACCCCCATTTTAATCCCGGAGGGGCTTTGGTCTCCCGCTTGGCGCACGAACCCAAAGTTGCACTTGCGGTTTTGGAAGGCTTTTTTGCACCTTATATCAGTTCTAGAAAGTTGCTCTTACTTAAAAAGTATAAGGCAGTTTCCGCCGACACAAGGGGCAATAGGGTCTTGGGGTTGCACGTGAAATCCTTAAGAACCGGTACAACCAAGCACTTAAAAGGTCCGTATTTTGTCGACGCCACAGAGTTGGGCGACCTCCTACCCATGACGGGGACGGAGTATATCACCGGGGCAGAGTCCAAAAAACAAACGGGGGAACTGCATGCGGCGGATAAATATGAACCCAACAACAACCAGGCCTTTACCCATTGTTTTGCGATCGATTATGTCAAGGGAGGGGACTGGACGATTAAAAAACCGGAAGAGTATACCTTTTGGAAGGACTTTGTTCCGGACCTGCGGCCAAGTTGGCCGGGAAAATTGCTGGAGCTCAACTATTCCAATCCCAGAACGCTGAAACCTAAGGCATTGGGATTCCATCCCGAAGGTCTTGCCATGGAAAATATCCTGAACCTTTGGAATTACAGAAGGATTATCGATAGCACCAATTTTAAGCCCGGGTTTTACCACAGTGATATCACCATTGTCAATTATCCCCAGAACGATTACTTCTTGGGAAATATCGTGGATGTGGGTCCAGCGGAAATCGACTTGCATATCCATCGTGGCAAACAACTGAGTCTTTCCCTGCTGTACTGGCTGCAGACCGAAGCCCCAAGACCGGATGGCGGCAAGGGGTGGCGGGGACTTCGGTTGCGGGGCGATATTATGGGTACTGAAAACGGGGACGGATTGGCCAAATATCCCTATATCCGTGAATCAAGGCGGATAAAGGCCTTGTTTACCGTTCAGGAACAACATGTAGGGAAGGAACAGCGGTCAAAAATTACCGGTGTGACC
>DASSWC010000054.1:0-5187 GCA_035705395.1 Pricia sp. | reverse complement strand
GGGCAAGCCCTTTTGGTTCGTCACCCTGAACGATCCGCCAATAAACCTACCAACGGATAACCAACAAAAAGGAAATCAGAATCAGGAAAGTCAGAATCAGGAAAATCAGAATCAGGAAAATACGAATCAGGAAATTCCGGGTCAGGAAAATCAAAAACAAAACCGTCTTCAACACAGCAACTTGGGAAAAGTAGTATTCTCCTTTCCCGGAAACCCCGTCTCTACTTTTGCAAATTATCACATCTATTTTTTGCCATGGTTGGCGACTTCCCTTGGGATTGGAGTAGAAGATCGCAGCGTTATTTTGGATGCACCGGTTCGGCCCCACCCTAATATGACCCTTTTTCTTCAGGTCAAGACGCAGTGGCGTCACGGGCGGCTCCATGCGAAATTGGTTCAGGGAAATGGTTCCGGTGATCTGGTCAGTTTGGCGAAGGCGGACGGGATTATTCGTGTCCCTAATGGGGAATCTGGGATTTCGGAAGGGGAAGTAGTACCTGTGATTCCTTTCAACTAAGGGTGTGTTCAAAAATCACCCATACATGTATAGGTAGTTAATTCTGAACAGACCCTACGTCCCATACAATCGATTACTTTTCCGCATACTTTTTCGAATACTTCTTCCAAAGCTCGGTCTGATGGGTTTCCAATGAAATCTCCCGGCCGTCGATAAAGGCATGGGTGAGTTGATTGCCACGCATATCGAGGGCGTCGCCTTCAGAAATGAAAAGGGTCGCGCTTTTACCAACGGCCAACGTACCATAATTCTCGGAGATACCTAGAATTTGGGCGGTGTTGCCAGTAATCAGTTGCAGGGCCTTTTCCTTGTCCATTCCCATTCCGACCAACTGGCCGGCATAGAAAGCCAGGTTGCGGGTCTGGAAGTTACTGGCCGCGCCATTCTGTAGGCCGACCAGGAGTCCACCGTCGACCAGGAGTTTAGGGAGTTTGTAGGGCAGATCGTAATGCTCGTCCTCAAAAACGGGGCGGGTATGGGTATACTGTACGAGCACCGGAATATTATTTTCTTTCAGGAAATCGGTAATTTTAAAGGCATGGTAGCCGCCGACCAACACCGGCTCCTTTATTCCCAATGCCTTGGCCAGGGTTATGGCATCGATAATTTCCTTTTCGCTATCGGCGTAGATATAAAGTTTTTTAGAGCCGTCGAAGGTTCCCTGCATCGCCGCAAAGGCGGGATTCATGTCCTCTTCCGCCCCATTGCCATAGGCCTTGGCATTTTTTAGGAACACCTCGACCTCGGACATCTCTTCCCGATATTTTTCATTCGGGCGGTAACCCCGCTCCTCACCTTCCCACCAACGGCCCTGACGAAACGTGTCCGGCCATCGAAGGTGGATGCCGTCATCGACCTTTATCACGGCGTCTTCCCAGTTCCAGGCATCGAACTGTACAATCGAGGAGGTGCCGGATATACGGCCCCCCTGGGGCGTAATCTGTCCCAATAATACCCCGTTGGGCCGCATGGATTCGATGACCTTCGACTCCGCGTTATAGGCGATAAGGCTTCGGATATGGGGAATCATCTCCCCCAATTCGTCTTGGTCATTGGTGGCCCGTACGGCATCGATCTCAATCAGGCCCAGGGAAGTGCTAGGGGCGATAAAGCCGGGGTAGACGTGTTTTCCCTCTCCCTTTAGTATCGTTCCCTTTCGGGCTATTCTGGCCATCGCCGAACCGACATAGGTCAACTTGCCGCCCTCGAACATGATCAGTGCGTTTTCGATGACCTTGCCATTGCCCAAGTGGGCGGTCGCCCCGTCAATGCTAATGGCCTCCGACTGTTGCGGAGCGGGAGTCTGCTGGGCGTTGGCGGTAAAAGCAACAAAAGCAAGGGCCGGGAATACCAACCCGACAATCCCTAGTTGAATCGTTTTTTTCATAGTAATTGTAATACGTTATTCTGGTTTTACGCTTCAAATTTCCGAAGGCTGCCCTGTAACTGCCCAAAGTTTGCCCGTACGTTACACCCTTAGCGCCGAAGGCCGATTCCACTCTCGCAATGCATCGTCTCCTTCTTGTCCAGTGTGGGTTTTTGGGTCTTCTTACCCTCGGTTTTTTCGCGTAGCATCATGGTGATAAGTCGGTTGCGTTCCTTTTTGACAGCTTCCCGTTGCTGCTTGTCCTTTTCCAAATCGAAATAGGTGGCCCCCTCAATAATAGTCTTTTCGGCTTTGGCATAAACGGATAAGGGGTGGTCGCTCCACAACACCAGATCGGCATCCTTTCCCTCTTTGATACTTCCCGTTCTATGGTCGAGATGCAACAGTTTTGCGGGATTGATGGTGACCATTTTCCACGCTTCCTCTTCGGTCATTCCCCCGTATTTTATCGTTTTGGCCGCTTCTTGGTTCAACCTTCGGATCATTTCGCCATCGTCGCTGTTGATGGCCACTGTAACGCCCTGGTTATGCATGATCGCGGCGTTATAGGGAATGGCATCATTGACCTCGAACTTATAGGCCCACCAGTCACTAAAGGTGCTGCCGCCAGCCCCGTGTTCGGCCATTTTGTCCGCCACCTTGTAGCCTTCCAGAATGTGGGTGAAGGTATTGACGCGGAACCCGAATTTCTCCGCGATCTTCATCATCATATTGATTTCGCTCTGTACATAACTGTGGCAGGTGATAAAGCGTTCCCCGTTCAAAATTTCGACCAATACCTCCATCTCCTCGTCATAGCGATACGGTTCGCCGCTTTTCTTTTGGGCCTCGTACTCCTTGGCGCGCTGAAAATAATTGATAAATACCTGCTCCACGCCCATTCTCGTTTGGGGAAAACGGCTATGGCTGTCCCAATTGCTCTGCTTGACGTTCTCGCCCAGGGCGAACTTGATGAATTTGGGGGAGTTGTCATAGAGCATATTCTCCGCACTTTCGCCCCATTTTAGCTTCATGATCGCAGAGCGCCCGCCGATCGGGTTGGCCGAACCGTGCAGCAATTGCAGGGAGGTGACCCCGCCGGCGAGCGCGTAATAGATACCGACATCCTCGGGATCGACCACATCGGTCATTTTGACCTCGGCGGAGGAATTCTGTCCCGCTTCATTGATCGCCAGGGCTGCGATATGGCTATGCTCGTCGATGATACCTGCGGTCAGGTGTTTGCCCGTCGCATCGATTTCCTCTGCACTGCCGCCACGAAGATCCTTTCCAATTTCGGCTATTTTTCCGTCTTTAACCAGTACATCGGTGTTCTTGAGGATGCCCGCCTCCTCGCTAGTCCAGACCGTAGCGTTTTTAAAGAGCAAGTCCTGCTTTTGGGGGATATTTTTGTATCCGTATCCCACATTGGGATAGGTGATTGCCATCATTTCGGGGGTCTCCTTTTCTTCCTCCGATTTTTCTTCTTTGCCCTCGGAATCCCCCTCGCTAACGGAAGTGCTTTCGACCGCTTTGAACGTGGCCTCGCTACCATCCCGAAGCACGACTTTTCCCGTCAGATTCTCAGCATCGGCAGCAATCAGCCCCTGCATCCGATAGCTATTCTCACCATCATCCGTTACGAAGGACAACGACATCCAGCCATCGGCATAGTTGAATTTGGATTTTAATTTTGCCGTATCCCTTTTGACCTCGGCCTTTAGGTCACCGATTTCACCTTTTAGGGTAAGTTTGAAGGTCTTGCCGGCGGCGGTGAGGTCATACTCCCCCCGGATGTCCTTGACGGTCAAATCGTTGATGACGTTCCTGGTGCCTTGCACCCAGTTTTCATAGAGTACGGTTTCTTTGTCAAAAATGGCTCCGGAGGTTACCAAAAAGTTGGCATATCGCCCCAGCTGAAGGGATCCGATATCGGATGATTTTCCAAGCATTTGCGCGGGTACCGTGGTCAATGCCTCCAAAGCCTTGGTTTTGGACAGGCCGTATTCCAGCGCCCTCATCAGTTTTTTCTTGAAATTTGCAGGGGTTTCCAAATCGTGCAAGGTAAAGGAAAAAACCACCCCGTTATCGGCCATAATTTTTGGATTGGCCGGGGCCTGGTTCCAATGCCGCATGTCCTTTAAGGGTACGTAATGGGAAGCATAGGGGTCGGAAACATCGTAAGGGTCGGGAAAATTCAACGGCAGTATCAAAGGGGCGTTGGTCGCCTTGATATCGGCGACCCGTTCGTACTCGTTCCCGCCGCCCAAAATGGCGTATTGTATCCCGAAGGCATCCCCGATGCCATCGGCACGGATGACATTGCCCTTGTCCCCGCCCGTGAAAATCTGGACGAGGTCCTTGTTTTCGTTCAGGGCTTCGAGCGACCGGTCCTTAGTATCGACATTCCCTTGCGCGTACCAATCCGCATCGTGGTACATCTGCCGCAGCAGCGCCAGTGCACCCATAAGGGAAGTGGGGTAGGATTGTTTCTTCGCCCTACTTTTTTCGAAGGAAAAATACTGGGCCGATCGGTCGTCGAGAATGCGATCGGCATTGCTTCCGGCGGCGTTCAGGGCGACCAGTACGCCGGTACCCCGGGCAATACCGTCCTGTATGTGGGAATTCACCACCCCGAAGCCGGACTTGCGAAGGGTCTCGGCCACCTTATCGTCATACTCGAATTTGGCGACCGCCTCGTTTTCGGGCATGATATGGTCGTTCCAATAAAAACCTTCCCGGGAAGGCTCGAACTTCGCCGAACGTCCTCCGGATTCCACTTTTTCGGGCTTCTCAACCCCGAAGTCGGAATACATGTCGATAAAGGAAGGGTAAACGGACTTTCCACTGACATCCATCACCACAGTGTTCTTCGGAAGATCCACCGACTTTCCCACCGCAACCACCCTTCCTTTTCGAAAGAGCAAGGTGCCCCCGTCAACGATTTCAGTTGGGGTTACGTAAATTTTGGCATTGGTAAGAGCGGTGTAGTTGTTGTTGTCGGCCTTGACGGCATCGTTTTTCGGAAAGTATACCTGGGCAAATGAGAAGGCTGTGCTGCCCAAAAGGGCCAGCACCAAAACGCGTAATTTCATCATGGGGATCGGTTGTATTCGTCGGGGCTAAAAATAGGGAATTTTTCATGATACCCCACCATAAGCTCTACAATCTGGCTATAACTCTTGATACCCTCCTGCTGTTGGTTGGCTTTTAAAAAGGTGCTGAACACGGATTTGAAAATGGGCTCAAAAGGATTGGCGAATTTTAAGTTGAACTCGTACAGTTCCCGGTAATTTTTTTGGAC
>DASSWC010000053.1:0-16955 GCA_035705395.1 Pricia sp. | reverse complement strand
ATAATAGGATACTTTTCGGATAGTTCGGCCAGATACTGCGCCTGTTCCTCAGAGGTTCGCACCACACCCTTGCTCCCTTCGAACTTGGAATAGTCATAGGCCCCGTCGACATAAAATTCGGCAGCGGCGCAGTCCAATGCGATCATTACCTCGTCGCCCAATTTATAACCTGCCTTTTCCACGGCCTTGGCGATGGTATCAAGGGCATCCTCGGTGCCGTCGAGCGTTGGGGCGAATCCTCCTTCATCCCCTACTGCAGTGCTCAGGCCCCTATCGTGCAACACCTTTTTTAGGTTGTGGAAAATTTCCGTACCCATCTGCATGGCGTGCGAAAAATTCTTGGCCTTGACGGGCATCACCATAAACTCCTGAAAGGCAATGGGCGCATCGGAATGGGAGCCTCCGTTGATAATGTTCATCATCGGTACGGGAAGGGTGTTGGCACTGACCCCGCCTACATATCGGTAGAGGGGCAAGGCCAGCTCATTGGCCGCTGCCTTTGCCACCGCCAAGGAAACTCCCAAAATCGCGTTGGCACCCAATTTGGATTTGTTCGGGGTACCATCCAGATCGATCATCGTTTGATCCAAAAGGTTCTGTTCGAATACGGAGAGGCCCAGAATTTCCTCGGCGATCAGCGTATTGACGTTCTCGACGGCCTTTGTGACGCCTTTTCCCATAAAGACCTTTCCACCGTCCCGAAGTTCCACGGCCTCGTGTTCCCCGGTGGATGCTCCCGAAGGTACCGCGGCCCGGCCCATAATTCCGTTTTCGGTGATTACGTCCACTTCTACCGTAGGGTTGCCCCTCGAATCAAAAATTTGTCGTGCATGTACGCTAAGGATGATACTCATATAATGGATGGTTTAAGATTAATTTACCCCTAAAACTCAGGCAAAAAGCAACAAGGACTTAGGAGCAAGGAATTATTTTCAATTAGCGTCAAATATACAAAACCAAGGTTTGACTTCATGGCAGTATCCCTTGATAATGTAGCGGATATAACCATTTATTAAACCGAAACGGATCTGATGCTCTCGAAAAACCGGTCAAAAAGATAATCCGCGTCATGCGGACCCGCGCTAGCCTCGGGATGGTATTGGACGGAAAAGACATTTTTGTTTTTCATCCGGATGCCCGCCACGGTTTTATCGTTGAGGTGCACATGTGTGATTTCAAGGTCGGGATGTGCCTCAGTCTCTTCCCTATTGATGGCAAAACCATGGTTTTGGGAGGTGATCTCCCCTTTCCCTGTCTCCAAATTTAGGATAGGATGGTTGATGCCCCGATGGCCGTTGTGCATCTTATAGGTCGATACGCCGTTGGCCAAGGCAATGACTTGATGCCCGAGGCAGATACCAAATACCGGTTTACCGCTGTCGATCATTTTTCGTGCGGCCGCAATGGCGTCGCTCAAGGGCTCGGGATCGCCGGGGCCGTTGGAAATAAAATAGGCGTCGGGGGCAAAGGCTTCCATATCCTCAAACGAGGCGTTATAGGGGAATACCTTGATATAGGCATCCCTTTTCGCCAGGTTTCTAAGGATGTTCCTTTTGATACCGATATCCAGTGCGGCAATTTTATACGTGGCGCTTTCCTCACCAAAAAAATAGGGTTCCTGTGTCGATACCTTGGACGAAAGTTCCAGCCCTTCCATACTGGGTACTTCGGCAAGTTGACGCTTTAGGCCTTCAATGTTGTCCACATCGGTGGAAATTACCGCGTTCATAGCCCCGTGGTCGCGAATATAACCGACCAATGCCCGGGTGTCGACATCCGAAATGGCAAAAAGTCCGTTATCCTCCAGAAATTCTTTCAGACTTTTATCGGCGACCGACCGGGAATAATCATAACTGAAGTTGCGGCAGATGAGCCCCGAAATCTTTACGGAATCGGATTCCACCTCGTCTTCATGGGTACCATAATTACCGATGTGGGCGTTGGTAGTCACCATCAACTGCCCGAAATACGACGGGTCGGTAAATATTTCCTGGTAGCCGGTCATTCCGGTATTGAAACATACTTCCCCGAAGGCGGTCCCTTCTTTACCGGCGACGGATTTGCCGAAGAAGATGGTGCCGTCGGCCAGTAGAATTAATGCTTTCTTTTTGGCTTGATATTTCATGGGAACGGAATTGGTAATTACTAATTATTGAGCGCTTTGTCCTATGCGTTGGGCACTTGATCGGTCGCAGGTTGCGGTTGGCAGCTTCAAATTTAAATAAACATAAAAAAAGGATAGACGAAATCGTCTATCCTTTCCTGATTCTAACAAAATATTGGCATTTTTATTTTTTGGTGTCGTCCTTTTTTGTTTCGGTGTCGCCATCCTTGGCTTCGGTGTCACCATCCTTGGCTTCGGTGTCACCATCCTTTGTTTCGGTGGTAGTGTCTTTGGCCTCGGCACCCCCCGACTCTGCTGCAGCTTCCTTCTTCGTTTCGGCGTCACCTTGCCCGGCTTCGGCTTTCGGTTCCGCATCCGTTTTAGTCCCGGCCTTCGGTTTGTCGTCGGCCTTGGCCTCAGACTTGGTTTCGGCTTCCTCGTTTATGGTCTCGGACGTGGCTTCCGTTTTCGCTCCGGATGTGCTTTCCGAAGTACCCTCGGCCTTTTTCGCTTCCTTTACCTCGTCATCTGCATTGGATTCCTTGGCAACATCGGCTTTTTTTTCCGTCTCGGCGTCGTTACCTTTGGTTTCTTCTACGCTTTCGGCCGCTTTGGTTTCCTCCTTCTTGGTTCCGCCCCTTCTGCTTCTTCGGGTGGATTTCTTTTTCGGTTTGCCGGCGTTGTAGAGTTCGTTGAAATCGACCAGTTCGATCATGGCCATATCGGCATTATCTCCCAGGCGGTTTCCGAGTTTGATGATGCGGGTATAGCCTCCTGGTCGATCGCCTACTTTTTCGGCTACCGTACCGAACAATTCGGTGACCGCATATTTATTGCGCAGGTTTTTAAAGGCGATACGCCGGTTGTGGGTGCCCTTCTCGGCCGTCACATTGTTTTCCGGTTTGGATTTCGTGATCAGGGGTTCGACGAATTGCCGCAACGCCTTGGCCTTGGCCACCGTAGTGTTGATTCTTTTGTGTTCGATCAAGGAACAGGCCATATTGGCCAACATGGCCTTTCTATGGGCCCTTTTTCGTCCTAGATGATTGAACTTTTTACCGTGTCTCATGGTTTATATCCTATGTATTTCCCCAACTGAGGGTTTCTCCCTATCCTGTAAGAAATAACGATTAATCTTAGTCTCTGTCCAGTTTATACTTTGAAAGGTCCATGCCGAAACTCAGTCCCTTGTTGATGACCAGTTCTTCAAGTTCGGTTAGGGATTTCTTACCGAAATTGCGGAACTTCATCAGGTCGTTCTTGTTGAAGGATACCAAATCTCCCAAGCTATCTACTTCCGCCGCCTTCAAACAGTTCAGGGCGCGGACGGATAGGTCCATATCGACCAATTTCGTTTTCAGTAGCTGGCGCATGTGCAGGGACTCTTCATCGTAGGTTTCCGTCTCGGCAATCTCATCGGCTTCCAAGGTAATGCGCTCATCCGAAAATAGCATAAAATGATGGATAAGGACTTTGGCCCCTTCCGTCAAGGCATTCTTTGGATGTATGGAACCGTCCGTTACGATTTCAAAGACCAGTTTCTCATAATCGGTCTTTTGCTCTACACGAAAGTTCTCGATACTGTATTTTACGTTCTTAATGGGTGTAAAAATGGAATCGATGGCTATGGTGCCCAAGGCGGCGTTGGATTTCTTGTTCTCTTCCGCGGGAACGTAACCTCGCCCTTTGTCGATAACGATTTCCATATTAATACTCACCTTCGAATCCATATTGCAGATGACCAAATCGGGATTCAATACCTGATATCCGGAAATATACTTCTGGAAATCGCCGGCGGTCAACTGTTTTTTTCCGCTGACGGAAATCGCGACTACCTCGGCCTCCGAATCGTCAATCTGCTTTTTAAAACGTACCTGCTTGAGATTCAGTATGATTTCGGTGACATCTTCGACAACACCTGAAATCACCGAAAACTCATGTTCCACCCCGTCGATCCGTACCGAGGTAATCGCATGGCCTTCCAAAGACGAAAGCAATACCCTTCTTAATGCGTTCCCGACGGTCAATCCGTAACCGGGCTCCAAAGGTCGGAATTCGAACTTACCCTCGAAATCCGAAGAATCGATCATTATAACTTTATCGGGTTTCTGAAAATTAAATAATGCCATAGAGATAGTGTTCTTAGTTATTTAGAGTAAAGCTCGACGATTAACTGTTCTTTGATGTTCTCGGGAATCTGTATCCTCTCGGGAACAGCTACGAAATTGCCTTCCATTTTCTCGGAATTCCAGGTCATCCACTCGTAGACACTGCTGTTCGCCTCTAAGGCGCTTTTGATAGTCTGTAGGGATTTCGATTTTTCACGAACGCCGACCACATCACCCGGTTTTAGGGAATAGGAGGGTATGTTGACCAGTTCGCCGTTCACGGTGATGTGCCGGTGCGAAACCAATTGTCGGGCACCCCTTCGCGATGGGGAGATGCCCAACCGGTATACCACATTATCCAAGCGGGATTCGCACATTTGAAGTAAAATTTCGCCGGTAACCCCTTCCTTACGTTTGGCGTTGGCGAAAATATTGCGGAACTGCTTCTCTAGAATACCGTAGGTATACTTGGCCTTTTGCTTCTCCATCAACTGGATGGCATACTCCGATTTTTTTCCCCGGCGGCGGGTATTGCCATGTTGCCCCGGTGGGTAGTTCTTTTTTTCGAAGGCCTTATCGTCCCCGAAAATTGCCTCGCCGAACTTACGGGCGATTTTACTTTTTGGTCCTGTGTATCTTGCCATTTTCTTTTGATTTGAAAGCGTGACTATGAATTAAGGCTTATCCTTCGATAATCGTTAACAACGCTTCCGTGAAAATTAAATATATATTGAACTAAACTCTTCTTCTTTTCGGGGGTCGGCACCCGTTGTGCGGTTGCGGGGTGACATCGATGATCTCGGTAACCTCGATACCGGAATTATGTACTGCCCGAATGGCCGATTCCCTACCGTTGCCCGGTCCCTTTACGTAGACCTTTACTTTTCTAAGTCCCGCATCATGGGCCGTCCTTGAACACTCCTCTGCCGCTATCTGTGCTGCGTAGGGCGTGTTTTTTTTCGATCCCCTAAACCCCATCTTTCCGGCGGATGCCCAAGAAATGACATCGCCCTTTTTATTGGTAAGGGATATGATAATATTGTTGAAGGATGCAGAGATGTGTGCCTCGCCTACAGCGTCTACGGTCACCTTGCGCTTCTTGGCGACCGGCTTTCCGGCCTTTCCGCCTTTTGCCCCTTTCGCTCCTTTTGTAGTTGCCTTTGCCATTCTTTTTAAATGATTATGGAGTATTGATTACTAATTATCAAAATAATGAGCAATTAATAATTTTATTTCGTTGCCTTTTTCTTGTTGGCGACTGTTTTTCTTTTCCCTTTCCGTGTCCTGGAATTGTTCTTGGTACGCTGTCCGCGCAGGGGGAGTCCCGATCGATGGCGAATGCCGCGATAACACCCGATATCCATCAAACGTTTGATGTTCATTTGGGTTTCCGAACGCAGTTCGCCTTCGATGGTAAAGGAAGAAGTCTCGGAACGGATCCTACCGATTTCATCGTCGGTCCAATCCGATACCTTGGTATCTTCACTTACCTCGGCCTTTTGCAAAATTTTCTGTGCCCTACTTTTACCGATACCGAAAATATAGGTCAAGGCGATGACGCCCCTTTTTTGTTTCGGTATATCTATACCTGCAATTCTTGCCATAACTATCCTTGTCTTTGTTTGAATCTAGGATTCTTTTTGTTGATCACGTACAATCTGCCCTTTCTGCGAACAATTTTGCAGTCGGCACTTCTTTTTTTTATGGAGGCTCTTACTTTCATCTTGATATATTTATTTTCCAATCCATATTCAACCGTTTCCCTTTCAATTGCACTTTAGTACCTGTAGGTAATCCGTGCCTTGGTCAGGTCATACGGACTCATTTCCAACTTCACCTTGTCACCGGGGAGCAATTTGATATAGTGCATGCGCATTTTCCCCGAAATATGGGCGGTTACTACGTGCCCGTTTTCCAGTTCTACCCGGAACATGGCATTCGACAATGCCTCGATTATACTTCCATCTTGTTCTATTGCTGCTTGTTTAGCCATATTCGTACTTGGTAATTAAATGCGTCTCTTCTACGCTACTTTTCTGTTTTTTCCGGTTTTCATCAATCCGTCATAGTGCCTGTTCAACAGGTATGCGTTTACCTGCTGTACCGTATCGATGGCGACGCCCACCATGATCAGGAGCGACGTACCTCCGTAAAATAGGGCCCATCCAGCCTGTATATCCATCAACTTAACCACGATGGCCGGCAGCACCGCCAAAATCGCCAAGAAAACGGAGCCGGGTAAAGTAATCAAAGACATGATCTTATCCAAATAATCACCGGTTTCCTTACCGGGCCGGATACCGGGAATAAATCCGCCGCTTCTTTTCAGGTCGTCGGCCATTTTATTGGTCGGTACGGTTATCGCCGTATAAAAATACGTAAAGATGATAATCAGTACGCCGAACAGAACATTGTAGGCCAGGCCGAAGATATCCTGAAAATTCACTTCCATCCATTGGCCGACCGCGGTGTCGTTGAACGTCTTACCGATCAAACTCGGCGCGAACATGATCGCCTGTGCAAAGATAATGGGCATTACGCCCGAGGCGTTCAATTTTAGCGGAATGAACTGCCGGGATCCCATGATGTTTTTTTCGTATCCACCGGATGCCGTTCTCCGGGCATATTGTACGGGAATCCGTCGGGTGGCCATAACCAACAACACACTCGCCAATATGACCAGGAACCACAGGATGACCTCGATTAGGATGAACATGAGTCCGCCCGTATTGTTGGTCGTTCTGGAAACGAATTCCTGGATAAAGGACTGCGGCATGGTGGCGATGATCCCAATCATGATCAATAGGGAGATACCGTTGCCGATACCCTTGTCCGAAATCTTTTCGCCCAACCACATGGCAAAGACACAACCGGAAACCAAAATGATAACCGCGGGAATCATAAAATCCAGTCCACGTCCGACCAAAAAAGCGCTTTCGGGAACCCCAAAAGCAGTGGTCAAACTATAGAGGTAAGCGGGCGCCTGCACCACACAGATACCGATGGTCAACCACCGGGTAATCTGGGTCTTGGTTTTTCGGCCGCTTTCTCCCTCTTTATCGAGTTTCTGCAAATACGGGATGGCGATGCTCATCAGCTGCACGACGATGGATGCCGAAATATATGGCATGATGCCCAGGGCGAATATGGATGCCTTCGCAAAGGCCCCCCCGGTAAAAGCGTTCAAGAGACCTAGGATACCCGAATCGGTACCGGAAGCCAATTGCCCCAGTTGTGAAGTATCCATACCGGGAAGAACGATCTGGCAACCGAACCGGTACACCAGTAAAAGACCAAGGGTCAGGATGATCCTGTTCCTTAGTTCCTCAATCTTCCACATGTTGGAAATGGTCTCGAAAAATTTCTTCATAACAGTGGCTTGCTTATAAATTTATCGCTTCTCCACCGGCTGCTTCGATGGCCGCCTTGGCACTTGCCGTAAATTTATGTGCGGTAACTTTCAAGGACGCCTTCAATTCGCCTCCCCCTAAAATCTTCACCAAATCCTTTCTTTTCGCCATGCCGTTATCGACGAGGGTCTCGACGTTTACGGTGTCTTTAACGATTTTGTTATCGACCAGGTGCTGTAACTTATCCAAATTGACCCCATGGTACTCCACCCGGTTCATATTGGTAAACCCGAACTTAGGTACACGGCGTTGTAAAGGCATCTGGCCCCCTTCGAAGCCGATTTTCTTGGAATATCCGGAACGGGATTTGGCACCTTTGTGCCCTCTTGTGGCCGTTCCGCCCTTGCCGGAACCTTGTCCCCTTCCCACTCTTTTTCCTTTTCTATGGGTCGCCCCTTTCGCTGGTCTTAGATTACTTAAATCCATAAACTATCTGTTAGGCTTCCTGAGTGGAAACCAAATGTTTGACTTTATTTATCATGCCCAGTATGGTCGGCGTGGCGTCGTGCTCGACGACCTGGCCGATTTTGCGCAGCCCTAAGGCAGCGAGGGTCCGTTTTTGGTTCTGCGGCCTTTTGATACCGCTTCTCACTTGTTTGACCTGAATTTTATTTGCCATTACCGGGGAATTAGTAATTAATAACTATTGATTATTAATTATTTTGATTTATCCTTTAAAAACTTTTTCCAGCGATACGCCCCTTTGTTGGGCTACAGTACCGGCATCCCTAAGTTGCAACAGGGCATCGAAAGTAGCCTTGACCACGTTGTGCGGATTGGAAGATCCCTGGGATTTGGAAAGTACATCTTTCACCCCCACGGATTCCAGTACCGCCCTTACGGCACCCCCTGCGATAACACCTGTACCATGCGAAGCCGGTTTGATGAACACGCGTGCACCACCGTATTTCCCTTTCTGCTCGTGGGGCAATGTACCGCCTTTGGTCAAGGGGATACGAATAAGATTTTTCTTGGCATCTTCGATCGCTTTTGCAATGGCCGTTGCCACTTCCTTGGATTTCCCCAGACCGCTGCCGACCACACCGTTCTCATCACCTACGATTACGATGGCGGAGAAACCGAAGGCCCTACCTCCTTTCGTAACCTTGGTTACACGTTGTATACCGACCAGACGATCTTTGAGATCTAGACCTCCGGGTTTGACCGTCTCTACATTTTTATATTTTTGGAACATACCGTTGTTTAAAAATTAAGTCCTGCTTCCCTTGCCCCTTCGGCCAAGGATTTTACCCTTCCGTGATACAGATTGCCCCCGCGATCGAATGCTACCCTTTCGATACCGGCTTTCTTACATTTTTCGGCAATCGCCTGCCCTACCACTTTGGCCACTTCCGTTTTGTTGCCTTTCGTATCCGCTAGGGCCTTGTCACGGGAAGATACCGCTACCAAGGTTTCGCCCTTGGTGTCGTCGATCACCTGGGCGTAAATTTCGTTGTTGCTTCGGAATACGGACAATCGGGGCCTTTCAGCGGTGCCCGAGGAAATCTTTCGGATCCTGCGTCGTATTCTTCTTTTTCTTTCACTCGTTGATAATGCCATGATATCTAATTAAGCTGATTTACCTGCCTTTCTTCGCAGCTGTTCCCCAACAAACTTGATGCCTTTTCCCTTGTACGGCTCCGGCTTGCGGAACGAACGTATCTTGGCGGCTATCTGGCCTACCAGCTGTTTGTCGTGGGAGGTCAATTTTATAATGGGATTCTTCCCTTTTTCGGAAGTCGTCTCTACTTTCACTTCCGGGGCCAGTTCCAATACGATATTGTGGGAAAAGCCTACCGCCAGATCCAATTTTTGTCCTTGGTTGCTGGCGCGGTATCCCACCCCCACCAATTCGAGTTGTTTGGTCCATCCTTTTGAAACGCCTTCGATCATGTTGATGATCAGCGCGCGATACAAGCCGTGTTTGGCCTTATCTTCCTTGGCATCGGATGGCCGGGTCACCCAAACTTGGTTGTCCTCTACCTTAACCGCGACGTTGGAATATGTTTGGGTAAGTTCACCCAACTTGCCTTTTACGACAATCCCATTGTCCTTTACATCGACGGTCACCCCATCGGGAATCGCTACCGGATTGTTACCTATTCTTGACATCTTTCGTAATTGTTAATTAATAAGAATCGTTTATTAATTATTTGCTTTAATACACGTAGCAGAGTACCTCGCCCCCTACGTTTTCGTTCTTGGCCTGCTTGCCGGTCATTACCCCATGGGATGTGGATACAATCGCCACGCCCAGGCCGTTCAAGACCCTGGGCAGGTTGTCGGAACCGGTATACTTTCGCAGTCCCGGTTTACTGACCCGCTTTAATTTTCTAATAATCGGCTCTTTGGTGAACTTATCGTATTTCAAGGCAATCTTGATCGTATCCTGCACCTTGTCTTCCTCGAACTTATAGCTCAGGATATAGCCTTGGTCGAACAAAATTTTGGTAATCTCCTTCTTCACCTTGGAAGCGGGAATCTCGACTACCCTGTGACCTGCCCTACTGGCATTTCTGATCCGCGTTAAGTAATCTGCTATAGTATCTGTAACCATTTCCTTTAATAATTATTAATTACCAATAATTAATTTACCAGCTGGCTTTTTTAACTCCCGGAATCAATCCTGCATTGGCCATTTCGCGGAACATTACCCGCGATATGCCGAAGGTGCGCATATAGCCTCTTGGCCGTCCCGTAAGCTTGCAACGGTTGTGCATACGAACGGGTGATGCGTCGCGCGGCAATTTTTGCAAGGCCTCGTAGTCCCCTGCCTCCTTGAGCGCTTTTCGCTTTTCGGCATATTTCGCTACGGTCCTTGCCCTTTTCCGCTCCCGGGCCTTCATTGATTCTTTAGCCATCTTATTTCTTTTTAAAAGGTAATCCTAATTCCATTAACAGTGATTTCGCTTCCTTATCGGTCTCTGCCGAGGTTACGAAGGTGATATCCATCCCGTCTATCCGGTTGATCTTGTCAATATTGATCTCGGGGAAAATAATCTGCTCCTCCACCCCCAGACTATAGTTTCCACGGCCGTCAAAACCTGTGGCACGAATACCTTGGAAATCCCGAACCCTTGGCAGGGCACTGGTAATTAACCGATCTAAAAATTCGTACATACGTTCGCCGCGCAAGGTGACCTTGGCGCCGATTGGCATGCCCTTACGCAGTTTGAACGCCGCGACATCCTTTTTGGACATGGTGGCTACCGCCTTTTGACCGGTGATGTTCGACAGTTCCTCGACGCTCTGGTCGATCAGTTTCTTATCGGCTACGGCCGCCCCGACGCCCCTACTGACCACAATTTTCTGCAGCTTGGGCACCTCCATTACATTCTTGTAACCGAATTCGCCCGTCAGCGCCTTAACCACGCGCTCTTTATACTCTTTCTTTAACCTTGAAACGTAAGCCATACCTATATTACTTCATTGGATTTTTTGGAAAAACGGACCTTCTTGCCGTCCCGCATCTCATAGCCGACCCTTGTCGTTTCGCCTGATTTTGAATCGATCAGCGAAAGGTTGGATATATGGATGAAGGCTTCCTTTTCGACGATACCGCCCTGAGGGTTCTGCGCACTCGGTTTTTCGTGTTTTTTGACCTTATTGGCCCCTTCGACGATTGCCTTGTTCTTTTCTCGGTCTATGGTCATCACCTTACCCTCGGCCCCTTTGTGGTCGCCGGCAATGATTCGGACCGTATCCCCTGTTCTAATTTTTAGCTTCATATCTATCAAGTTCAACCCTTCGACTTCGCTCGGGGTGACATTTGTTATTTTTTACAATACTTCCGGTGCCAGCGAGACAATTTTCATGAACTGCTTGTCCCGCAGCTCCCTTGCGACAGGTCCGAAAACACGGGTTCCCCTCATTTCGCCGGTCGGGTTCAACAGCACGCAGGCGTTGTCGTCGAAGCGAATGTACGATCCGTCGGGCCTTCGCACCTCTTTTTTGGTGCGTACCACCACGGCGGTCGATACGGCTCCCTTTTTGATACCGCCCTGGGGCGTGGCCTCCTTAACGGAAACGACGATCTTATCGCCGATGGAAGCATATCTTCGTTTGGTACCCCCGAGTACCCGGATGGTCAACACTTCTTTGGCGCCGGTATTGTCCGCTACCTTTAACCTTGATTCTTGCTGTAACATAATTATTTAGCTCTTTCCAGAATTTCTACTAACCGCCAACATTTGGTCTTGCTCAAGGGGCGTGTCTCCATAATCCTTACGGTGTCACCTTCCTTGCAATCGTTTTTTTCGTCGTGGGCCACGTATTTTTTGGTCTTGAGTACGAATTTACCGTACATGGGATGCTTGACGCGCTTCACCGAGGCAACGACGATGGACTTTTGCATCTTGTCACTGGTGACGACCCCTATTCGCTCTTTTCTTAATTTTCTTGTTTCTTCCATAAAGCAGAACCGGTTATTGGTTTTCCCTTTTAGTTATTTCCGTGGCCAATCGCGCTACCGTTTTTCTCGCTTTTTTGATCTGAAGCGGATTTTCCAATGGTGTAACGGCATGGGCCATTTTCAGGTCGGCATGCTGTTTTCTGTATTCGGCCAGCTTTTCTTGCAACTCCTCTGCGGACAGTTCCTTAATTTCTTTATTCTTCATGCCCTTTTTAGATTAT
Source organism: Pricia sp. (assembly GCA_035705395.1). GTDB lineage: Bacteria > Bacteroidota > Bacteroidia > Flavobacteriales > Flavobacteriaceae > Pricia. Next base: position 4,701 of record DASSWC010000053.1, on the reverse strand, counting down.
ATCTTCAACGTAATCGCGTGCGACAATAAATTTCGTTCGGACCGGTAATTTCTGTGCGGCCAATCGCAAGGCCTCTTTGGCTACGTCCATCGGAACACCCGCGATTTCGAACATGATGCGTCCGGGTTTCACTACCGCCACGAAATATTCCGGCGCCCCTTTACCCTTACCCATACGTACCTCCAATGGCTTTTTCGTAATGGGCTTATCCGGGAATATCTTTATCCAAAGTTGTCCCTGTCTTTTCATATATCGGGTCGCTGCAATACGCGCCGCTTCGATTTGACGTGAGGTGATAAACTTCTGTTCCAAGGTCTTGATGCCGAACATACCGTTGGTCAGACGATGCCCGCGGCCCGCATTTCCTTTCATGCGGCCCTTCTGCATTTTTCGATACTTGGTTCTTTTCGGTTGTAACATCTTTACTTCGCTTTTAGTATTTAGGGCCGGGATGCCGGATGAATAATTAAGCTTCCGAACCTATAACCCTTTTCTCTTCTATCTGTATCCTTTCCCCTAAAAATCACTTTCTTCGGCGTGGCTTTCTTCCGCCGCCACTGCGTTTATCTCCCGTACTGCCTTGGCTGTCCTTGGTCATGCCCACCAAGGGGGAAAGATCGCGTTTGCCGTATACTTCGCCGTTCATAATCCAGACTTTGATACCCAATTTACCATAGGTGGTTTGGGCTTCGTGCATGGCATAATCGATATCGGCACGGAATGTGGACAAGGGGATACGGCCATCTTTATACGATTCCGATCGCGCCATTTCCGCCCCGTTCAAACGCCCGGATATCTGGATCTTTATACCTTCGGCATTCATACGCATGGCTGCGGCGATAGCCATTTTAATGGCCCTACGGAAAGAGATACGGCTTTCGATCTGGCGGGCAATACTCGCAGCCACGAGATTGGCATCCAGTTCCGGTCTTTTGATTTCGTAGATATTGATCTGTACCTCTTTATTGGTAATCTGTTTTAACTCTTCCTTCAACTTATCGACCTCTTGGCCGCCCTTGCCGATAATGATACCCGGTCTGGCGGTGGTCACGGTAATCGTGATCAATTTTAGGGTACGCTCGATGATTACCCGGGAAACGCTGGCTTTGGCCAGACGCGCATGGAGGTATTTACGAATCTTACTGTCCTCGGCCAATTTATCGCCGTAGTCGTCGCCCCCGTACCAGTTGGATTCCCATCCCCGGATTATGCCCAATCGGTTTCCTATCGGATTTGTTTTTTGTCCCATGCTTATCCTTCAATATTAGTATTAGATCCCAGAACCAAGGTGACATGGTTGGAACGCTTTCTGATTCTATGTGCCCTGCCCTGTGGTGCGGGACGCAACCGTTTTAACATACTGCCCCCGTCTACCCGTATTTCCTTTACGAAAAGCTCTGCATTCTCCACATCGGCTTCCTCGTTCTTCGCCTGCCAGTTCGCCAAGGCTGAAAGCAACAATTTTTCCAATCTCCGGGAAGCTTCCTTGGGATTGAACCTGAGTATGGCCAAAGCTTTTTCGACCTTGACGCCCCTGATCAAATCGGCGACCAAACGCATTTTACGCGGCGAAGTCGGGCAATTGTTCAATTTTGCGAAGGCGATATCCCTCTTCTCGGCCTTCAGTCTTTCGGCCATTTGTCTTTTTCGAACTCCCATAGCTTACTTTTTACCTTTGTTCCTGGCTCCTGCGTGACCCCTAAAGGACCTCGTGGGTGAAAACTCACCCAACTTGTGCCCCACCATATTCTCGGTTATAAAAACGGGAACAAACTGCCTTCCGTTGTGTACGGCTATGGTGAGCCCCACAAAATCAGGGGTTATCATCGATGCCCTTGACCAGGTCTTGATGACGCTCTTCTTGCCCGATGCTGCCATTTGCTGGATTTTTTTTTCCAGGCTATGATGAACGTATGGTCCTTTTTTTAACGATCTTGCCATTGTCTAACTTTTTATTTCTTCCGAGTCTTTCTACGTTCCAAAATATATTTGTTCGTGTTCTTGGTCCTGTTACGGGTTCTGTAGCCTTTGGCAGGAATACCGTTCCTGGACCTGGGATGGCCTCCGGAAGCCCTGCCCTCGCCACCGCCCATGGGGTGATCGACCGGGTTCATCGCTACCGGTCGCGTTCTTGGTCTTCTGCCCAACCATCGGCTTCTCCCGGCCTTACCGGAAATCAGCAATTGGTGGTCGGAATTCGATATCGCGCCCACGGTCGCCATACAGGTGGATAGAATCAACCGTATTTCACCGGAAGGCATTTTGACGGTCACGAACTTGCCCTCCCTAGCTATCAATTGGGCAAACGTGCCCGCACTTCTCGCCATGACGGCACCCTGTCCGGGACGCAGCTCGATACAGGAAATAATGGTACCCAAAGGAATCTCGCTCAAAGGAAGAGCATTGCCGATTTCCGGTGCAGCGGTAGTTCCGGAGGTTATCTCTTGCCCGACCTGAAGACCATTCTGCGCGATAATATATTTTTTCTCGCCATCGGTGTATTCTACCAAGGCGATAAAGGCCGTTCGATTCGGATCGTACTGGATCGATTTGACCGTAGCGGAAACGTCTTGTTTGTCGCGTTTAAAATCGATGATGCGGTATCTTCTTTTATGGCCACCGCCTTTGTGGCGCATGGTCATTTTACCCTGGCTGTTCCTGCCACCGGACTTTTTGATGGGAGCCAATAGGCTTTTCTCGGGGGTGTCGGTGGTAATGGCATCGAAACCGTTGACGATCCTAAACCGCTGTCCGGGGGTTACGGGTTTTAATTTTCTAACTGACATTCCTTGTCCTTTTTGAGTTTACCTGCAACAAAGTCATTAAAATCAACGACCAACAGGGTACGCATCTCATAGATTACTATAAAAATCGATCATATCACCTTCGACGACATCGACGATGGCCTTTTTCCGGGCATTCGTCTTTCCGTGCTGGATGCCGGCCTTGGTGTAGCGGGACTTTCGGGACGGGCCATAGTTCATGGTACGCACCTTTTTTACCGAAACCCCATAGGTCTTCTCCACGGCATCCTTGATCTGGAGTTTGTTGGCCCTTGGGTCGACATAGAAACCGTAACGGTTGTACAACTCGCTCGCGGCGGTCATCTTTTCGGTTATAATCGGCTTTATCAACACGTTCATGATATCCTATTTTTGTAAGTTTGATTCCAATCCTTCCAAAGCACCCTCCAGCAGCACAATAGTATGGGCATGCAATATTTTATAAGTGCTTATTTCTGAGGAAGTTATAACTTCGGAGCCCTTCAAATTTCGTGAGGACAAATATACGTTATTATTTGACTCTCCCAAGACAAACAACGATTTTTTGCCTTCCAGTCCCAGGGACTTTAGAACGGCCATAAAATCCTTGGTTTTTGGGGTGTCAAAATTGAAATTCTCAATGACGGAAATCGCGTTTTCCTTTGATTTGATGCTCAAGGCGGATCTACGGGCCAAACGCTTCACGTTCTTGTTGAGTTTTTGGCTGTAATCCTTCGGTCGCGGACCAAAAATTCGGCCACCGCCCCTGAAAATTGGGGATTTGATGCTACCCGCACGCGCCGTACCGGTTCCTTTCTGCTTTTTGATCTTTCGGGTACTTCCCGCAATCTCGGCGCGCTCTTTGGACTTATGGGTTCCTTGGCGCTGGTGTGCCAAATACTGCTTGACATCCAAATAAACGGCATGTTCGTTCGGCTCTACGGCGAAAATAGTGTCGGAAAGCTCCGCTTCCCTTCCTGTTTCCTTTCCTTTGATATCTAAGACTGCTAGTTTCATTATATCCACCTTTGAATCGTTACGTACCCATTTTTGTGGCCGGGAACTGCACCTTTTACCACTAAGAGATTCTTCTCTGGCACGACCTTCAATACCCGAAGGTTCTGCACGGTAACGCGCTCACCTCCCATTCGGCCGGCCATTCGCATACCCTTGAAAACCCTTGAGGGGTCCGATCCCGCACCGATAGATCCCGGCGCGCGCAGTCGGTTGTGCTGTCCGTGCGTCGACTGGCCTACACCGGCGAAACCATGACGCTTGACGACGCCCTGAAAGCCTTTCCCTTTCGACGTGCCCACGACGTCTACGAATTCGCCTTCCACGAAAATGTCGACCCCCAAGGTATCGCCCAGTTTGTATTTACCCTGAAAACCTTGGAACTCAACGACTTTTTTCTTGGGAGTGGCTCCGGCCTTTTTAAAGTGGCCGATCTCGGCCTTGTTGGCACGTTTCTCCGTCTTGTCATCGAAACCCAGTTGCAGGCCGGTATAGCCGTCAACCTCCTCGGTTCTGACTTGGGTAACTACACATGGTCCGGCCTCGATGACGGTACACGGACAATTTTTTCCGTTTTTGTCGAAGATACTGGTCATGCCTACTTTTTTTCCTATTAACCCAGACATAATTACATTTTAGATTGTGAACTACGGATTTTAGATTTCACCGGAGGGAAAAACCGAATCCTTCATTCGTTTATATTACGTACTTCTTACTCTTAATTTTCAGACAAAAAAACAGGGTCAAAAACGATTCGACCCCGAATGATTTTTGTTTCCGTTTTTCCCTCGCTCGCGGCTCGGGACATGTTTGTTTTGAACTTGATCCAGTATCCGCCGATCCCGAGGAAGACACTTCGACTTCGCTCCGTATTTGTTCGGATAACGATTCCCTTGAACCAAGGGAATCGAGTCTCACTAAACCT
>DASSWC010000052.1:0-9518 GCA_035705395.1 Pricia sp. | reverse complement strand
GACCAAAAGATGTGGCGTGTATTACGATGGGCAGAAGATGCGGCGTAGAACCCTTTAATAGGATAAAAAGAAATCATCACAATCAAAACCTAAACAGATGGTAGTAGAATTGGATAAGGATAATTTACACGAAATCATAGCCGGTAAAAAAAGCGTAGTTGTGCAGTATTCGGCGGGATGGTGCGGCAATTGCCGCATCATGAAACCCAAATTCAAAAAAGAGGCTTCGCAAAACGAAGATATTACCTTCGTGATCGTGGATGCGGAAAAATTTCCCGAAAGCAGAAAGCTGGCAAAGGTGGACAATCTGCCTACCTTTGCGGCCTTTACCGATGGGAAATTGAAGAATCAGGTACAGACGAACAAATACGATGTACTCAAAACCCTGATACATGAGGTTGCCAGTAATTAAGCATCTGACGAATTTTATTGAGGAGAACGATGTGGATTTTGTACTCGAGACCATCGAAACCCTTGAAGCCCTTACGGAAGTGCCTTCCCTAAAGGATGAGGAACTCGATGTCATCGGAGAACTGATTTCGAATATGTACGGGGCCATCGAGGTCAACCAGTCCATAAAGGACGGTAAATCGAAAAAAGAGGCCTTGAATGGATTTATGCAGCGCGTTAGGGGGTCAATCGATTCATAATCTGTCATTAATTTCATAATTTCACATCGGTACTAATGCATCAAAATTCAGGAATCAGCCTTGGTCGCAGCATTTTAGGCAGTGTCCCGGAAATTGAATCCCTAAACCCAAAGCATATGGCAATCACAAAAGGAAATACAGCGAATGCAAAAGGTAATCCTCTCGAAGCCCTTACCGATGTCTAAGGAATCTTTTGTAAGAAATCGGATTAAAAGTGTGGGCTTCGCATTGCGCGGAGCCCTTCTTTTGATACGTACTGAGGCTAGTATCAAGGTGCAGGTCTTTCTCGCCATCATCATGACGGCAGCGGGATTTTATTTTGAAATTTCTGCGGTCGAATGGGTGTTGCAGATTCTCGCTATCGCACTGGTAATGGGCGTAGAGGGCATCAATACCGCCATTGAAAAAATGTCGGATTACATGCAGCCGAAATTCGATAAGCGGATCGGTCTCATTAAGGATGTTTCCGCCGGTGCCGTACTACTGGTTTCTATCGGGGCAATCATTGTCGGCCTTATCATCTATCTGCCCAAAATTTTCTAAGGGACGGATTTTAAACCGTCCTCCTCTTCCTCGTCGTCCTTTTTTCCCTGTCGGCAGGTACCCGTAAATTTCAAATTGTGCGCCTTGTCTGTCACCGCTCCTTTTCCGACAAATTCGTAATTTAGCCCCCGGGAATAAATTTTCTTACAACCAAGATGGCACAGAAAGCACGAAAAACAAAACCTAAGAAGCAGAAAAAAAAGGGTGCTTCCCTCAGGATGTCCAAACAGAACAAGATTATCCTGGGCAGTCTGTTGATTCTGCTCAGTATGGCGCTGTTCTTCTCTTTTGTCTCCTTTTACTTTACGTGGCAAGACGATCAAAGCCTGCTGACGGAATTTGCCGATCGCAACGAAGAAGCCAAGAACCTGCTCAACAAGTTCGGAGCCAGCGTTAGCCATTTTGTGGTCTACCAAGGTTTCGGCATTGCGTCGCTCATCCTCACCGTACTGCTTTGTATCACGGGACTCTATTATTTTTTGAGCCTCGATAAAAAAGGGCTGTTCAAAAAATGGATCTGGGGCCTTGTGTTTATGATCTGGATATCGATAACCCTTGCTTTTTTGGCCGATACCCGGCCTTTGTTAGGGGGATTGGTCGGTTATGAGATGAACGATTTTTTACAGGATTATACGGGAAAGATCGGGGTATTCCTCATTTTGCTCTTCGGATTGACCTTTATCCTCGTCCGTCTTTTTGAGTTCACGCCCGATGGGATGGCGCGTTCCTTTCGATCTAAGTCCACCTCCATGACCTCGAATTTTAGAGGGAAGGAGGCCTCCGACTCCTCCAAACCGTCCTCCGCTTCATCCGATGGCCTTCCTTTGGATTCCGAAGATGACATGCCCGTAAGTATTGACACCTATACCCATAAAAGGGATATCCCATCCCTTGAAAAAGAAAAGACACTCCAAAACGATTTTGAGGTAACCCTTCCCCAGGAAGAGCAAACCGATGATTTGGCCATGGAGGTTGAAAAAATAATAGAGGAAGAGGAAGAAACGGACATCACGGCCAACAAACTGGTGGCCGATTTCGGGGAATTCGACCCCACCCTCGAACTGGGCAATTACAAGTTTCCTACGATGGACCTGCTCGATCCCCATGGCGTGACGGGCGGTATCACCATCAATCAGGAAGAACTGGAGGGCAACAAGAACAAAATCGTCGAGACCCTAAAGAACTATAAAATCGGTATCGCCCAGATCAAGGCGACCATCGGACCTACCGTTACCCTCTATGAAATCGTGCCAGAGGCCGGGATACGCATTTCCAAGATAAAGAACCTGGAGGATGACATCGCACTTTCGCTGGCAGCCCTCGGTATAAGGATTATCGCCCCCATTCCGGGGAAGGGAACCATTGGTATCGAGGTACCGAACAAAGACGCCACGGTGGTTTCCATGCGGTCGGTCATCGCTTCTAGCAAGTTCCAAAAGGCAGAAATGCAGCTACCCATTGCCTTTGGCAAGACCATCAGCAACGAGACCTTCGTCGTCGACCTGGCCAAGATGCCCCACCTTTTGATGGCGGGTGCCACGGGGCAGGGCAAATCCGTCGGGCTAAACGCGGTGCTGACCTCATTGCTCTATAAAAAACACCCGGCGGAGGTCAAATTCATCCTCGTAGACCCCAAAAAAGTGGAACTGACCCTGTACAACAAAATCGAACGGCACTATTTGGCGAAGCTGCCCGGTTCCGAAGACGCCATTATAACGGACAATACCAAGGTAATCAATACCTTGAACTCCCTTTGTATTGAAATGGACGATCGCTACGAACTGCTCAAGACGGCCATGGTCCGGAATGTCAAGGAATACAACACCAAGTTCAAGGCCCGGAAACTGAACCCCAATGACGGCCATAAATTTTTGCCCTACATCGTGTTGATCATCGACGAATTCGCCGATCTGATCATGACCGCCGGCAAGGAGGTCGAAACCCCGATTGCCCGTTTGGCGCAATTGGCGCGGGCTATCGGAATCCACCTCATCATCGCTACCCAGCGGCCCTCGGTCAATGTCATCACAGGTATCATCAAGGCCAACTTTCCCGCGCGTATCGCCTTCCGGGTAACCTCAAAAATCGATTCCCGCACGATATTGGACGCCCAGGGAGCGGATCAGCTTATTGGGCGCGGCGATATGCTTTATACGCAGGGTAATGATGTGACCCGTATTCAATGTGCTTTTGTCGACACGCCGGAGGTGGCGAAGATTACGGAATATATCGGTTCGCAACGGGCCTATCCCCAAGCCCATGAGCTGCCCGAATATTCCGGGGAGGATTCTGGCACGGGTATTGAGTATGATATAGCGGAACGGGACGCCCTTTTCCAGGAGGCCGCCGAGGTCATCGTTACGGCGCAGCAAGGCTCTGCCTCGCTCATCCAACGAAAACTGAAACTGGGCTATAACCGGGCAGGCCGTATCGTCGACCAGCTCGAGGCCGCGGGAATCGTAGGACAATTCGAAGGCAGTAAGGCCCGGCAGGTATTAATACCGGATCTGGCCGCTTTGGACCAGTTATTGAAGAATGAGAACGGATAGGGATTCAAAATAATGAAACAAAACATAGAAAAAATTACAATGAAAAAATTAGGTGTATTATTTTTTGCGGTTGTATTATCCACAGCGTCTTTGGTTGCCCAGGACAACAATGAGGCCAAAGCCCTGCTCGAAGAGGTATACAACAAAGTAAAAAGCTATGACAATATCGTCATCGATTTCAAGTACGTACTCAAAAATGCGGAGGCGGGTATTAACCAGGAGACCCGGGGCAATGTCAGCCTGCAGGACGAGAAATATGTAGCGGACCTTTTCGGGGCCACACAAATGTACGACGGCTCAAAAGTATACACCATTGTCCCCGAGAACCAGGAGATCACGATCGAAGACAAATCCGAGGATGAAAATGCTTTGACCCCTGCCGAAATGCTGACATTTTACCGTGAGGGCCATAATTTCGAAATGGATATCCTACAGAATGCCAACGGAAGAAAGATCCAATACGTCAAATTGACGCCGATGGACACTGATTCCGAAACCGAATCCATTTTACTAGGCATCGATGCCGAGACCAAACACATCTACAAGGTCATCGAAAAAGGCAAAAACGGTACAACCACGACGATTACCGTTAATTCTTTCAAAACCGACCAGCCCTTGTCCGAAACCTTGTTTACTTTTGACAGAAAGAAATATGAGGATGATGGGTACTATATTATTGAAAGTTAGGACCTCCCTACAAAAAACATCCCATTGAGAACCCTTGACCGGTACGTTTTATCACGCTTTCTGTATAATTTCTTCAGTTCGTTCGTGATATTGATGTTTATCTTCATCTTTCAGACCATCTGGCTGTTTATTGACGAATTTGCGGGCAAGGGGTTGGATATGGTGATCATCGGCAAGTTTTTTTTCTACATGATGCCCAGCCTAACCGAAAAAGTACTGCCCCTGACCGTGCTGCTCGCCTCCATTCTTACCTTTGGTACCTTTGCCGAAAACTATGAGTTCGCCGCCATGAAGGCCTCCGGCATCTCGTTGCAGCGCTCCATGCTTCCCTTAATCGTCTTTATGGTCATCTTGGGAGGGGTTACCTTTTATTTCGCCAACGACGTTATTCCCGCTTCCGAACAGAAAATCTACAATATGCGGCGCAATATTGCCAAGGTCAAGCCGGCTGCCGCCATCGAAGAAGGGGTTTTTAGCGATTTTGAGGGGAGGAGCATTAAAGTGGAGGACAAGCATGGGGAGAAGGACCGTTTTCTAAAGGATGTCATCATTCACCTAAAAACGGCCGCCAACGTCAATAGTACGGTCATCAAGGCAAAGTCAGGAGAATTGATCAGTAGCGAGGCCTCCGAGATTATACAACTGGTCTTGAACGAGGGCCATTATTACCGGGATATCAGAACCGATGAAGCCGACGAAAGGGCAAAGCGCCCCTTTGTAAAGGCGGAATACGATATCTATCGCATGAACATCGAAGTGCCCGAAATGGAACAAAACCTGGAGGAAGAAAACGTTTCCAACCGGGAAAAAATGAAAAATGTATCCCGTTTGCTCAAGGACATGGATTCCCTTGAGCGGGACAATAAGCGCATCGTCAGGGCGTTTTCGAAGAATATAGTTTACAGAATGGGTGCCTTTATTCCCGTTACTCCCCGGGATACGGTCCTGAATCGGGACATACGGGAACGTACCGAGGATTCCCTGTCCCTATCGGCGGCATCCGAAAATACAACTACTTCCACGGCGGAAGCTGCCCCCCCCACTACTCCAGTCGCTGCTGTTCAAAATGCTGCCAACCCTTCCGACGCTAAAGACCGGGATGGCACTACCACGTCCGCCCGCTCCACTCCATCCCAAACCATTGAAGACCAAAGCTCGGGGGCACATTTCGACGTTGTAGACCTTTTCAAGGATTGGCAAAAAACGCAGGTGATAAACAGTGCCAAAAATTCCGTTTCGAACATTTTGACTTCCATCAACGGCAAAAAAATAGAACTGCAAAAGCGCTACGAAATCCACAGAAGGCATATTTTTTCATTGCACGACAAGTACGCCCTGGCGCTATCGTGTATCATCCTGTTTTTTGTGGGGGCGCCTTTGGGAGCCATCATCCGCAAGGGAGGTATCGGCCTACCCATGGTCATTGCCGTCCTTTTGTTCCTGGTCTACTATTTTTTAGGCGTCTTTGCCGAAAACTATTCCTATAAAGGGAACATCCATCCTATTCTCGGCGCGTGGATACCTTCGATGATTATGTTACCTTTGGGTATCTATCTGACCCGACGGGCTACTGCGGATAAGGGCATGATGAATTTTGGCAATGGCTTGGACCGCCTTAAACGAATTTTTACCAAAAAGGATAAAGATGCCACTGCTATGGCATAATCACCGATATGGAAGATGAAATTACGCTGAATACGATAGAAGAGGCCATTACCGATGTCCGTGACGGGAAAATCGTAATCGTGGTCGACGATGAAAACCGGGAAAATGAGGGGGACTTTATCGCCGCCGCGGAAAAGGTAACGCCCGAAATGATCAACTTTATGGCCAAACACGGCCGTGGGCTCATCTGTGCCCCGCTGACCGAGGACCGGTGCGACGAACTGAAGCTCGACATGATGGTGCAGAACAATACCGTACTGCACCAGACCCAGTTTACCGTATCCGTCGACCTGATCGGACATGGCTGTACCACGGGCATTTCCGTCCACGACCGTTCGAAAACCATTCTATCCCTCGTCGGTTCGGATACCAAACCCCATGACCTGGGAAGACCGGGACATATTTTTCCACTCCGGGCCAAGAACGGCGGGGTATTGCGGCGAACCGGACATACCGAAGCCGCTATTGTCCTGGCACGCCTGGCGGGATTGCGGCCGGCCGGTATTTTAGTCGAGATTTTGAACGAGGACGGGACCATGGCCCGATTGACCCAATTGATGGAGGTGGCTAAAAAGTTCGACCTGAAGATCATATCTATCGAAGATTTGGTCGCCTATCGGATGAACCACGATTCGCTCATTCAAAAACAGGAAGAATTCGATATTGAGACCCGTTTCGGAAAGTTCAGGCTCCACGCCTACAAACAGACCACAAACGACCATATACATATCGCCTTGACCAAGGGCCACTGGAAGATCGATGAACCGGTGCTGACCCGGATCAATGCCACCTTGGTCAACAATGATATCCTGGGTACCTTGACCAACAATCCCGACAAAAAACTCGAGGATATGTTCAACGCCATCAATGCGGAAGACAAAGGCGCCATTGTTTTTATCAATCAGGAATCGCAGTCCCTCAATCTTCTCAATCGCCTCTCCGAACTCAAAAAGTTGCAGGCCAAAGGTATCTTTAAGGCGCCCAAAATCGATATGGATACGAAGGATTTTGGCGTCGGTGCCCAGATCCTACACGATATCAACATTTCCAAAATCCGCCTGCTGACAAATTCCACCCAGACCAAGCGGGTCGGCATTGTTGGTTATGGGCTGGAAATTGTGGAACATGTGGGATATTGAGGCTTATTTCACCAGATCCAAAATCCAATCCGAAATAACGTGTAGCGCAACGGGCGAAAATGTTTGTTCGATACTGCCATAATCGCCGGGCGAACCCGTTTGGCGTACGCCTACAACCTCCGTATCCAAATATTCCTAAATTGGGTCTTGTTGCCATGGTCCTGTAGGGAAATGACATCCTCGCCGTGAGCTTCCGGATAGTTGTGCAGACCGGTATAATAGGTATTGCCGTTGATGGTCGCGTCGTTCTGAATCAGGACGCCATTGTGAAGTACCGTTATTTTTGCTGGGGAATCCAATCGGCCGTCTTCCTTGAAACGTGGCGCGCGATAGATGATGTCATAGGAATTCCATTCTTGGGGGCTCCGCATGGCGTTCACCAGGGGCGCATGGTCTTTGTAGATACTACCGGCTTGCCCGTTGCGGTAGGTGCGGTTCTGGTAGGAATCCAAAATCTGGAGTTCATAGCGGTCCTGTAAAAATATGCCACTGTTTCCCCTACCCTGGCTCGCGCTCTCAACCTTATCCGGTGCGCTGAACTCCACATGCAGTTGCACATCGCCGAACTTCATCTTGGTCTGAATGTTTCCCGAACCCGGTTCCACCTCGAAGTATTGATTGTCAACAACTTTCCATGGGGCCGCCGCCGTAGTGTCCTTGGCACTGGTCCATTGGTCCAGATTACTTCCGTCAAACAGGATGATAGCATCGGAAGGGGCGTTGCCCAAGGTATCGGCGGGTTCCACTACTGGCACTTCCGGCTCCCAAATTTCGGTCATTTCGGGCTTCATGGGCATAGGGGACTCTTCGGGAGGGGTGCCGGAATATTTCTGGGCATTTACCACTGTCAATGAAAATGTGATGGCGGCCAGCAGGGACCCAACGGTTCTTGATTTCATGTTATTATGCTATTTATGGTTACGATTTTCTTGTTCCTAGGCCGTAAAGATAAACCCTATATCAATTGGCAATGCGAAATTTCAAATTCATCCCTCTTTTTCCCGTTCAATAATACGCTTTTTATTTGGGTGTTTCCACCACTGTTGCCCAAAGTTTTTATGGCGAACGAAACCGCTCTGGATCAAAGAACCGCCCGTATCGTTTGTACCATCTGCTCCGCCCTACCGCGGACCTCATCTTCCGACCATTTCAATTTGATCAAACACGAAATAGTGCGGCCTATCCAATGATCCGATCTCGAAAAATCGGAATTTGAATAGTCTGGGAGTCCGTCGTAGATCTCCCGGGGCAGTTTTCCCAAGGATGTTTTTTGGATAAGGTGGTCCCATTTCCGATAGTAATGCCAATTGTTATCGTACCAGTAAAAACAGCCATCTACGCCGGCTTCGGCTAGAGCGGAATTTGCTTTTTTGGCCGTATGGGCATCCGGCAGAAAAAAATTGAGAAACGCAGCGCTCTCCACGCCGCCTTCGGGCACTCGCCTGAACGTGATTTCCGGGATGGCGTCCAAGGCCTGTCGCAATATGGAATAATTCCTTTTTTGAAGGGCCAGAAATTCGTCCAACCGCGCCAACTGGGCAACCCCCACCGCGGCGTTCAGTTCGGAAATACGGTAGTTATAGCCCATAAAGGGATGGTCTTCCGCACCCCTGTCCTTTCCTACATGGTCGTGCCCATGATCGGAATAGTGGTCGGCATTGGCTTTATAGTTTTTGTTATCGGTGATAATTGCCCCACCTTCACCGCAGGTAATGGTCTTTACGTAATCAAATGAAAAACAGCCCAGATCGCCATAGCTGCCCAAGGGTTTGCCGTCAAAAGTGCCTCCAATGGCCTGGCAGGCATCCTCCAACAACAGCAGTCCGTGTGTATCACAGATACCTTTCAAGGCTTTCAGGTCCGCCATCGATCCGCACATATGAACGGGCATCACGACCTTGGTATTGGTTGTAATCGCCTTTTCTACGGCTTCGGGAGCTAAGGTCAGGGTGTCGTCAACATCGACAAGGATGGGAACGGCCCCGAGGGACAGAATGGACTCAAAACTGGCCACAAAGGTAAATGTGGGCATGATGATTTCATCCCCCGCCCCGACGCCTGCACTGGCCAAGGCGACGCTTAAAGCTGATGTTCCGCTACTCACGAGCTGGGCATATTTTACCTGCATACGCCTAGCCAGGGCTTTTTCAAGCTCCATGGCCTTGTAATGTCCGTTGCGCATACCCTCGAATCCGTAGCGCATGAGCACTCCGGAATCCAGTACATGCTGTACTTGTTCTTTCTCTTGGTCTCCAAAAAGTTCGAATCCAGGCATGGGGAGGAAG
>DASSWC010000051.1:0-16105 GCA_035705395.1 Pricia sp. | reverse complement strand
CTTGGCTCGTATGCGGTTGGCGGGTAGATTGGTCACTTCGAGGGTCAGCTTGTTTTTACCTGGTTTAAGGCGAGGCAAATGCAACGAAAAGGGAAGGGACCAAGCGGTGCCCACAAAGTCGCCGTTCAACCATACCTTGGCACTTTCACGGATGTCGCCCAAGTTTAATTGCCAGGCATCGGCTTTTATTTGAGGCGTTTGGAATTGGATGGTATACCGGGCCGTACCTGAAAAGGCCTCCGCCTGGGGGCCGAGACTGGTCCAGGATTCCAGTTTATTCACTGTAACAGATTCGGGTAAGTGCGGACCGCCCTTGATAAAATTCACCTGCCATTCCCCTGTCAAGGGTAGGGAAGGGCCATCGGGAACGTAATATTTCCAGAGAGCCAAATTGTGGAACATGCCGGTCTTTAGAAACAAGGATGCTCCCGCGGGTATCTGCACCCGTACATGTAGCCCTGCACCGGAATCCTTGCGTATGGCTGCCGTACCGGTATTGCCGTTCAGCGGATCCAAAATGGCAACCGCTTTTGCCGTAGCGCCCAATGGAAGGTAAGTGTCCACCTTCTTCGCGGTATGGTTGACCAGAAAATAGAGCTTTTCACCGCCAATATCCCGTCTTATGAATTTTAGTCCCGATTCGACCAAGGTCTCCGGATGCACCTCCGCTTTGGCCAATGCCCCGAATACATCCTGGGTGGGTTCGGTCGAGGTGCCGTTTGAGGCGATCAAATAGGCCATTTCGTCGGTTCTTTTTTCGTGATCATGAAAACCGGGAACGGATTCGGGCCATCCCTCAAAAATGATATGTGCTCCGGCTTTTTTTAGGGTAAGGAGCTTCTGTAGTGTTGCCAATGGCATCTTTTCGCAATCGGGTACCACAAGACTTTTATAACTTCCGCCCGGCAGGATAATTTTTCCCTTCTTTACCGTAGCCTTTTCGACGAACCGATCTGAAATAAAATCGAGACCATAGCCCTTCGCCATCAATTTTTTGGTGGTCTTATAGAAAGTAGTGCCGTGCAGCCATTCATCCAAGGAATGGATCTTGAACTGAAAAAACAAAGTGCCGTTCAGGTATTCGTCCCAAACATCATAAATGGGCCAGTAAAGCAGGGTCTCGTTATCGGGCCTTCCGGATTGCAGCAACGATTGACAGCGGGCAAGATACCTGAACAATGCGGGGGCATCTTCCCAAATACTGTTGTTGGGATTGAAATTGACCGAGGCATAGAATTTCCATCCGGGCCATTCCGCCCTTTCTGGCGAGTAGGTACTGCCGTGTAAAAAAATGTGGTTCACCCCGTTGAGCAGCAGGTCATCCGCCTCGGGCTTGCATTGCGAGAGGGCCGTTTTGAAATGGTCTCGCAACCAGGTAAAGGTTTCCGAGGAGACCAAGGGCCTACCGGCAATGTGGGCCGCGGAAGAGGAGAATTTCAACATCACGGGATCGGCATCGCCCTCGCGTATGTTTTCCGGAAGCCGCCGCAACCCCGGAATAGCGTAGGGCATCGAACCAAAGGTCTCACATTCAGGAATATCGGCGGAGGCATAGAGGTCGATGAGGTTACCCGGAGCGCCATGGGCCTGTAGCTTGGTCTTCATACCCTTATCGTTCGCCCACTGGGTCCACGGCCGGTTGAATTCCTCCAACAGAAGGTCGCCCAAGGTTTCGCGATAGTCGCTTTTGACCCGATTGCCCAAGTGATGATCCGTCGAATCCATCAAAAGATGAAATTGCTGTTTGAGGTCATACCCCCTTCTTCGTTCAAATTCCTCAAAGAAACCGGGGGTAAAATCCGTTCCATAGACCTCGTAGCTATCGTTAAAGATGGCCCTGGGGCGATTTTCCCAACTCGAAATGGATTTTTCAAACGGCTGTACATAGGCGTTCAGTGCGGCCTGGGAATAATGGTCCAAGGTAAAACCCGCTCCCCCGGGGGCCGCCCTTTTTACCTGCTGGCCCGTTTTGCCTTCGTAGACGAAGTATATCGTGAAATCATCTTTTTTGGCTTTCCAGAGAAGTAAATTCCCATTCACTTTCTCCGTGAGATCTTCGTATGCCCCGCTATCGGAAAAGGCCAAAACATGCAACAAGGTGCTGTTTTTACGCTCCTTTGGATTTTGAGGGATACATGTATGCTCGATCTTTTCGCCTTTCGGAATTCGTATTTGATCGACGACTAATCGAGTGGCCGCGTGCTTCACGGAAACATGGGGACCCCCGTAGGGCCATCCTGTGCCCAAGGTAAAATCGAGTTGCATACCCAGGCTGTCCGCCGTTGCCATGGCATGGTCCAACATGGCGTTCCATTCCGAAGACAGATAGTCGAGCTCGTTCTTTTCCTCTCCCTGCACCCCATAGATGGGCTCGATTTCCACGCCCCCGAGTCCGGCACTGTCAAAGGCGATCATTTGCCGGGTGATATTTTGACGGTCGACCGCACTGCCCATCCACCACCAGCGGGTCCACGGTTTCGCCGTACTGGATATTTCGGAGGATGGTAAAATTTCACCCTGGGCCGAAGCGGGGAGCGCCGGAAAGCAAAGAAACACCACAAGCAGTAACGTGGCACAAGGTAGTTCAAGTCTCATAAAGTGCCGTTTTTTTAATTTCCACAGTATACATCTGGGTCGTCCCCCTTAATTATGCGACCGAAAATAGGAATTGTCTATAACCTGACCATCCTGTACTGTGCTGATGTTATTCGCTTTTATAGCATACAGTACAGAACAGGATGCCCCTTTGAAATGGAAAAAATAAATTTGGGGCTATTCTTAAAAGTAGGCAACATGGGATTTTACAGACAACTTGCGTTATCGATTGTATTTTTTACAACGAATTTTTTGTTTTCACAAAACTATCTCGGCGATTATGTTGAAATCAAAGGTGTAGAAAAAAATACTGTGGAATTATCGACCACGGAAGCCGATTTGCAAATCGAATTTTGCAGTCCATCCATGGTTCGGTTGAGAAGCGCGTGGGACAGGCATTTTGAGCCCGAAGAAACATGGATGGTAACGCGATACGACTGGCCAAAGGTCGAGTTTCAAATAGAGGAGCAAGATGACCACATCGTTCTTGAGACCAAATACCTAAGGGTACGAATCCAGAAATCGCCCTTGGCGATATCATTTGTCGATAGGAACGGGAGGGTACTTTCTACCGAGAAAATTGGTGGCGCCACGAAACCGGGTGCATTTAAGATTGCGGATACGGTGGGCGTTCGAAAACACCTGGCACCCGATGAGCATTTCTTCGGTTTCGGGGAGCGTATGGATTTTCTTGATCGCCGTGGAAAGAGGCTAAGGCTCAATGTGGGTCGCGGGCAGGGGCGGCCCCACATAGTCGGTGCCTATAATGTTCTTGAGGCCAACTACTGTCCGGTTCCTTTCTTCATGAGCACCCGGGGGTATGGCATCTTTTTTCACAATGCCAACCCCACCAACTGGGATATGGGATATTCTTCCCCCGATACCTATTCATTTAATGCAGAGGGAGGCGAATTGGACTATTATTTTATTTACGGGCCCGATTTCCCAACCATTTTGGACGGTTATATCGATATCACCGGAAAAACACCCTTGCTGCCGAAATTCGCATTGGGCCTCCACCTGGGTACCTATAGCGGGGGTACTTGGGGCCATGAAGCCGAAACCTCTACGGACTATGTAGTGAATTTGGCCAAGAAATTTCGGCAGCTAGAAATTCCCTTGGATGTGCTTCACCTTGATTCTACCTGGCGTTTTTTCGGCGAAAACGGGGGAAAAGGGGCTACTACCTTTGAATGGAGGGAAACTTTTAGGGATCCTGAGTCGATGTTCGACAGCCTGTATGCCCTGAACCTGAATATGGTCGGGTTGCATGTAAGACCGCGTTTCGATAATGGCAAGAATCTTCGGTTGCTCGATGCCGCACGTGAAGAAGGCTTTGTTTATCCAGAAAAGGACAACCCAGGGGAGTTCGTTAACTTTTTTGATCCCAAAGCGGTGGATTGGTGGTGGGAAAACGGTGTTATGCGGGTAGCCGAACAAGGCGCTATGTTCCTGAAAACGGATGAGGGCAGTGCCTTTGGGCATAAGGCGAACGAAAGTGGGAAGACCGGCCCCCAAGGAGAAGAAATAAAGGCCCTGCACAATCTATTTCCCCTGGCGTATGCAAAAGCACCTTACGAAAAGTTCCAGGAATACAACAACATTCGAGGTATGAACCATACCCGTGAAGGCTATGCCGGTATTCAACGTTATCCCTTTATTTTTGCGGGTGACTGGCCCAGCGAGTGGCAATATTTTGAACCGGTCATAAAAGCAGGATTGAACATTGGGCTTTCAGGCGTTGGGTATTGGGCACATTGCATGGGTGGTTTTGAACATGTGGCGGACCCTGAACTTTATATCCGATGGACGCAGTTCGGCTTATTGAGCCCCATTGCACATCTTTTTGGGATGGAACATCCCAATTACAAGGAGCCGTGGCACTATGGCGAAGAAGCCCTTCGCATATTCAGACAATACGCCGAACTGCGTTATAGCCTACTTCCTTACTTATACAGCTCGAGCTATCAAATGCATATCGGTGGGAAGCCGCTGATGCGAGCACTTGTTCTAGATCATCAGGAGGACCGAAATGTATATGATATTACCGATCAGTATATGTTGGGCGAAAGTATGATGGTATGCCCCGTGACCACGAAAGGGGCGCAGACCAGGGTCGTTTATCTGCCAAAGGGCAAGTGGACCGATTATTGGACAGGGGAAAAATATGAGGGCAAGCAATATATAAATGTGCTTTGCCCCATTGAACAAATCCCCATTTTTATTAGGCAAGGGGCCATAATTCCCACACAGGAGGTGTTGAATTATGTAGGCGAAAAAGAGATAGATAAAATTACATTGGATATCTATCCTTCGGAAAAAAGTTCCTTTGTCCTATACGATGATGATGGTAAAAGTATGGATTACCAAAAAGGGGTCTATGCTAAAACCTCGATTGAGACCATCGACAATTCGAGCCACACCGAAGTAATCATTGAAAAATTGGCAGCGGCCTACAAAACTCCCCTTCGTTCTTACGACCTTAATATCCGAATAAACGAAATCCCCAAATCCCTAATAGTTGACGATGTTGCTTATGATATCAACGATACTAATGGAAAAGAAAATTCCGCATATTTCGAACGCGGTGTACTAAAGTTTTCCGTACAGGCGAAACCAGATAAAATACATGTTGTAGTCAGGAAATAAGACCGAAAACAATTGAAATTCGAATTTTAACACAGTCCCTTGTCAAACAGGGTTTAGGCAGCTTTGCGTTGGGTGATGAGGTTCTCGTATCCCTTACACTCTACGGGCTGGCAATGAATTGATAGGGGTTCACTCCATGGCATGGGTCCAAGTGGACACCGGCTATTCCCGGTACTAAAAAAAATTGCGGTCAGGATAGCACAGGATACTTTTTCGTAAACCCTATAGTAAGTTCGTAAATACATCATGCAATCGATTGTATATTTTAACAACAACAACTATGGAACAACACATGTACAAAGAATCTTTACGACAAGTAGCCGTCGTGTTCCTTTCAATATTCACTCTTGGGACGTATGCCCAAGATGGTGAAGTGACGGGAACAGTAACCGCTTCTTCGGACGGGGCACCGCTTCCAGGGGTGAACATTGTCCAAAAAGGGACCACCAACGGCGTGGTATCCGATTTTGATGGAAATTACTCCATCCAACTTAGTGACGACGGGAGCAATGTTTTAGTCTTTTCCTACCTCGGGTTCCAAACTTTGGAGGAGGCCGTAGAAAACCGGGTCACGGTGAACGTTTCCCTATCCGAAGACTCACAACAACTCGACGAGGTTGTTGTTATCGGCTATGGTTCACAGAAAAAGGCCACAGTGACAGGTGCCGTGGCCTCTTTTGATGCCGAGGGCCTTGAAAATCGGCCCTTGGCCCGAATGGACCAAGCCCTGGTCGGCCAAATGGCAGGGGTACGGGTCAAGCAAACCAGCGGTGTGCCCGGGGCCGGGTTTACGATCCAGATCAGGGGTACGGGATCGATCAATGCCAGCAACGAACCCTTATATGTAATCGATGGTTTTCCATTGGACACTGAGGGCCAGCCTTCCAATATAAATCCCAACAACATCGAATCCATCCAAGTTTTAAAGGATGCCGCATCGGCTGCTATCTACGGTTCAAGGGGCGCAAATGGCGTGGTACTTATTACGACCAAAAAAGGTAAAAAGGGAAAGCCGAGGGTTAGCTTTAATACGTATACCGGTTGGAACGAGACCGTAAAGAAATTGGATATGCTATCCGCCGAGGAATGGGTGCAAAGGGCCAAGGAACATATCGATTATTCCTATGTGCGGAATTTCGGGGAGTTAGGGGCCTCCGCCGGTGACACGAATGAAGAAAGACGGGCCATAGCAGGTTTGGGACCCGATGAGCTGAACACGGGGATATTATATGATGAACGTTGGTTTCAAGCCGGTCATCCCGGCTTGGATTATGTGGATTGGCAGGACCTGTTCTTTCGCAAAGGTTTTGTACAAAGCTATCAACTTTCGGCCTCGGGCGGAACCGAAAATACCAAATATTATATCTCGGGAGACTATCTGGACCAGGACGGAATTGCGGTAGGCGTAAACCTGGAGCGGTTAAGCGTAAGGGCCAACATAGAGGTTCAGGCTTCCGATAAAGTTAAATTCGGGTTGAATATTGCCCCATCCTATAACATTATAAAAGATCCCGGAATTGAAGGTAAGGATGCCATTACCCATATCGTTGTAGGGCAAACCCCCGTGGTAGAGTCTTCTACAGGTGCCCTATTGACCAATACGG
Source organism: Pricia sp. (assembly GCA_035705395.1). Taxonomy (GTDB): domain Bacteria; phylum Bacteroidota; class Bacteroidia; order Flavobacteriales; family Flavobacteriaceae; genus Pricia. Next base: position 9,257 of record DASSWC010000051.1, on the reverse strand, counting down.
GAGAATTTCCCGGCTATGCCTATGCCAGCAGCAGGGTCAGCCCGATCGCCGAGGCCTTGAACCGGCAAAGAACAATTGATCGGTTCCGGAACATCGCTACGGCGTTCATTGAGTATGAATTCATCGAAGGCTTGAAATACAGGGGCAGTATCAACTCGGATCTTCAAATCAATACGGTCAATAGCTTTACGCCTTCGTGGATAACCAGGAACAGAACGGCCGTCGGGTCCAAAGACGGTAATACCCGTACCTCGTTCGTAAATGAACATACGCTGAATTATGTGAAATCGTTCCAAAAGCACAATATTGATCTCCTGGCAGGGTATTCCTTGAACGTCTTTAAGTTCGAGGATTACCAGATCGATGCCACCGATTTTCCCTCTGACGAGGTGGCGACTATTAATGCCGCCGCTACCACTAGCGCAACGGGCACAAAAAGCAAAAATACCTTGATTTCCTATTTCGGAAGGGCTCAGTATAACTTCGATGAAAAATACATACTACAGGGGACCTTGCGAAGGGACGGCTCCTCAAGGTTCGGCAATAACACCAAATGGGGTGTATTTCCTTCGGTCTCCGTGGGCTGGCGGATCGGTCAAGAGAATTTCCTCAGGAACAGCGACCTGTTTAGCGAGCTTAAACTACGGGGTAGTTGGGGTATATCCGGTAACAACAACATTGGAAATTACGAACATATTGCCAACCTAAGCGATACCAACTATAGTTTCGGTGGGATTCTGGTAGGCGGACAATCCCCGAGTAATTTTGCCAACCCGGATTTGAGCTGGGAAAAATCGGAAACCTATAACTATGGTATGGATATCGGTCTTTTCGACAACAGAATATTTGCCTCGGTGGAATATTACACCAAGAGAAATACCGATTTACTGCTGAATATTCCTGTACCTACCGCAAGCGGCTTTGCAACGGCACTTACGAACATCGGGGAAGTTTTGAATACCGGTTGGGAACTGTCGCTAAGTACGAGGAATTTCATCAATGGTGATTTTACATGGACCACCGACCTGAATTTTAGCCACAATACCAATGAAGTAAAAAAACTAGGGCCGGACGATACCCCAATTTTAGGCGGTGCCTTTGATATTAATCATAATATATTAGAGGTGGGAAAGCCCATGTTTACGTTATATTTAGTGCAGCAAGACGGGTTGTTGACGTCGGAGGATATTGCCAACGGGGTTCCACAATACAATGAACAGGAGGCCGGCGACCCTAGGTATGTCGACATTAATGGCGACGGGTTGATTACACCCGATGACCGAACCTATTCAGGACATCCAAACCCGGATTATATTTGGGGCATTACCAATTCATTCGTCTACAAAGGTTTCGACCTTTCGGTGCAGGTCCAGGGCCAATGGGGCGGTAAAATTTACTCCACGTTTGGCCGGGCCGTATATCGAACCGGTCAAGGTACCCCTGACAACATGCTTGGCAGGGCCCGAAACCGATATATTTGGCAAGAAAATGCCGTGGTGACCGAGGCCGATGTGGCGGGATTGGAGCGCAAATCCCCTTCCAGCTTCGGAAGGATTAAGAATACGGATTGGCTCTATCCCAATGATTACTGGAGAATACGGAACATCACCTTGGGCTATGATCTGGGTTCCCAATTTGAATCCAACGTCATTTCCGGCGCCAGAATCTATCTTTCCATGGAAAATTGGTTCGGTGACGATAAATATATCGGGGGATTCAACCCCGAAGCCGTGAACAACGCGGGCGACGACTACGGTGCATTCCCGTTGTCAAGGGCCGTAACCCTTGGTGTCAACCTAAACCTATAATCCTTAAAATACGAATCAAATGAAAAATAAAATACTATTGGGCATTGTATTGCTGCTAGCTTTCAGTGCCTGCGAAGACGAGCTTTATCAAGCCCCCCTATCGAACCGGAGTGCCGCCGAATTCTATCGGGATGCCACGGACTTTGAACAGGCCATAGTCGGTGTTTACAACGCGCTTGAATATCATTCCCAATCCAATTTTTATCTCTCGGAAGTGCGGTCCGACAATATCTATATCACCGGATTGGCCGGGGTACGCGATTGGATTCCCGTGAGCAATTTTTCACGGACGCTTGTAACGAATCCCCTGATGCAGCAGGCATGGGATGCCCCATACGTTGGTATCTTACGGGCCAATACGGTTCTGGATCGCCTGGATGCGGAGAAGGTTCCCGATGCTTCGGTCAGAAGCGATATGGAAGGGGAATTGAAATTTCTTAGGGCATTCTTCTACTTTGATCTGGTTCGGTTTTTCGGCGGAGTGCCCATTTTTGATCAAGTACTTACCCCTACGGAGGCTTTAGAGGTTCCCCGATCCAGTAATACGGAAGTCTATGATTTCATCGAAAGCGACCTCTTGGATGCCATAGATTTACTTCCGCCGGTCAGTAAAGCTGCGGGTAGACCCTCATCGATTGTGGCAAAGGCATTCTTGGCAAGGGTTTATCTGACCATGTCGGGGCCGGATTACGGAATCCAAGGGCCCGGACTGGGCGTCGATCGCAAACAGGAGGCACTGGCTTTGCTCAACGATGTTATTTCAAGCGGACAATTCGGACCGGTAGCGGACTACGCTACTATATTTGAGTCTTCTACGGAAAATAATGCGGACATCGTTTTTGCCATACAGAACATCAATGACGGCAACGGTGGAGATCGTGGAATCGGTACCCTATTGCCAACGCTCATGTATCATGAGGCTTGGGCTCGCGTAAATCTTCCTTTTGCGGGCGGTGTGCCCAGCGACGGTTTGATCATCCCCTCGGACCAACTTTTGGATTCCTTTGAGCCCAACGATGTACGGGATGATTTTTCAATCCTTAGGTCGTGGACCGACGCCAATGGGAGCCTAAGTACCGATGCCATGATCATTAAGTTTTTAGATTTAGAAAGCATACCCGTTGACCGTTTTAATTGGGGCATCAATTTTCCGGTTATCCGTTATACCGATGTATTGCTCATGAAAGCCGAAATACTGATTCAAACCGGCGGTAGCCAGGCAGAGATAGATGCCATCGTAAACGATGTAAGGGCAAGGGCGGGATTGGATCCATTGTCGAATGTAGATCTGGATATGCTATTGGAAGTACGCAGAAAGGAATTCTTCGCGGAAGGATTGCGGTTTCACGACCTGGTCCGCACCGGAAAGGTGGTGGAAACCATCAATGAATGGATCGCAGTCGAGGATGACGCCGGGGTTATGAATCCGATGGAACCTAATTTTATCATCTATCCGATCCATCAAAACCAATTGGACGTTAAAGAAGGTTTGTACGAACAAAACCCGGGATATAATTGATGAAAATGGTGAAAGCATGGCCACACGGATGACAACTAGAATCTATCCGAAAATGCTACTTTGTCACCAAAATGGGCTGTTTTAATGAAGAGGTTCTAATCTTTAAGGTGGGGGCGAGCACCATTCTTTTTTCAATCTTGACATCTTTGGAATCGATTTGCTCTAAAAACACCTTCGCGGCCGTTTTTCCCATAAGCAGGGGGGATTGATCTACGGAACTAATCGGAAGTTCCATAAACTGGGTAAAGGGTTCGTTGCTGAACCCTACCACACAAAAATCGTCGGGAATGCGGATTCCCACTTCCTTGAGGTACTGAATGGAACCGAGGGCCCCATGGTCGCTGGACGAGAATATGGCATCCGGCGGGTTTTCCAATTGCATTAGCTTCTTGGCCGCTTCTTTCCCCCCTTCGATCTCACTTTTCAATCCTAAAAGATACTCCGGATAAAAATCGATACCGTTGTCCTCCAAGGCCTGTTTGTAACCCTCAAATCGATTCTGATAGATCTGAAGGGACCGATCGACCGATAAATGAGCTATTTTTGTACATCCTTGATCAATGAGATGCTGGGTTACTTTGTAAGCTCCCTCATAATCATCGAGTGTTACCGAACTTACCCCTTCGATATCCGTCTTCCGATCAAAGAAAATAAGTGGTACGTTTTTCTTCAAGACCTGTCTAAAATGCTCGTTGGTTTTTGTTTTTCGGGAGATGGAAATCAAAATGCCATCCACTTGGGCATTCAAAAGATTTTGAACGGTGTCTATTTCTTTTTTCTCGTCCTCATGCGTTTGGCATATGATCACATGGTATCCTATCGGATTTAATTCTTCCTCGATACCACGGATGACACTGGAAAAGAAATTCCTGTTAATATAAGGGAGCACCACGCCCACATTCTTGCTCCTACCACTCTTAAGGGCCAATGCCAGACGGTTTTGCTTGTAGTTCATCTGGACTGCGGTCTCCTTGACAAGCTTCTTGGTATCTTCGCTTATCCGGGGGTTGTCGTTCAACGCCCGGGAAACCGTTGCTGCCGTAATATCCAACTTTTTTGCGATGTCATAAATCGTGGTTTTCTTAGCCATTCAGTGTTTTTGTTTATTGAAGGATAGCAAAGTGATGGTTACGCGGAATCGGGCTTCCCAATTTAAGTTATCGATTACATGATGTAGTATAGCCGCGCTAAAAATACCATATGTTTATCAATAGTGAAAACTAATTTTGAGCTGATTGTAATTATTTGGGTTTATAGGGGGCTGTGATAGTCTAAAAAGTAGGACTTAAATTGTCAAGTATCATTTTTTTGGCGGGTATATTTTGCTATTCCATACTATTTGTTTACTATTGAGCAATCGATTACATTTTTGAAATATCCGATTTTCCTCAAATATCCTGTACACGATGCCATTTTTTATTCTAAAAGTCCACCCAACAAATATTGTGCTCTTCCTGAGTGTTATGGGACTTTTTATTTCCTGTAAGCAAAACATGCAGGCAAAGGAAAGCCCGTGGAGTATGATGGATGCGATAATCAAGAAGGTTGTCCCGCCTACTTTTCCGGAAAAGAGTTTTAATATTTTGGACTTTGGTGCCGTGTCAGACAGCGTAACGGACAATACCGAAGCCTTTGCAAGGGCCATAAAGAAATGTGCCGACGAAGGTGGGGGCAAGGTTGTGGTGCCCAAAGGTAAATATTTGACCGGACCCATTCATTTATTGGATAACGTAAACCTTCACTTGGAGCGCGGTTCCGAAATTCTTTTCAGCCAAAATCTCGAGGATTATCCAATCGTCCACACCTCGTACGAAGGCACGGAACTCATGAACTTTTCACCGTTGATCTATGCCTATAAAAAGAAGAACATTGCCATTACGGGCGAGGGCATCCTAAACGGCCAGGCGGACAATCAAACTTGGTGGCCTTGGGCAGGCAAGGAGGAGTATGGATGGAAAAAGGGCGACCCACGTCAACATTCATCCCTTGTGAAGCTAAAAGATAGTATGTCCGTAAAAGGCGTCCCGGTCGAGGAAAGGATTTTCGGCAAGGGCGAATATTTGCGCCCCACGTTTATTGAGCCCTTTGCGTGCGAGAACGTGCTTATTCAGGGGGTAAAGATTGTTCAAGCACCTTTTTGGGTTATCCATCCCATAAAATCCAACAAAGTTACCGTTGACGGGGTAACCGTTGAAAGCCATGGCCCGAATAACGATGGCTGCGATCCCGAATATTCCAAAAACGTGGTTATTAAGAACTGTACCTTTAATACCGGTGATGACTGTATCGCCATAAAATCCGGAAGAAACGAGGACGGGCGTCGGGTAGGCATCCCCAGCGAGAATATCGTTGTCCAAAACTGTAAGATGATCGACGGGCATGGAGGGGTGGTCATAGGAAGCGAAATTTCCGCCGGGGTGCAAAACGTATTTGTGGAAAACTGTACCATGGACAGTCCCAATCTTGACAGGGCCATCCGTATTAAGACAAACACCAAACGCGGCGGTTTTGTAAAAAACGTTTATGTAAGAAATGTCGAGGTCGGCCAGGTCAAGGAGGCTGTATTGAAAATAAATCTTTACTACGGTATCTACGGTGTACAGGAAGGGAACTACATGCCCGAGGTACAAAATATCCATCTTGAAAATGTAAGGGTAAAAAATGGTGGGGAGTACGGTATTCTCGCGAAAGGCTATGCCGAAAAACCGATCAGGGATATCACTTTTAAGAACGTCACTATCGAAAAGGTCGATTCAATATACGCTTTGGAAAATGTTAAGGATTTGACTTTTATCGATACGTATATCAATGGAAAAAAAATGGAATCCCCCGATCTGTAACTTAAATAGACATTCACTTAACCCATCTAGACATTATTAAAATAGATATAGTGACAATTAATTATCCTTCAAAAAATTAATGAGGGACAGAATCGGAATACTTGTTTGAGTTGGTTTAGCTAAAATTTTTCAACATATGGCATTTGGAACGGAAATCAGGAAAGTAATAGGCATATTTCTAGTAACGCTAGTGCTATATAGCTGTAAGACGGAGAAAAAAGAAACGTCCCAAGAAACGGAAACCGCTTCGGGGATGGTCGTACCGAAAGACGCCAAATGGTCCGAGCGAATGGCCTTGTCCGAAATACATCGGTTTCCCGACCCAACCTTGCTAGATTTTCAGGAAAAGCCAAGATGGAGCTACACGAATGGCTTGGTCCTTCACGCCATGTCTAGGGTGTATGAAAAATATCCCCATCAAGAGATCTACGACTACATTTACGACTACGCGAACCGGATGATCAAAGAAGACGGTACGATTGAAACCTACGATTTGACCGATTATAATCTTGACATGATCAAATCCGGAGATGTCATTTTCTACCTCCATGGAAAAAAAGAGGAGCCCCGGTTTAAAAATGCCATGGATACTTTGCACAAACAACTCGAAGGCCAGCCCACCACTTCCGAGGGAGGCTATTGGCATAAAAAGCGATATCCGTATCAAATGTGGATGGACGGTCTTTACATGGCCGAGCCTTTCCATGCCAAGTATGCGAATACTTTTATGGAGGAAGAAGCGGCGAAAAAGGTGCTGGACTATATAGTTTTGCAGTTCGACCTCATTGAAAAACACCACCGAGATCCCGAAACCGGACTCTATTACCACGGGTGGGATGAAAGCAGGGAACAACGATGGGCCGACAAGGAAACCGGATTATCAAAACACTTCTGGTCCCGGGGCATGGGCTGGTACGGGATGGCCTTGGTCGATATCATCGAACTCCTTCCCCGAGACCATCCTGGAAGGGAACGTATTGTTAATTACCTAAACCGCTATGCGGAAGCTATCGTAAAGTACCAGGATGAAACGGGTACTTGGTATCAAGTGCTCAACCTGCCCGATCGCAAGGGGAATTATTTGGAGGCCACCGGTACCTGTATGTTTACCTATACCCTTGCTAAAGGCGTCAATAAGGGCTACCTTCCCGAAACGTATATGACACAGGCCAAAAAAGCCTATGCGGGTATTCTGGAAGAGTTTGTTTCGGTCGAGGACAATGGGGAGGTCAATCTGAACAAATGTTGCGGGGTCGCCGGCTTAGGCGGAGATCCGTATAGAGACGGGTCGTTCGACTATTACGTGAACGAAATCATCCGTTCCAACGATCCCAAGGGAACCGGCCCGTTTATGATGGCCTCCCTGGAACTGGATCGATAAATAGCTTCAAAATCTTCTTGATGTAGCCATTGGCATACGGCCCGATTGCTCATTTCCCCAAAAAAAGACAAAAAAATAGTACTATTTGTAATCTAAGAGGTGGATTTACATCAAGTACGAATTTACCTTCGCTTAAGAGTAATCGCAAACCTAAGATTAACTCAGCACTATATTATTAAAAGCAATCCCAAAACATCATGAATATTTCGGTAGTATTAAAAAAGCAGTATTGGAGCTTGGCCATTTTGGTTTTCTATAGTTCGTCCTATGGGAACCCTTTTCTTGGATACGAGCTTGCAACAGGCCCCAATTTTGTGGTAAACGACAAAAACCACGTTCAAGGTGTAACCATTTCGGGGACCATTCTAGATGGTAACAACCGGCCCTTGGCAGGTGCAAGTATTGTGGAAAAAGGTACCACAAACGGAACCCAATCCGATTTTGATGGAAATTTTCAGCTACAAGTGTCGGATGAAAATGCCGTTCTGGTTATCTCTTATATCGGATTTGCCAGTCAGGAAGTTTCGCTTGAAGGGCAGACAACCATTAACGTATCCTTGCAGGAAGATGCGGCCAATCTTGACGAGGTTGTCGTTATCGGCTACGGTACCCAGAAGAAAAGCGACCTCACCGGTGCCGTTGGGTCGGTAAAGGCGGAAGAATTGGCCGAAAGACCGGCAGCTTCAATGAACCAAGCCATGGCGGGTAAGGTCGCCGGGGTCAATGTAACATCGGGATCAGGACGGCCGGGAGGTAGGACGGTCGTTCGAATCCGTGGAAATACATCCGTAAGTATCGCCAATACACCGCTTTACGTGGTTGATGGAGTGATTTTGAATTCCGTTAGCCTACCGAATGGCAGCACTCCGATCGATTACATGAACCCCAATGATATTGAGTCGATTGAAGTTTTAAAAGATGCTTCCGCCACCGCTATTTACGGGGCACGAGGTGCTAACGGCGTAATCTTGGTGACTACCAAAAGAGGCACTCCCGGGGGAGCCCGTGTTAATTACGATGTTGATTTTGGTCTCGGCACATTGCCCAAGAAAATCCCCTTGCTGAATTCGGAAGAGTTTCTTAGAGTGGAGGAAATCGCCTACGCCAATGCTGAAAAATATGACCCGGCAGGGTGGGCAGGAGGTGCCTATACCGATCCTAGATTAAAAAGGACCGACCCACGTCTTTTTGATTCCGAAGGCAAGCCTTTGTATGATACCGATTGGCAGGATGAAGCTATTCGGGCCGCTTTTACCCAAAACCATCAACTATCCTTTACCGGAGGCAACGAAAAAGCCAATTTCGGACTATTTATGGGCTTTCGTGATGAAGAAGGTATCATTGTCGAATCGTGGCTGAAGCGTTATTCAGGTAGATTTACGCTGGACATGGATGTCAATGACTGGTTAAAAATTGGGGGTAGTTTAAGCTACAACGACCAAAACGAAAAGCAGATCGACCAGCTGGGAGGTGGTGGTATCACCACCATGCGCCAGGTATTGGAAGCCCTACCGATAATTCCCGTGCGTTATGCAGATGGAACCTGGGGGTCTAACTATGATTATCCAGGAATGGAGGGTGGCGGTAGTCCGGTTGCCGTAGCCAATGACAGAAGGTACTTCCTTAAAACCCAGACTATTTTGGGCAACTTCTATAGTAACATTAGCCTTCATAAAAACCTGCAATTACGGACTACCATAGGGGCCAAT
>DASSWC010000050.1:0-6513 GCA_035705395.1 Pricia sp. | reverse complement strand
GTTTTACGATGTTCAATTTGTCTATCATGATGTTATTCGGCTGTGCCTGCGAATTTACGATAAAATTGTACATTTATGGATATTCCAAAATTTGATACGTTTACTGTTCCGATTAAAGACATATCGGCTTGTTCTCTACTTTTACCGGCCACTTCTATGGATTTCCATAGCGGTTACCTGCATTCAATACGCCCTTCTCAATTCTTTGGAAATTAATGGGGTATTTCCCAAAATCGTTCTTGCCAAGTTATTCCTATTCGGATTTCTTTTTCTCTTTTATTTGGATGCCCGCTTGGACCGTAAACTGACTTTTTATAAAAACTTCGGCATCTCCAAATTGGGACTTTTTGCTTATTCATTTCTCATAGATACCCTGTTGACTATCGTAACCATCTTTATATTGAAGCTAATTTGACTTTGGAAATCGACAATATAGAATTGAGTTTTGCCGACCGGAAAATTCTTTATGGGATTTATTTAAAGGCAGAAACAGGAAAGGTTACCGGTATCTTGGGCAGAAATGGATGTGGAAAAACTTCATTATTGCGTATTTTGTTTGGAAGCCTGAAAGCAAAGTACGGCAATATACGTATTGACGGCGTACACCAAAACCGGAAGTTGTACAGCATAGATTGCATTGCCTATTTGCCCCAGCATCAATTACTTCCGGACAATCTTAAACTGAGGGAAGCCTTCCGGTTTTTCGATGTGGATTGGCTAAATTTTTCTTCTCTTTTTACAGCATTCCGCGCGTATGAAAAAGATAACGCCAAGAGCCTTTCCTCCGGTGAACTTCGCTTAGTGGAAACCTATCTAATCCTAAATTCGAAAAAACCCGTTATTCTCCTGGATGAGCCTTTCTCTTTTATAGCCCCTGTGCTTGTAGAAAGAATGAAGGACCTCATTAAACAAAAACAAAAAGAAAGTGCCATCGTGATGACCGACCACTTTTATAGGGATATTCTTGAGGTCAGCGATACCGTCTATTTTTTGAAGGATGGATACTCAAAGCTGATACATTCCACGCAGGAATTGGAAGAGGAAGGATATCTTAATTTGGGCTAAAAATTGTGTTCTTTGGGCAACCCTCAAGGTCCATTCCCTGCTAGCGTAAGGTCCAAATTAAGTAATGTCGCGGACTTTGTTCCATCTCCTACCTCCAAAATCCAAAGTCCATTTTTAATTCCACACAAAACAAGTCTATTTTCAATCCCCCGCAAAAGTAGTGCCTAGCGTTACGATAAAAGCGCTCAGGCCATCGCTACGGTCGTAGTGGTTCACGCGCAGATCGACTGCCTTTAATCCGAAGTTAAGTATTTTGGCCTGTGTGAAAATATCCTTATAGCGAAGGCCCATTCCGTATTGGTGGGCACGGTACTTGGACAGGTCATAATCGGAGGTATAAAAGGCGAAGGTCGACAGGGCCTCTTCCTTTTCATAAAAATAATCCGCGGCGGATTGTGAATAGAACCGGTAGGTCGGATACAGGGTAAAGGCATTGCCCAATTTGACCGGAACTTCGAGGCTGGCAGTGTGCGCGGTAATGCCCCAATCGTCATAATAAAAACGATAATAGCTTCTTAGGATAAAGGTATCGCTGAGATAGTAGTTCAACCGCCCGCCGAGGGGAAGTTTGAAGCGGGTATCGGGAAGGCGCTCGACATCATCGGCCAATTGGAAATTTTCTATGAAAAAATCATTGGCATCGCCAAAATAGACCCTTTGGAACGGAGTGCTGAGCAATCCTTTTTGCAAAACGGCATCCATAAACACGGCGCCTTGCCACTTTTTGCCCAATATTTGGGATAGGGCCATCGTAATCGCATAGGTGTTGCGCCGTTCGTGGTCGAACTCCGCAAAGTTGGGTGTATATGAACCGATACCGACGGTTCGGGAATCAAAAAAACCATCCCTTAGTTCCATGGGATATTGGGGGTTCCACGTATCGAAATACACCTTTGCGCCAACTGAAAATTCCGTATTCTTTTCGTTGAACAACCGGGTATAGCCCCCACCGAATCCCAAGGAAAAATAATCGTATTCCGAGGCGATATAGGCGTTCGCGGAATACACGTTATTGCGGTCGTCGGAAGCATGACGGTACGAGGGATTAAAATGTACCAACACATCTTTCCGGGAAGCCCCCGAGGAAGCGCTGAAGGGACTCACCCTTCGGTTCGCATCGCCATCGAACGGGTTCACATTGCTCGAAGAGGCCGAGGTGTAGGCCGAAATGACCACATCGGCGGTAAGCACATCGTCATCGTTCAAGGGAATCCTTACGACGAGGGCGGAGGTGGCATCGGTCAATTCCTCGCTGCCCTCGCCCCCAGTGACCGCGGCGTTCTGCCCATCCTGCCCGTAATAGCTGAAAAGCAAGTCGATTTCGGCGGATTCCAGCACCCGCTTTTTGTAGGATGTGTCTTGTTGGGAAAATCCTAATTGAGCCGTCAGCAGTAGGGAAAGGATTGTGATTTTTCTCAAGGAAAGCGGATGTTTGGTTATGGGGTGGTCGGGTCGTAAGGCCACCGGGTCGTTTATTAATCAATTACACCCGCAGCCACCCCCACTCTTTCCCCCGTTCGCGCCTGCCGCGGCCTCCCGGTACACCTGAAAATTGGTCTCGAACCGCTCGGACCCCTTGGCCGAAAGTTGCATCTCTTCGTCGTTGAGGTATACCTTTTCGTACTGTTTCACCGCCACGCACGAGGTAGAAAAGCATCCAATGAATCCAACAATGATCAACTTTTTCATGCCTTAAGGCTTCACATCACTCTCGAACAAAATCCCGCTGCTTTTATGTACTTTATTGTCGCTATCTACCAAAATGACCTCGGTGCCTCCCAATTGGGCGATAAGGGAAAGACCCGCTTCCTTGCCCATAATGTAGACGGCCGTGGCGAGGGCGTCACAGAGTTCGGCGCTCTTCGCGAAAACGGAAACGCTGTTCACCCCCGTTGACGGGTAGCCCGTTCTGGGGTCGATAATGTGGGAATATTTAACCCCATCAAATTCGACAAACTGCTCATAATTGCCGGAGGTGGCCACCGACGATTCCACGACGGGCAACCACGAGAAAATCCTTTCCTTACTTAAGGGATTCGCGATGCCGATCAGCCACTTTTCGCCGTTGGCCTTGGTACCCCAGGTGGTCAGGTCCCCCGCTGCGTTGATGATTCCGCCAACAACCTGTTTTGAGATCAAAAGTTCTTTGGTCCTATCGGCCGCATAACCCTTCCCTATGGCCCCGAAGGAAATCTTCATCCCTTTTTCCCGCAAGAAAACGGTCTGATTTACTTCGTCAAGGATAATCTTTTGATAGCCCACCTTGGCTATCGATTTTTCCAATTCGACATACGTGGGCTTGCGTTCCATGGTGCCGTCGAACTTCCAGATTTCATTCAAGGGGGCGAAGGAAATATCAAAGGCCCCATCGGTAAGTTCCGAAATCTGCTTGGCCCGTTCGATAAGCCTGAACAGCTCGGGACTCACTTCTACGGGTCGTACTCCCGCATTTCTATTGATCAACGAGGTCTCGGAATCGGGGTTCCAGGCCGATATCAGGTTCTCTATCCGACGGATTTCGGCGGTGGCCTCGTCGATATTGATATAGCCCATTTCTTCGCTTTCGGCTACCACGGTGATATCGAAACGCGTGCCCATCAGTTTTAAGGTCTTGTGTACCGTAACGCGCTCTTTTTCCTGGGCATAGCCGCCCACGGTCAAAAGGCAAAACAACAAAGTCATCAGTAACCTCACTTTATCAGGGCATTAAGATGGTCTACATATTCTTCGGGGGCACCTTTGTGGTATCCGGTCTTGCCCAAAACGGCTCCGTCCCTGCCCAGCAATACAATCAGGGGGAAATTCCCCTTGGGATTGTATCGTTCGGCCAGTGCGTTGTTCCGTTCGGCAACGGCATCCGGTAATCGATGGGATTTTTTTTTGGGGAAATCCGCCTTGTACAACACGTAATTTTTTTTGGCATGATCGCGAAAGACATCGGATTGCCAGACTTTCCGGTCCAGATGTATACACGGCGCGCACCAATCGGAACCTGAGAACACCAAAAGGATGGGTTTGCCGCTCACTTTGGCATCTGCCAAGGCATCGGCGTAACTGTTTTCCCATTCTTGGGCAGGTAATGCGGAAGCAAAAAACAGGTAAAAAATGTATAGATTCTTTTTCATATGATGCAGCCAAATTGGCATCCTTTATTCAAACACCCGCAGGACGGTACCCAATAGCTCGGTTTTAAAGATCTTAAGGTTTTTGGACGGTTGTTTGTCCACTTTGTTCAGGGGACTTCCATCCTGTTCGAAACGCGAACCATGAACCCCACAATAAAAAATTCCGCCGTCACGGTCGAGAAACTGGACATCCTCATAACCTTGGTGGCTACATACACGGCTTGCGGCAACGAAATTTCCTTCTAGGTTTTTGACGACGACTACCGAGTTTTTAAAGATAAAGCCTCCGTTCTCGCCCAATGCGCTGGCCTCGGAAGATTCAAGATCAACGGTAAAGTCCACCCCCGTGGGTACGGGGATATTTCCGCCTTCGTCCCCCGGGAGCCCTTCGTCCTTGGAACAGGCATGCATACAGGGAAAGGCTATGGCAAAAGCCGCCCCGGCTCCCAAACTTTTGAGAAACTGTTTTCTTTCCATACCCAATTTCTTTTAAAAGAAAACGTACAATTTGTTGGAAAAGTATATACGTCGATCGGTTTAGGCGCATATTCGATGTTCAAAAACCGGAGTTTCAATGGGAACCCTAAAATAGGGGGGGTTGGAAAGGGCTAAATAGGTAGCATTTTAAATGCCTTCCGCACGGTTCGGAAAAGGTCTCGAGATTCATTGGCGAGGATTCAATACATGAAACTGCCGAATTCGCTGTGGACGGTCAGTTTTTTTGTGGCACTTTCCACGACCTGGCCAACTACCCTGGCCTCTACCCCGAAGCTTTCCGAAATGGATATCAGGCCATCGGCAATCGAAGGGTCGACGTACAGCTCCAACCGGTGCCCGCAGTTAAAGACCTGATACATTTCCTTCCAGTCCGTACCCGACTGTTCCTGAATCAATTGGAACAAAGGCGGAATGGGAAAAAGGTTATCTTTTATTACATGGAGCCCGTCGATAAAATGTAGGATTTTGGTCTGCGCACCGCCGCTGCAGTGAATCATGCCATGAATGTCTCTGGATGTATATTTTTTAAGGATTTTCTTGACAATCGGCGCATAGGTCCGCGTAGGGGACAGCACCAGCCTGCCGGCGTCCAAGGGCGAGCCTTCGACACCATCCGTCAGTCGGGTATTTCCGGAATAAACCAGCCCTTCGGGTACGGATGGGTCGTAGCTTTCGGGATACTTTTCGCCCAGATATTTCGAAAAAACGTCATGACGTGCAGATGTGAGCCCGTTGCTACCCATACCCCCATTGTATTCCTTCTCATATTTGGCCTGCCCGAAGGAAGCCAAACCGACGATCACATCACCCGGCTTGATGTTGGCATTATCAATGACATCCTTCCGTTTCATTCGCGCCGTTACGGTCGAATCGACAATGATGGTACGTACCAAATCTCCCACATCGGCCGTTTCGCCACCCGTGGAATGGATGGTAATCCCGTGCCCCTCCAAATCGGATATCAGCTCTTCGGTACCGTTGATAATCGCGGAAATCACATCCCCGGGTATCAGATTCTTGTTCCGTCCGATGGTCGAGGAAAGCATAATATTATCCGTGGCGCCTACACAAATGAGGTCGTCGACATTCATAACCAACGCATCTTGGGCGATGCCCTTCCATACGGACAGGTCTCCCGTCTCCTTCCAATACGTATAGGCCAGGGAAGATTTGGTGCCGGCCCCATCGGCGTGCATGACCAGACAATAGTCCACGTCGCCCGTCAGGTGGTCGGGCACGATTTTGCAGAAGGCCTTCGGGAACAAGCCCTTGTCGATATTTTTGATGGCCTGGTGTACGTCATCCTTGGAGGCGGAAACGCCCCTCTGGTTATATCTTTCGCTGGCTTTGGAACGCATCGGGAGGAGTTTTGGCAAAAATAGCAATATCCTAAGGGAAAAATTTCAAATTTCCTAAAATGTCACCCCGAGGGCAGCCCAAGGGCCAAATTCACCATCCCGAGTGCAGCCCGAGGGGCCAAATTCACTACCCCGAGCGCAGCCGAGGGGCCAAATTCCAAAAAAGTAGTCGAGGTTTAAAACAGGATGGGGGACGCTTCAGGGTTCAAATAAAATGGGATACAAACGACGAACGGCACACAGAATTGCTTTTTTAAACTCCCAAACCCAAGGACACTTGAGCCTTGTCCCGCCTAAACCCCTACTTCACAAATAGTAGTTCCCGATACTTGGTCAATGGCCAGCACCGATCGTCTATCAACCGCTCCAACCGGTCGCAATGCACCCGTATATCGTCAAAATAAGGTTTAACGTTATCGCAATATGCCGTCGCTTTTTTGTCGATATTCGTCATTTTATTGGCCTTT
>DASSWC010000049.1:0-4647 GCA_035705395.1 Pricia sp. | reverse complement strand
GATGACGGTTCATAAAGAAATTAAATAAACGGATTCTGAAAAAACCTTATCATGGCAAAAAAGACGGTAGCAACCTTACAGACGAGTTCAAAGCGATTGACCAAAGCGATCAAAATGGTCAAATCGCCCCAAAGCGGTTCCTACACTTTTGTGGAATCGGTAATGGCGCCTGAGAACGTCAATGAATGGTTGTCAAAAAAGTAAGCGAACATAACGTAATTGATGCGCCTCTTCCGAACGAAGGGGCTTTTTTTTTGGCCTGAAGCCAGCCGGTGACGTATCGCTTACTTCCTTATCTTTGAAACACCTAAAAACAGAGAACGCATGAGCCTTTTTAAAAATATTTTTTCCTCCCAAAAAAAAGAGACCCTGGATAAGGGACTTGAAAAATCGAAAACTTCCTTTTTTTCAAAACTTGGAAAGGCCGTTGCGGGCAAATCCAAAGTAGATGACGACGTGCTCGACAATTTGGAAGAAGTATTGGTTACCTCGGATGTCGGTGTCAACACCACCTTAAAGATTATCGAACGCATCGAGGCCCGCGTGGCGCGGGACAAGTATATGGGTACCGATGAACTCAATACCATCCTTCGCGAGGAAATTGCGGGCCTGCTCTCCGAAACCGGTTCGGGCGAGGCGACGGAATATGTTATCCCGACCGATAGAAAGCCGTATGTGATCATGGTCGTCGGTGTCAATGGCGTGGGTAAAACCACCACGATAGGTAAACTGGCCCATCAATTTAAAAAACAGGGCCTGAAAGTAGTTCTCGGCGCGGCGGACACCTTCCGGGCAGCAGCTATCGATCAGTTGCAGGTTTGGGCCGATCGGGTCGAAGTGCCCCTCATCAAACAGAAAATGGGCAGTGACCCGGCATCCGTGGCCTTCGATACGCTCAGCTCCGCCGTCAAACAAGATGCCGATGTGGTCATCATCGATACCGCAGGCCGTTTGCACAACAAGGTTAACCTGATGAACGAACTGACCAAGGTCAAAAGGGTCATGCAAAAAGTGGTCGATGACACCCCCCATGAGGTATTGCTGGTGCTGGACGGTTCCACCGGGCAGAACGCCTTTGAGCAGGCCAAACAATTTACGAAAGCGACCGAGGTCACGGCCTTGGCGGTCACCAAACTGGACGGTACCGCAAAGGGCGGGGTGGTCATCGGCATATCCGACCAGTTCCAGATTCCCGTGAAGTACATCGGGGTAGGGGAAGGGGTCGAAGATCTTCAGGTTTTTAATAAATATGAATTTGTGGATTCTTTTTTCGGATAAGACGATCTATCGGAAAGAGTTCACTTTACTTATTGTACTTTTGCAGCCCCGTAAGAAACCCCTATGCGCACGAAATCCCTTAAAAAGAACAAAATCAACGTGGTGACCCTTGGTTGCAGCAAGAATGTCTACGACTCCGAGGTGTTGATGGGGCAGTTGCGGGCCAACGAAAAAGAAGTGGTCCACGAGGAGGATGGCAATGTAGTGGTTATAAATACCTGTGGATTTATTGCCAATGCGAAGGAAGAAAGTATCAACACCATCCTCGAATACGTTCAAAAAAAGCAAGCGGGCGAGGTGGATAAGGTTTTCGTGACCGGATGCCTTAGCGAACGCTATAAGCCCGATCTGCAAAAGGAGATTCCCCATGTGGATGAATATTTCGGTACGAGCGAACTGCCAAACCTGCTGAAGGCCCTGGGGGCCGATTACAAGCATGAACTGATCGGCGAACGGCTGACCACGACCCCAAAAAACTACGCCTATCTGAAAATCGCTGAAGGCTGTGACCGTCCGTGTTCCTTTTGTGCGATTCCCTTGATGCGCGGGGGGCACAAGAGCAAACCGATCGGGGAACTGGTGGCGGAATCCGAAAAATTGGCCGCCAACGGGGTCAAGGAACTGATTTTGATTGCGCAGGATTTGACCTATTACGGACTCGACCTATACAAAAAACGGAACCTTGCGGAATTGCTCGAAAACCTGGTCAGGATAAAGGGCATCGAGTGGATTCGGCTGCACTATGCCTTCCCCACCGGCTTCCCCATGGATGTACTGGAGGTGATGAAGCGGGAACCCAAAATCTGTAATTATCTGGATATTCCCCTGCAGCATATCTCCGACCGCATTCTTAAGAGCATGCGCCGCGGAACGACTGAGGCAAAGACGACCAAGTTGTTGCGGGAGTTCCGCGCGGCCGTACCCGAAATGGCCATACGTACGACCTTGATCGTTGGCTATCCGGGGGAAACGGAAGCTGATTTTCAAGTTTTGAAAAATTGGGTGAAGCAAATGCGTTTCGAGCGCTTGGGCTGTTTTACCTACAGTCATGAAGAAGATACCTACGCTTACACTTTGGTGGATGACGTTCCCGCCGAGACCAAACAATCCCGCGCCAACGAGATTATGGAAATCCAATCCCAAATCTCTTGGGAGCTCAACCAGAAAAAAATCGGTAGGGTATACCGCTGTGTTATCGATAGAAAGGAAGGCAATTATTTTGTAGGCCGCACCGAATACGACTCTCCCGATGTCGACAACGAGGTGCTCATCGATGCCGCGAAGCACTACCTGAAGCAAGGCGAATTCGCGGAGATCCGAATAAAGGAGGCTGCGGATTTTGATTTGTACGGGGAGCCCGTTTGAAAAATTCAAGCCCTTCCACGCTTTTCTCGTCGCTTTAAAATTATTTCCTACTTTAGGGGAAATTTTAATACCGATGTCCTTTTCCACGTTCGGCGAGATCATGTTGCGCCTTGTTCCCACAGGCCAAGCGGATCGATTGCGAACCACATCCCTGTTTGCCGTCGACTATGCCGGTTCGGAATCCAATGTAGCCGTTTCCCTGGCCTGTTTGGGGAATTCGGTCCAGTTTATCAGTAAGCTACCGGAGAATCCCTTGGGCCAGGCCGCCCGGCAGTCCCTCGAACGATTCGGGGTTTCTACGGATAGGGTCATTGCCGGCGGGCAACGTATAGGCACCTATTTTATAGAACTTGGCAGTTCCATCCGTCCCTCAAGGGTCGTCTACGATAGGACAGATTCCGCCATTGCCGGCATAGGGAAAGACGAGTTCGATTGGGAGCACATTCTCAAAGACCAAAAATGGCTGCACGTTTCCGGTATCACCCCGGCACTCTCCAAGTCCTGTGCCGAAACCTGCGTATTGGCTGCAAAAACTGCCCGAAAAATGGGCGTGCAAGTCAGTTTCGACCTGAATTACCGGAGAAGCCTTTGGGAGCATGCGGATAAGGCACAAGTAATTTTTGACCGGATTTTGGAACATACTGACCTGGTTTTCGGAAACATTGGCGTATTAAAGGATGTATACGGGATGACATTTACAGGCACGAACCCGACCGACCGTACCCTCGACGCCCTGCGTAAGGCGAGGCCTATTTTTGGAGTCGACCGATTGGCTTTTACCATCAGGAATCACAGTTCGGCCTCGGTCAATCAGCTGGGAGGAGCCTGTATTTCAAGCGATGACCCAGTGCTTTCGAACAGTTACGATATCGAAATCACTGACCGCTTCGGTACCGGGGATGCTTTTGCGGCGGGTTTCCTTCATGCGGTACATCAGGGGTGGCCGCCCCAAAAAAGCATCGCTTTTGCGACCGCCGCTTTCGCCCTCAAGCATACGATGACCGGTGATATTCATACCAGCAGCGAGGCAGAAATCAATTCCATTGTCGAAGGAAATACCTCGGGACACGTCATACGATAACAACCGGCCGTGGTTAGTAAGCATCACACGTGATACGATGAGCGATAAGAAAGAAATAGTTGACTATATTGTTACCGAAAAGTTGATATCCATTGTTCGGCTGCAAAACCAAGCATCCGTGCAACCTACCGTCGATGCCCTGATAACAGGTGGAATATCGGTTTTGGAGATTACGGTTAACACCCCGGGTTTTTCCGAAGAAATCGAAAGGGCCAGGAAACGACATCCCCACGTACTGATCGGAGCCGGAACGGTCACCAACGCCGATTTGGCGAAAAGAGCCTTGGCTTCGGGGGCACAATTTCTGGTGACGCCCAATACCCGAAATGAGGTGGCCGAAACGGCTCTGGCACACGACATACCCTTGCTGATGGGTGCTATGACCCCCACGGAAGTAGCCAATGCCATTGGGTACGGTGCCGATATCATAAAATTGTTTCCCGCGGGGGCATTGGGAATTTCGTACTTTACGTCCCTCAAAGGTCCATTTGATCGCGTTCCATTTTTTGCGGTGGGAGGTGTCGATGAAAGCAATTTAGGGGAATGGTTAGCAGCCGGTATCGACGGGGTAGGCTTGGGGAGCAGTCTGGTAAAAAATAATGTTCGGTTGGAAGTCGATTATAAAAAAATTACCACACGGGCCAAAAAATTCATAAAAATGAGAGACCAAAGCTGATGGATGGCTTGCACATCGCAAAAATAGAACTTTTCAAGGTACCACCGCGCTGGTTGTTCCTCAAAATGACCGTGGAGAACGGAATCTTCGGGTGGGGGGAACCTGTGGTCGAGGGTAAGGCAGATACCGTTGAGGCCTGTGTAAACGAGTTATCCAAATTCGTAATCGGCCGTTCCGCCAATGATATTGAGGATATCTGGCAGACCCTGTATCGGGGGGGATTCTATCGGGGCGGACCCATATTGAT
>DASSWC010000048.1:0-18110 GCA_035705395.1 Pricia sp. | reverse complement strand
CCCAATCGGAAGGCTTGTGGGATCGATACGGATCTTGTTCCACAGCTCGTCTTCGAGGATGGTTTTTTCCAGCTTCAAGTGTTGATCCGCCTCGCCCTGGAAATAGGAATGGGATAGCACCTCGAATTGGTCGCGATTGTTCAGCTGGGCATATACCTGTCCGCACCATTCCTGGGAGGAAAAAGCGACCTTCATGGCATGTTGGTTGTCATGCACCGGATAAAAAGTGCTGGTCATGATGGAGTAGGGGTAGATACCCGTCAGATATTTTTTGGTGGCGTTCAATTTGAGAACGGACACATTTTTGTGATGGGGTTCATCTGCTTTTACCTGTACCTCGGGCAAAAAGGGTTCAGTCACGTAAATCAGCACCGCCTTACCGTCGCGGGTCTCACCGTAGCGCGCCTGCTGCAACCGATAGGATGTAATTTCTGCCTCCCCGGCGTACCAGTATTTTTTAAAGGTGTCGGACAAGGGCTTTTTCTGCGTTGGCTCTACCTTTTGCGCTTTGGGAGTATCGCCTTGACTTTCTTCGGGTTTTTCGGAGCAGGAAACCGGCAAGTACGAAAGGGCAACTAGCGTCAAAAAAGCTGCTATTGTTCGAAATTGGATTTTCATGGATTGTCCTTTTAACGGGTCCGAAATCCTTGGAAAGTAGGGTAGACCACCATTATTTTGTACGTAGCAAAATTAGCGATAGTAAGCCTAAAAACCGTAGTTGTGACCAATTAATAAACCATAGGCTTAGGTCATCGGGGTTAGCCTGCCGCTAAGGCAAAGGAAATGGTGGTCATGGATTCATTTAATCCTTCATCGGTTTGAGAAACTTGGCCTCGACGTCGATATTTCCGCGGGTTGAATCGTATTGGCTGAGAAAGCTGTCGGCGTTACTCTTGTGGGAACCGTGCTCATCCTGTTCCAGACTCCTTGGTCTTACCGCGTACATGCCGCCGAATTCCCTGTTCGGATACATTTCATTGGGCTCCTGTACGATAAAGACAACGTCATTGCGTCCACCTTTGGTCACCGGAATTTTGTAGAATTGCATGTTCGTACCCATGCTGCCGTGTCTTTTGATCTTGATGGTATCGCCGAGGGGCATGTAAAGTTCCATAAAGTAATGACCCGCCGAGAACGATATGGGATTGAACCCAACGCCCTCTTCACTATCGGTCTCCTCGTATCCTACCAACTGCAGTAGGGTCGTGTCCTTTTCCATTTTGCCGGATCGAAGATCTCGCAGTTCCATGAAGCGGACGTCCTCGTTTTCTTTGGGGGGAAATTGTTCTACGAATTCCTCGTTGACCACGTCGAGGTTGTATTCCATCTTGTACCATTCTCCTTCAATTTTAAAATGATACTCCCAGGAAGATTCGTATATGTAGGATGCTTTTTCGTAGAGTTCTATGAATTTTTTGAGCCATTTTTCTGGGTCTTTTTGGTCGTTAGCGCTCAAAGGATTTTTAAATGTATATTCGTTTTTGTCGCCGTCGAAAACCCAATTAAAATAGGTATCATAATATTTTATTGTACCGTCCCGGAGAATTCTGCAGATTGGTCCTTCATCCAAGACCTTCCCCATGTTCGATATCTTTCTTCTACCTCCTTTGGTTTCCTTTTTATCGATTGGATTGGTGTTTCCGGCTACGTTTAATTGTTTCATAACGGTATCCATCAGAACCTCGTAAACCTCATATTCTTTAGGAAAAATGATGGTAATTTCATAGTTTTCACTTCCATCGTGTTGATGAAGTTCCTGGTACTGGCTGTAGTCTTTCGGAGTATCGCACATGGTATTCGTTATTAATATAAATATGCCGAGCATCATCCAACAATTTCGATAATTCATGGTTAAAAATCTTTTAGCTTTCTGATGGCGGTGTTGTCCTTTTTGACCTCTCGTAGCTTGAATAATTGTTCACCTTTTTTATCAGTAATTTTCTGCATTTCTTCTTTCGTAGGGGCCTTCATTCCGCTATGCAAATTTATCGGTTCCCTATACAATTCTTTTGCAGCAGCTTCATTACCATCAACGAAGGCTGCGATTACATTTTTAACGTAAGAAGTATTCCCTACTGTAGTGTTAACTTGTTTCGATACTAATTTTGTTTCTATTTCGCTTTTTGCAAGCCTTCTCTTCTCAATACTATCATCACTATTTTTGCTGCTCAATTTCCCATCAAATTCGACCCGATAAAACTTGTTCTCCCCGACCTTTTTAATTCGTTCCCAAATACTCTCGGTAGTCCCCACCGTATCGTCGCAATACTTCTCAAAATCCGACAGTATTCTTTTATGGTTTATCAGACCCACGGGGCTGAAGTGCGCATAGAGATCGGCGGTCTGCAGGGGCGCGTACCATCTGGCGGTCTGTAGGTATAGCCAATCGACCTTCAAATGCTCCCAGTTGCGTAACAGGATATTATTTTCACGGTCATATTCAGGCACATACCATTTGTCTTTGGCCACTTTGTTGTACTCCTTTTTCAGTTTTTTATACCTGGCCATGGCGATGCCCCATCGGATGCATACACTTTTATAGTCGCCCCATTCCACCCCGTGTTCTTTTTGTTCCTTTGTGGGGTCGTTCAAATCTTCCAAAGCATCGTAATCGAAGCGTCGATTGGCAATATACGGTGGAATCACGATAAAACCTTCAATTCCCTGCTCTTCCATGGAAAGGTCGATTACCTTTTTGCCTTGGACCGTCTCGTATTCGGTAGGGATTTTCTTCCGGCTCGAGAAAAACTCGACACTGTACAAAGTGGTGTCTCGTTCGGGATGGCAGGCACTGTCGATTTCGGGGATGTCGCCGTCCCTAAGTACCAGGTCTCCCCGGTCATTGGCAAAGGTAAACTGTACGGCCCTTTCCTTGAACGCCGGCCAATCTCCAACTATCTTTTTCAGGTGTTCATAGATGCCCCTTTCATGCTTGAGTTTATGGTGATCGGGGTCGAAGAGGTCCGAAATACTGTTCAGGTACTCCTTTCCCGATTGCTCGCCATCGCCTATTAGCTTTAGATAAAAATCGTCAACTTCAAGATACTTGGTTTTTTGACGGAATAATTGGTCATATTCTTCCCCTGTCAAGTTTTTAGGTTGGTGCACGCCAAGAAATATTAGGTTCAGGGGTATTTTTTCGTACCCCATATCGGCGGCATATTTCAAAACGCCGATCGCAACCCCTGCGGCCATCGCCACACCTTGACTGTGTCCGATTATGGTGACAGGCTTATACGCGGGGGAAAAGGTTTCGATGTAGGGATTGCCCTCACGTATATTTTCTACATACTCCGAGGTTTCTATGTTCCAATTTTCCTTGGCCCAGGTATAACCTTGTGCGATACCATGGTCTATGCGGTGGGATGCGCTGGATCCCAGGCCGTGGGATCCGTTGATAAAATGTTCGTTGCCACGGGCATTAAAGTGTTCTGCATAGATTTCGGTACCCTTCATCTTATTGGTCTTGGTATTCCAATAACCGCGGTATTTTTCTTCAGGGGTATAGCTAAAACGGACGAGCGCACTTAAAGGTCTTCCCAAGCGCAGCTTTAGCTCGTCTTGCCATAATTTTTCCCATCCACTACGGTTTTCACGTTCTTTATGTTCGTTTGCCGTATACACATCTTTGTGATGTGTTTGATTGTGTTCGTTGGTATTCTCGCCTTGAAGTGTCCCGTGATCATTGTTATCGGGGTTCTTGTCCATTATGGCGTTGTAGTGGGACTCTGAATTGGTCACCGGATTGCTGAGGTAGCCGTTGACAAAGATGACCTCTCCTTCAAGCTTTGGTAGGACTTTGTCGGGTTCCTTGTCCATTTCGCCGGTCGCGACGGCATCCTGGTTGACATCCTGGATGCTAATCGTACCCCCTTGGATGCATTGGATCTTCGAATCGTCCATTAAAAAGGTCATGTCGCCCATGCTTGCTTTCTTGCTGGGCACCTGCCATTCCTGAAATACGGGTGAACACGGTGGACTTGGGGATTTGCAGGTACACGAACCAAAAAACGGGGGTTCCAGCAGCTTGTCTTTGTTCGTTGCCTTTAATTTGCCCTGAACTGTCAATTTTTGCTGGGAAACCACTTTGAGCTTACCTGGAGATGTGCCTAGGGTACATTGCAACCGGGCGCCTTCCACTACGTAACTTCTGGCCATGGTGTTTTTATTTACTTGCCGTAATCGGTTCCTTCCTTGCTTTGTATCGTGATCTTTCCCGAACTGTCCAGCAACATTTTCCCTTGACTGGTATGCATGGTCAATTCTCCGGAGGTCTGTTCCAATTTTTTGCCAATGGTCATTTTTTTGTTCTCCGATATGTTTTCTTCTGTATTTTTTGAGGAGGTTTGGGATTTGCCGCCCACGGATTCCCGTTTGTTTTTGCCGATGTCCATTTCCATATCTTCCTGCGCGTCGAACCGTATATTTTTAGCTTTTAGCGTCAGGTTTTCGGCGGCGGTAATTGTCACATTATTGTGGGCAGAAATCACAATGTCGTTGTCGGCGGTGTTAATATGGATGCCGTTTCCGTTCTTGTCATTGATAGTGATCGTTTCGCCCCCCTCTGTATCGTTCAGCTCGATGGTGTGCCCGCTGCGTGTCCGGATGGCCTTGATGTTGTTGCCGGCGTCAGCGAAGCCGCTCTTGGCGGAAACGCTGTATCCCGCGCCAATCACGTAGGGCCGCTCGGGGTCACCGCCCTCGAAGCCGACGAGGACTTCCTCCCCCTTTTCGGGCACGAAGTAGAACCCCTTTCCCGCCCCACCGTAGGGGCTCGATACCTTGATCCAGGGGGTGCACCGCGATATTTCGCGCTGCCAGGGGAACTGGACCCTAACGCGGCCCAGGCCCTGCGGGTCGGCGTTGTCGGTGATGCGGCCGCGCTGGTCGGGGGCGAAGGGCGCCTGGAAAGCGTCGGAACCGGGAGGGTGCGCGGTGCCGGCGGGAACAGCCTTGAAGTCGTTGGCGTAGTGCCCGGCGTTGTCGAAACGGTGTACCACCCCTATGATGTCGTAGTTGCCGAAGGAGCGGCCCCCGCCTTTCCCCCCTGGGCCCGGTCCGCCCAGCTCAAGGGTATCGCCGACCCGTAGCCCGACCAGTCCGGAGGTGCCCGATGCGGTGACCCGGCCGGCCGCCGTGGCCTGGGCGCCCACCCTGACGGCACGGTCCATGGCGGATTGCCCGCCGTGCCCGTGCTGACCGGAGGCATGATAATAGGTCCCTTTTTTGGGCAGGACACGGCTGGAGAGGTCGCCGACCTGTCCGGAATAGTCGTTCGAGGTTACCGGCGATGCTCCGGCGGGGGTTCCGAGGGCCTGGTCGCCTTCCCAGTCGTGGCCCCCCACATCCGGCCCCCGCCCCGTGAGCGCGGCGGAGAGGTCCAGGGAGAGGACGTCGGTGCCGTAGGTGCCGCCGACCGTCCTCCCGCCCCCGCGGCCGATGCGCAGGTCCTTTCCGTCGTGGTAGAACCACAGCCCGTGGCGGCGGCAGAGCCGCTGCAGGAAGGCGAGGTCGCTCTCGTTGTACTGTACGGTGTAGGGCAGGGGCACGTCCGCCCCATCGCCCATGACGGCCCTGATCACTTCGGCGGAATGCCCCTCCAGGGTTTCCCCGGCGACGCGGGAGAGCGAGGTCCCCTCTTCGTAGCTGCGGCACTGCATGGTAGCGGCAAGCAGTGCCGAGGGCCCGTGGCCGGAGACGGTGAGCGTGCCCGACGCCCCGGTGCCCTTGTGCAGGGCGATGCGGGCGACCAGGCCGGTAAACTCCATCGCGCCGTCGTCCAAGCCGATGTACATGCGCTTGCCGATCATGCCCAGAGAGGTATCCATCAGCGTGCCGGTGCCCTCGGTGGCGCTGGCTTGAAAGGAGACGCTGAAGCTGCTCAGGCCGCCGAGACCGAGCTCCACCGTGGCCCTATACCCGTGTTTGGACAGAAAGTCCTCGCCTTCAAGGATTAGGGTGGGGGTTATCAGTTTGGGCATAGGAGGGGATTTAACGGTAGCGGATACGGGTCGCCGGTTTGAAGTTTGATCTTTCGCGATCAACATCGCTTTTTTTTGAAACACCCGGTTCCCTTGTGAGCTAGTACAACGTATTCCGCATTTCTTTTATTGTCAGGGGCTAGAGGTACAAGAAAGGTCTTTTTTCAGTCCCCTAAGAATTTTTTGGACTAGGTGCAGGGAATAATCGTCGTTCTCCTTGTCGGGAAAAGGGAAATGCCTCATCCGATCATATCCAAAAGTGTCGCGTACACCAAATGCGTAGGCAATCCGACCACGTTTGGGTAGGAGCCCTCGATTTTCTCGATGCCGATCAGGCCGATCCATTCCTGGATACCGTAGGCGCCCGCTTTGTCGAAAGGTTTGTAATTTTCAATGTAAAACCGGATTTCCTTCTCCGTGAGTTTTTTGAACTTGACCCTTGTCGTATGGTTGACGGTCCTTTGGTCGGCAGTCCTGGTAAAACATACCGATGTGATGACCTCGTGCCAATCACCGGTCAGGGTTTTTAGCATGGTGTAGGCCTCTTCTGCGTTTTTGGGTTTGGCCAAGGAGCTGTTGTTATGCCAGACGACCGTGTCCGAGGTGATCAGTATGTCATTGGGAGCCAGGGAGCCTGCAAGGGCCGACGCCTTCAGTTGGGCAAGGTAATCGGAAATGGCACTTTTTTTTAACTCTTTTGGATACGCTTCTTCCACGGATTGAATCCGGATTTCAAAATCCAGACCCATTTCCCGAAGCAGCTGTTGTCTTCTTGGGGATGCGGAGGCGAGGATGAGGTGGTAGCCTATTAATCGGTCAGATAGCATATCCCACAGGATTTGGATGGCAATTTTGGAATTTGGCATCTCGACTGCGCTCGATGTGACAGGGATGACATTTTTGTAATTTTTCCCTCAATCATTGGCCGCGCTAAAATTCGACATCCAATCCCCCCTGACCTTTAGCACCTGTTCGATGACATCGCGCACACAGCCTTCGCCCCCGTTTTTATGCGATACATATTTAGAAATAGCCTTAACCTCCGGCACGGCGTTCTGAGGGCACGTGGGCAGGGCGACCGCTTGCATGGGTGGAATATCGGGAATGTCGTCGCCCATATAGAGCATGGTATCGGGGGCAATTTCGTAAATGTCCATATACTCCCCCAACGCCTCCATTTTATGGTGTGCGCCGAGATAGATGTCCGTGACCCCGAGGGCCCTGAGCCGGTTGCGGACGCCTTCGTTCGTGCCCCCGGATATCACGCATACGTTGTAGCCCTTTTGAAGGGCGGTTTTTAGGGCATACCCGTCCTTCACGCTCATTTTGCGCAGCATTTCGCCCTCGGTGGTGATAATCAGGGTGCTGTCGGTAAAGACCCCGTCGACATCAAAGACGAAGGTATCGATGTTTCTTAGGATTTCTTTGTAGTTCTTTTCCAAAATCTGGTTTTTAGGTGTACATCGTGCCGTACAATTTACCGATGGATTCGCTCAGCAGCTTATAAACTTCTTTGTATTCCGAATTTTTTAACTGTTGCAGGTGTTTTTCGATGGTTCCTGCGTCGCCCCGCCGCGCCGGGCCCGTTTGGGCATCCTGGGGTTTCAAATCTGCGAGTTTATCTACGGTTTCCCGAATCAACGGGAGCAGTAACTCAAAGGCCAATCCCTTTTCCCGGCAAATTTGCTGCCCGATATAGTACAGGTGGTTCGTGAAATTGTTGACGAAAACCGCGGCCAAATGAAGGGCCCTCCGCTGCTCGGAATCGACATGGTGTACCTTTTCGGAAATTTTCCCGCCTAATTTTTGAAGTAGGACCCCATCCGCTTGGTCACGGGCTTCCCAACAAATGGGAACGGTCGCCATATCGACCGTTCGGTTCTTGCTGAAGGTCTGTAAGGGATAAAAGACACCGTACCGGCCACAATTGGACAACGTATCCATCGAAACGCTTCCGGAGGTGTGTACTACCAATCCTTTTTTATCCTCCAGGTATCCGGATACTTCGGCTATCGCATCGTCTTTCACGGCAAGGACAAAAATATCGGCATCTTCAATTTTTAAAAAATCCGAGGATGTGTGCACCCCGTTTCCAAAGGCGCTTAGGGCTTTGGTGTTCCTGCCGATGATTTGAACTACTTTGACATCCGCGACCGCGGTAAAGCCATTGCACAGGTGCTTTGCCACCTTGCCGGTCCCTAAAATGCTGATCGTGATCATAGGGCGAAAATAGGAATCTTTAGGGTTACGGGCTTAAAACTGCAGCGGTTTATTTTTGGGGGTGACGATTCCATTCCGACTCGCATCCTTCCCCTTTTCACGTATAATTAACGTTTTTGTTCTACCGATTAAGATATAATCATCCTCATAAATCCTAAAAAGACATGTATTTTTGCATCCTGAAAACCAAATCAGCTACTGATGAAGGATTTGCTCAAAAACTTCCTCTTCTCCACCCGTTTGATGGCCATCCTCTTTATCGTCTTCGCCGTCGCCATGGCTTTCGGTACCTTTATCGAAAGCAAGTACAGCACCGAGACCGCCCGTATTTGGGTCTATAACGCCTGGTGGTTCGAGGGCATCATGGTTTTTTTCGTCATCAATTTTATTGGGAATATGCGCCGCTATCGATTGCTGCGCTGGGAAAAATGGCCCGTGCTTACCCTGCACCTCTCGTGGATATTGATTATCGTCGGCGCCTTCGTGACCCGCTATATCAGTTTCGAGGGGATGATGCCGATCCGGGAGGGGAACTCCGAAAACGTGTTCTATTCCGACAAGACCTATCTGACGGCCTATGTGGATGGGGAAATCGACGGGCAACCGAGGCGCAAGACCTTGCAGGAAGACCTGATCGTTACCGCCGAAGCCATCAAATCAAACCTACCGTGGGAGGACGATTACAACGGACAGCCCTTTAGCATTTCGTACGTGGGTTTTATCGATGGTGCCAAAGAGGGACTGGTGCCCGATGAAAACGGCAAGAAGTATTTGAAGATCGTAGAGGCCGGCGACGGGCAACGCCACGAACATTTTTTGGAAAACGGACAGGTGGCCAGCATCCATGGGGTTTTGTTTGCCCTGAACAAGCCCACGGACGGGGCCATCAACATCTCGACCGCTGGGGATGCCTACCAAATTAAGTCCCCTTTCGAGGGCGATTTTATGCGGATGGCGGACCAATTTCGGGGCGAGGTGGCCAAAGACAGCCTTCAGGAGCTGCAATTAAGGTCGCTTTACAATATGGCGGGGATGCAGTTCGTGATTCCCGACCCCATCGTAAAGGGGTCGTACGATATCATCAAGGTGCCCGAGGAAGAGGTGACCGAGGCCACCCTGGATGCCCTGGTGGTCGAAGTTTCCGCAAAGGGCGAAACCGTGAAGAAAAAGCTGCTCGGCGGCAAGGGGACGTCGGATTTTACGGAAGCTTTTGAAGTTGGCGGACTCGATTTCAGCCTCAGCTATGGTTCCAAGATCCATGAACTTCCCTTTAGCATCAAGCTCAACGATTTTATCGCCGAGAAGTATCCCGGCACCGAACAGGGCTATGCTTCCTTTATGAGCAAGGTGACCGTCGAGGATGACCGTCCCTATGACTACGATATTTATATGAATCATATTCTTGATGAAGGGGGATATCGCTTTTTCCAGTCCAGTTTCCATCCCGATGAAAAGGGAACCATTCTTTCGGTGAACCACGATCGGTGGGGTACTTGGATTACCTATCTGGGCTATTTCCTATTGTATTTTGGACTGATGGGGATTATGTTCTTCGGGAAGACCCGTTTTAAGGATTTGGGCAAATCCCTCGAGAAACTGAAATCCAAAAAGGCCGCGTTGACCACGGTGTTGATTATTGGCGGATTGTTTTGGGGACAGGCGCAACAGGCACAGGAGACCCAAAAGGCCACGGCGGGCGACGACCCGGAACCGGTTTCGGTGGAGGAAGCGGCCAATTTGCAAGAGCATGTAATCGACGATAGCCAAGGCCATTCCGCAGATGACGGGCACGACCATTCCGCCACCATGCCTTCCCAGGCGCAAATTGATTCCCTCCTCAAAACGACCATCGTACCCAAAGAGCACGCCGAAAAATTCGGAAAGCTGGTCATACAGGATGATGGGGGGCGTATGAAGCCCATCAACACCTTTTCCTCAGAACTGCTTCGCAAGCTGAGCTTGAAGGACAAGTTCAAGGATATGAATGCCGATCAGGTATTCCTATCCATGATGTTGGTACCTCCCGCTTGGTATAATGCGGAGTTTATTGCCATCGACAAAAAGGGCCAGAACGATAGCTTGCGGCACATTATCGGGGTTCCGGAAGATCAAGAGTTCGCCAAAGCCACCGATTTTTTCAATGCGGACGGCAGTTATAAATTGGAGCCTTACCTGAGGGACGCCACCGCCACCACCAATCCTAATCAAATAGAAAAGGATATTAAGAATGTCCACGCCCGGATCGGACTGTTGGACCAGGCGCTGAGCGGCCGTATCATCAAGATTTTCCCGCTGCTGAACCACGAGAACAACAAATGGATATCCGCCCTCGAGTATCGTAGCGGTCAATACCAGGTATCCGATTCCCTATACGGTAATTTTATCAAGAATTCCATTCCCTATTATTTGATGACCCTGCGGGAGGCGAAAAATACCGGGGATTACAGCGATGCCAATAAACTGTTGGAGGCCTTTAAACAAAACCAGAAAAACCACGGCAGCGAGGTGCTTCCCTCGGATCAAAAAATCAATACCGAGGTCGTTTACAACAAGCTTGATATCTTCAACCACCTATATCGATTGTACGCCGTTCTGGGTCTGTTGATGTTCTTTGTATTGATATTCCAAATCTTCAAGGACCGTTCGATATGGCGTATCGCCAGTTATTTTTTAAAGGGCACCATAGTCATCCTTTTTTTATGGCATACGGCGGGGTTGGTATTACGCTGGTACATTTCGGGCCACGCTCCTTGGAGCGACGCCTACGAGAGCATCCTGTATGTTTCTTGGGCGACTATGGGGATGGGACTATTGTTCGCCAGACGCAGCGATATGACCATTGCCGCCTC
This sequence comes from Pricia sp., assembly GCA_035705395.1. Lineage (GTDB taxonomy): Bacteria > Bacteroidota > Bacteroidia > Flavobacteriales > Flavobacteriaceae > Pricia. The sequence continues at coordinate 7,060 of DASSWC010000048.1, read as the reverse complement.
GGCCTTCGTGACCTCGATGCTGCTCTTCATTGCCCATCAAAACTGGGTAGATCCCGCGATTTCCAACTTGGTGCCCGTACTCGATAGCTATTGGCTGATGGTTCATGTAGCCGTCATTGTCGGAAGCTACGGACCGCTGACCGTTGGTATGATTTTGGGGGTCGTATGCCTGATTCTGATGATTTTGACCAACAAAGGGAACCGGGCACGGATGAGCATCAACATCAGAGAGCTGACCATTATCAATGAGCTGGCCTTGACCGTCGGCCTGGTCATGTTGACCATTGGAAATTTCCTCGGGGGCCAGTGGGCGAACGAAAGCTGGGGCCGGTATTGGGGCTGGGATCCCAAGGAGACCTGGGCCCTGATTTCCATCATGGTATATGCCTTCGTCATCCATACCCGCCTTGTTCCCGGGCTTAGGGGAACATGGTCGTTTAACTTCTTGAGCGTCATCGCCTTCGGTAGCATCATGATGACCTATTTCGGGGTAAACTATTACCTGGTAGGCCTCCACAGCTACGGGCAAAGCGGTTCCGCCGCCATTACGCCCGACTATATATGGTTTATCGCGCTAGGTGCCGTTATTTTGGGCGGGATAAGCTTTTGGAGGTATCGGGTACACTATGGGAAAGGCAACCGTCTTTCCCAGGGTAAATCCCAAGCCGACGCACAGCAAATTGAAAGTGGCGGAAAAGTTTCCCCTGCCTCGGAATGAGACGTTTTAATCCGGAACTTCCCTTTGCGGCAACCATGGCTCGTGCGTTCCGAACACTACAAATAAGAACGTCCTATATTCCACGCCCATTTTTTTCCGGAGCACTCCAAAAGCCTTGGTAATATGGGCCTCCACGGTCTTGACAGACACCTTTTGGTATTCTGATATTTCAAGATTGGTCAAGCCTTCTTTTCGGCTTAAGAGAAAAATTTCCCTGCATTTTGGGGGTAGTCTCTCGATCTCTTCGGTAACACGGGCCAAAACCTTTTCCCATGAGGAGTCATCGTGAGTCTGCACGGCCTTTTCCAACGCCTCGAAATATTTCTGTTCCAAGACTATGGTCGATCGGCTTTTCTTATAGTGATTGATAAACTCGTTGTAGACGGTTTTGAACAAGTAATTCTGTAGGGAAGAGGTGATGCGCAGTTGGTTTTTCTTTTCCCAAGTTCGCAAAAAAACGTTTTGAAGTATATCCTGTGACAAGGCATGATCGTTTGTCAAAGTGAGCGCATAACCGAAAAGCCTCCGATCATAGAGATCAACCAATTCAATAAACGATGCTTCCTCGCCATTTCGCAGCCGTTCGATCAATTCCGTTGTTTTCGTATCATCCATTTTTAACACCTTAATTCCCGCATAAATATAAAGGAGAAAATAGAAATGTGAGAAAAAAGCCAACAAAAAGTTAGGGTATTCAAAATTGGCTTTGTCATACTTATAAAGACCAAGCCGAAATATGATCGCTCCCGCGACGGAAAAACGAATCGTAAAATACCTTGTGAACGAGGCAACGGCGAGAGATCTCGATGTACTGTCCAATTGGATGTTGGTCGAGGGCAATACAGGAATTTTCAACGATTTTGTCCGGTCGCACTACGAAACCACCATGGCCATAAACGAACCGGATACCGATAGGATAAAGGAGATCCTCAAGCGAAGGATGAGGCAGGATAGAAAGATCTTCCGTCTTCGAAAAATCCCTTCATGGATGAAATATGCGGCGGTCGGGCTGCTGTTTTTGGCCCTGGGTTATTTTTTCCATCGCAACCAGGTAGGGGATGTTGGTTCGGAAAAACTTGTTCCCAAGCACGAGGTGGTTACCATTACCTTAAATGACGGAACCGTTGAAACCCTTGATGTCAATTCGAGCAAAAAGATAAAGAGCCCTCACGGCAAGGTCGTTGGAAACCAAAACGGTTCGAAACTCACGTATCATGGAATCGATACGGACGGTGATATCACCAATGCCGAAAGACTGGTATATAATACCTTAGAAGTACCCTACGGTAAACGCTTCGATGTGGTTTTATCCGATGGCACCCATATTTTTTTGAATTCCGGTACTACCTTACGGTATCCTGTAAAATTTTTAAGGGGACTTGATCGCAACGTGTATTTGAGCGGGGAAGCCTATTTCGATGTGAAGGCAGACAAGGACCATCCCTTTATCGTACATGCCGACGCACTGGATATTCAGGTATTGGGTACCCGGTTCAATGTTTCCCATTATCCCGAAGACACCACAGTCAATACCGTTCTGGTCGAGGGTGCCGTCGAAATAGGCCAAGCCGGGGTCGTGGAAAGCGGTAGAGGCACCTTGCTAGCACCAGGCTTTAAAGCCGAATGGCGAAAGGCGGGGAACGACATCGCCGTCGAGAATGTAGATACGGATATCTATACCGCATGGTTGCAGGGCAGACTCGTATTCCGCAACACCCCCTTTCGCAAGATTCGTCAGGCCTTGGAGCGAAAATATAACGTGACCATAGAAAACAATAACAAAGAGCTTGATGCACAGTTGTTCGACGCCACCTTCGATATAGAGACCATCGAAGAAGTGTTGGAGTCGTTTGCAACGAGCTATGCCATTTATTATAACATAGATAACAATAAGATAATTATTGAATAACCTATATCATACGGTGTATGGATAAATTTGCGGATCCGCAAAAACAATGCAAGAATAAAACCGATAACACAATTAGAATATGAAAAAAGGAATTAAACAGCGGAATGCTGCTACCAGTACCCCTAAAATAAGCTTACAAATGAAACTCACGGTATTTCTCACGATAGTTTCACTCATCCAAATTAACGCGCACACCTATTCGCAGAGTAAAAAAATTACATTGGATATGCCGAATGCCACCGTGGGCGAGGTTATCCGGGAAATAGAGACCCTTTCCGATTTTAAGTTTTTGTTGAATAGACGGGATGTTGATATGCAAAGGACAGTTTCCATAAAAATGGAGAAGGAAAAAATCGCAACCGTGCTGTCGGAGCTGTTCGCAGGTACCGATGTGGGCTACGAGGTGTTGAACAAGCAGATCATCTTAAGGAAGAAACCTGAAAAGACGGTTCCAAAGGACAAAACGAATGTTCCCTCTCCTTCCGATACAGCATTTCAATTTCAAGTTTCCGGTACGGTTACCGATACCAATGGCGCACCACTGCCGGGAGCCAATATTATAGAAAAAGGTACAACCAACGGCGTGCAGACCGATTTCGACGGTAATTTTTCCATTCAACTTTCCGATGGGAATGCAACGCTGGTGGTTTCGTATATCGGTTTTGCAGAAAAAGAGGTGGCTGTCAATGGTCAGACGGATATTGATGTGCAATTGAATGAAAGTGCCCAAGGCTTGGATGAGGTCGTTGTCGTCGGATATGGTACAACGGAACGAGAGATGCTATCCACAGCGGTTAGCACGGTAGAGACCGAAAATATTGCACAGCGTCCCGTAGCTGATATTTCTTCGAGTTTGCAAGGGCTCAGCCCGGGTCTCAACGTAACACGGTCCACCGGTAAGGTCGGCGAAGAACCCAGGATCAATATACGCGGGTTTACTTCGATAAATGGTGGGCAACCCCTCATATTGATCGACGGTATCGAAGGAAGTTTAAGCAACTTGAATCCGAACGACGTCGAATCCATCAGTGTATTGAAAGATGCCGGTTCTGCCGCAATCTATGGGGCTAGGGGATCTTTCGGCGTGGTTCTGGTCACCACAAAAAAAGCCAAACAGGGGAATGTTCAGGTGAACGTCGGGGTCACTACCGCAATCAGTTCGCCGACCAACAATACCGATTTCCTTACCGATCCCTATAAAGCGGTGTCTATAGTAGATGAAGCCTTTAGAAATAATAGTGGGGCTTCCTATACGGGCTACACGGAGGCCGATATGGCCGAGCTGCTGAAGGTTTCCCAAGATCCGTCACTGGCAAGGGTAGTGGTCGATCAAAGGAATGGACGGGACCAGTACGTGCATTACGGATATACGGATTGGTGGCATTACTTTTTTCGAAAATCCTATCCATCGCAAATTTACAACGCTTCGGTTTCGGGCGGTTCCGAAAAAATAAAAGCAAATTTTTCGTATAGAAATTATCGTTCGACCGGTATTCTTAAAGTCCAGGACGATACCTACAAGAAGTACAACCTTCGGGGAAAATTGAATATCGAAGCTACGGATTGGATGACGTTTTCAAATAACATGCAGTATAACAGTTCCGAGGATCTGGAACATGGGGGGAGTCAATATGGAAGCTACGGCAGACCGTGGGGAAGCCTGATCTGGGTGCACGCCTTGCCCTCCTATGTTCCCGTAAACCCGAATGGTGGACCTTTATGGCGTACGGAACTGAATAATTACACCATAGGCGACGGGGTGTATGCCGGATTGTTACAGGGCACGTCGAAGCAAGTCACCAATGCCGATGAATTTTCGAACATTGCATCCGTTGAAATAAAACCCTTTCCTTCGACCACAATCAATATGAACTATGCCGTCCGTAGAAACAATTTCAGCCGGTATCAGCGTTCTACCAAAATCCCATATTCCATTTATCCCGAAGAAATTGGTCTTTTTGGCAACGACTATTTAAACGAGTACCGAACAAAAAGCAGTTATGATGCCCTCAATATCTATGGGGAGTATAATGGATTGTTCGGGGATCATAGCATGACGGTCACGGCTGGCTTTAATCAAGAAACGTTCTTGACGAAAAGCATAGAGGCGAGCAAACAGAACTTGATTTCCAATACCCTCAACTCCCTGGGTTTGGCGACGGATAATCCCGAGGCGGACGGCAGTGCCTCGGAATGGGCGCTACAGGGTCTGTTTTATCGGCTTTCCTACGATTATAAGAATAAATATCTTTTGGAACTCAATGGCAGATACGATGCCACTTCGCGATTTCCGAAGGATTACCGGTGGGGCTTTTTCCCATCGGTCTCCGCAGGGTGGTTGATCAACAGGGAACAATTCTTCGGCGAATCCGACAACGTAAACCTTTTAAAACTACGGGCATCCTATGGATCGTTAGGGAACCAAAATATTAATGACTATGCGTATTATCCCACCTTACCGAACGGTACCTATAACTATGTTTTGAACGGAACGCGTTTGAATTACATCGAAGCGCCGGGTCTGAATCCCTCGGAAATTACTTGGGAAAAGGTCAGCACCTTGAATATCGGTACCGATATCGCCCTGTTCGAGAATCGCATGTCACTGACTTTTGATTGGTTCCAGCGTGATACCAAAGGCATGTTGTCACCAGGGGCAAGCTTGCCAAGTGTACTTGGAACAGCCTCCCCACTAGAGAATGCGGCCGATTTGAGGGCCCGGGGCTTTGAACTTTCCTTGGGGTACCAAGATTCCTTTGATTTAGGTGAAAGTCCCTTTTCCTTCTCGATTACCGGAAACCTGTCAAATTCCATTACCAAAATAACCCGATTCGAAAATCCGAATAAAAGTCTCATTGACTTTTATGAAGGGATGACCATTGGTGAACTTTGGGGGTATCGGATCGAAGGCCTATTTCAGTCCGAGCAGGAGATTGCCGATCATGCCGATCAGAGTTTTGTCTCCAATCGCATCTCATCGGGAGGTGGCCTCCAACCTGGTGACGTGAAGTATATCGACTTGAACGGCGACGGTTTTGTCGGGGAAGGAGAAAATACGGTGAACGATCCCGGGGACCGGGAAATTATCGGCAACTCGGCACCTCAGTATCTATACAGTTTTGTGATGGACGCCGAATGGAAAGGTTTTGACATTTCAGGTTTTTTTCAAGGCGTGGGCAAGCAGGATTGGTATCCGAACGCGGATTCCAGATTCTTTTGGGCGCAATATAACAGACCTTACAACTCTTACATTAGAAAAGACCTTGTCAACAATATGTGGTCACCTGAAAATCCGGATGCGTATTTCCCAAGAAATTACGGGTACATTGCCCTAGGCGGGTCGTTGGAAAAAATAAATGACCGCTACCTCCAATCGGTGGCCTACCTTCGACTTAAGAACCTGACCTTGGGCTATACCCTGCCGGATGGCATAATTTCGAGCGCTTCCTCTACCAAGCTACGGGTGTATCTCAGCGGCGAAAATCTGTTTACCTTTTCGCCTTTGACGGATTATATCGATCCAGAAGCAGCCAGCTCATCCGTGAACCTCAATAATCCCTCAACATCCTCCAACAGGAGTACGGCACAAGTCAATCCCTTTTCAAGAACGTATTCTTTGGGATTGACCTTTCAATTTTAAAAAAATCAAGATATGAAATTTAAGTATATACTATCGATTGCGGCTTTTACACTTGGGTTCTACGCGTGTAGCGATGATTATTTGGATAAAGAACCCCTCTCCGAGATCACGGCGGAAAACTTTTTTAATACCGAAGCCGATCTAAAACTCTATACCAATGGCTTCTATAGGATGTTCCCCAGTACTTCTATCTATAATGGGGATGCCAATACGGATAACATCATACAGAACGAATTAAGTGAATTGATGCGAGGGGCCCGTTTGGTCCCAACTTCCGGAGGGGGTTGGGATTGGGGATATCTAAGGGATATCAATTTTTTCTTGCAGGAATATGAAAAGTCCGATGACGAAAATGCCAAAGCCCATTATGGCGGTGTCGCCCGTTTTTTCAGGGCCTATTTTTATTTTGACAAGTTACAGCGCTTCGGTCCCCTTCCCTGGTATGATGCGCCTATCGATCCGGAAGATACGGAGTCTTTGAACAAGCCAAGGGACTCACGACAGTTCATAGTGGACAAAATTTTGGAAGATCTCGATTGGGCCATAGCCAACCTCAGAGCGGAACAGAATGTCTACGAAATCACCAAATATACCGCCCTTGCCTTAAAGTCCCGCGTAGGTCTCTATGAAGGTACCTTTGAAAAATACAGGGGCATCGAAGGCTATGAAAAGTATTTGGAGGCTTCCGTAACGGCCTCGGCGGCACTAATAGATGACTCCCCCTACCAGTTATATAGCACGGGAAGCCCGGAAGACGATTATAGAAACCTGTTCAACGCCCATGATGCGATCC
>DASSWC010000047.1:0-5147 GCA_035705395.1 Pricia sp. | reverse complement strand
ACACCTTGGTAACCGAGGTCATGGAAACCATCGAATCTGAAGCGATAGATATTGTCGTTATGGGTACCCGAGGCGCTACCGGGGCGAAGGAAATTCTCTTCGGTACCAACACCGTGCATGTCATTAAAAAGGCCAAATGCCCCGTTATCGCTGTGCCCCCAAACTACCAGTACGTGCCCCCGAGGGTAATCCTATTTCCAACCGACTACGAAATCAACTTCCAGAAGAAAGAACTCGAACCGCTCCTGACCTTGGTTGACCAGCATCGCACCAAGGTCAATGTGATGCATGTGTCTACGGGATATGACCTGACCCCTAACCAAAAGGAACATAAAAAGGGTCTCAAAAAACTATTGGGAAGCCATGGGTTTTTTCATGACCTGCCCAACAACAACATCATCGATGCCATTAACGGATTTCAGGTCGAGGAGAAGATCAATCTATTGGTGATGGTACAGAACAAACACACGTTTCTTGAGCGCCTGTTCATTGAGCCGGTCATCAAGAAAATCGGGTTCCACATCCTGACCCCTTTCATGGTAATTCCACAATTATAGTATAAAAACGATGAAAGACATCTTGGTCGCCACCGACTTCTCGAACTATTTCCTATTGTGCCCTTTTCTACGTCACCAAGTTGTTGGCATCAGTACACCGAAGCAAATCGCATTTGTGACCGATGTTAAAAAAACTGCCGGTTTCACAATCTAATTTCAAAAGAGTTTCCAGCAAAGGATTTTGGCGTAATCAATCTTTCAAGTTGTCACATTTACCGATTTTTAGTGCTTCATAAAGTTCGTACTTTTATAGCAAAGTTACGCTGGGTATATAGCATTCCCTAGTGCTACACACTAAAGCGTTCCAAACGTTCACAAAAAAAGAATCGGTTTTCATGACCTTTTATACAATGGAACAAAAACTTAGACAACACATAGAAGAAATAGTTTCGCTATCGGATGAGGAGTTTGCCTTTGTGTTTTCTTATTTTACTGAAAAGCATTTTTTGAAGCATCAATACCTTGTACAAGAGGGGAATTATGCCCCAAACGACTATTTTGTCTCGGACGGACTGGTAAAAGTTTCGCGTATTGACGAAGATGGCAAAGAAAACATTCTGCAATTCGGAACGGAGAATAGTTGGGTCTCAGATCCACAGGCGTATCATTCCCAGACCGAGGCAACACTTAATATACAATGCCTGGAAGACACCGGAACTTTGTTCATCAATTTTCAGGACAGGGAAAAATTATGTGCCGATTTCCAAAAACTGGAACATTTCTTCAGGAAAAAGACCACCTCGGAACAGATTATTCTACAAAGAAGAATTTTATGCCTAATAAGCAATAAAGCGAAAGACCGCTACGAAGATTTACTGCACCAATATCCGGGTCTTATCCAACGCGTTCCCAAAACGTTGATCGCATCCTATTTAGGGGTGTCGAGAGAAACTCTGAGCAGGTTGACCCACATGTAGCGTGATAAATGTCACGATCTATATGTGACATTTATCCTTTTCCCAACCCCACCTTTCCCTAAACTTTGTACAACCACATAAAGAACAAAGAAAATGGAATACACGAATTTGGGTCAATCGGGATTAAAAGTTCCGGTACTTAGCCTGGGAACAGCGACATTCGGGGGAACGAACGAATTCTTTCAACGATGGGGCGAAACAGATGTTAAGGAAGCCAAAAGGCTTATCGATATTTCGCTTGAAAGGGGTGTTAATTTTTTTGATACGGCCAATGTGTATTCACAGGGAGATTCCGAAGCCGTACTGGGAGCTGCAATCAAAGGCAAGCGGAATAATGTTCTAATAGCTACAAAAGGCTCTTTTCGAATGGGGGAAGGCCCCAATGACAAGGGCTCGTCTCGCCACCACCTTATCAAAGCCTTGGATGAAAGTCTACAACGATTAAAAACAGATTATGTGGATGTATATTTTATTCACGGTTTTGATCAATCTACTCCCGTCGAAGAAACGTTAAGAACACTTGACAAGATGGTTGCCAGCGGTAAAGTCCGTTATATTGGATGTTCAAATTTTACGGCTTGGCAATTGATGAAATCATTATCGGTTTCAGAAAAAAACAGTTTTGAAAAGTATGTTATCTATCAGGGATATTATTCATTGATCGGGCGTGATTACGAACAGGAACTGATGCCCCTTTTAAAAGACCAGGGCCTTGGATTAATGGTATGGAGTCCATTGGGCTGGGGAAGGCTCACAGGGAAAATCAAAAGGAATGCCCCCATTAAAAAGGGAAGGGTAAAATCGGGAGGCTTGGTGGGTGCACCGCCAGTTTCTGATGAACATCTCTACAATGTTGTCGATGTATTGGAAGAAATTTCAGTGGAAACAGAAAAGTCAATACCCCAGGTGGCCATAAATTGGCTCATTCAAAACCCCACGGTTAGTAACGTTATTATAGGTGCCAGAAATGAAAGACAGCTTATGGCCAATCTAGATGCGGTAGGTTGGAACTTGACCGACAATCAAATGAAACGTTTGACCAAAGTAAGTTTTAAGGAACCTATTTATCCACATTGGGTGGGAGAAAGATAAAAATCATGAAATATGGAAATCGCAACCATTTATAAAAGCCGGTGGAAGATAGAGGTGTTTTTCAAATATAAATTTCCATATTGCATGAAAAAATAGAAAAGGGATGAAAAAATCGATACAGTACGGGATGGGATCGATTGGGGGGTGGTGGATTTGAGGCTAGCTACAAATTGAAAAGAGGGGACCGTAAAAAACGGTCCCCTCTTTTTGGTTAGCTGGGTATTTACTAGAATGCCTGTGTCAATGGCGTACGATCAATTTCTCATCGTAGGCGTTGCCATCGGTGGTCACCAACCTGAGCAGATACACCCCGTTTTCTAAATTGGCTACCTGCAGCAGGTATTCACCGGGACTGGTCTTCAACTCCAAGCCTTCATAACTTAGGATTAAACGTCCCGATACGTCGAACGCATAGAGTTTGGCAATATCCGCCTCAGGATTCGACATCGTAATCTGGGTGCTCGACGCCGCAGCGTTCGGATACATACTTATCTCGTTCGCAATCGGTGCATTGAAACCTTCCGGTAGCGATTTATCGGCGTTTGCCGTATTATTGGCAATCACTTCCGGGTCAAAGGTTTTTCCTGTTCCACCACAATTTGTGGAGGTCCCGCCCAATCCAGTAGGCATATCGTCCGTCTGGGTAATGTACAGCTTATCTAATGCGGCCCCGGACTCCCGATGGCCGATCTCGACCTGGTTGACGCCGTCCACAAATTCGAAGCTGCGGGGCTGGCTCAACTGCTCGTTGAGATGGATACGATGCCAGACAAAACCGTTACTGGCTGGAATATTGTTCCACCGTACCCATGTCCCCCCGTTCACGCGGACCCAGAAACTGTCCTCCGTACCGCTCGGTGTCCTTACGCGTCCGAATATCTTATACGTACCTGCGGTTACCGAAAAGTTAAAGGTCACTACGGCATTCCCGATCGAGGAGGCCGAGGAATTGAATCCGGCCGGGGGCAACAGGTACTGTTCGCCCGCAGCGCTTGCATCATTGGCCAGATTCCATCCGGTACCAACAATGGCACACTCCGCCTCAAGCCAAACCTGCTCCTGGTTTGCATTGACGGCAGTCACCTCAACTTCATCCGAGGTCTCTACCCCCTCATCATCGGTTACCGTCAATCGGAAGGTATAGCTGCCCTCTACAAGAACCTCTGCCGTCAATTGTGGCGTGTCGGAACTGGCCATCAAGGCCGTATCCGGGCCGTCGATTTGTGTCCATTGGTAGGATACGGCACCTCCGTCCGGATCGTTACCGCTGCCTATTATGGTGAATCCATTGGACGGTAAGCTGATTTCGATGTCAGCACCCGCATCCGCCACGGGGTCAAGCTTGCTCGAGCCTACACCCAATATCTCGATGGCGGATACTTTGGGCTGATCGATACCATCACTACCCGTGGCATCAAAGGCCAGGCTCAGCACGCCATCCAAAACAACAACATCAAACGCCTTCACTACTACGGTCTGTGGACCGACGTCAGCGTTGATATCGTAATCGTTCAATATCGTAGCGCCTTCCAAGGCCACATCAAAGATGCGGTTTCCATTTCCACCGGTACCACCGCCCGTGGCGCCCCAGTAGATTTCGGCAAAATGTAGTACTACTTGGTAATTGCCATTGTCCACCGGAACGTTGTAGGCGAAAATCGGAGGTAATGCGCTGCGTTCCGTTTGGTACAGCGATGGTACCGTAGCACTATTGTTTGCGTAGGCTTTACCGCCTACAAAGTTGGTGTCGGCGGAGAAGGTTTCCCCGTTGTGCACTACTTGTGGGCCGCCTGCGTTTATGCGCAGCGCAAAGTCATTGACCGCAGGCTCGTTTACCGCGATCGTGATATTTGCCACATCGGTCTCACCCTCGGCATCCGAAATTGTTAGGCTTACATTGTAAATGCCAGGCGTATCAAAAGTGTGCTGTGGGTTTGCAGCGTTCGATGTAGAACCGTCCTTGAAATCCCAGGCGTAGGAAACAATGCCCTTATCATCCTCCGAACCTACGGAGCTGAAAGCGACCTGTAAAGGCGCATCACCAGAAACCGTACTCGCATTCGCCACCGCCATCGGGGCGACATTGGGAACCAGGGTTTCGATTACCTCTACATTGTCGTAAACCGCATCGGTCAACGTGCCGTCGGCATGCGAAGTGGTGGCCAGGCCTACAAAGATACTTTGGCCCATGGCAATGTTCGTGGATCCTACCTGCGTCCAACTACCGTCCGTTTCGGAGACATATCCCGTGAAGGTGTTACCCGAACGTACGATTCTAACGTAATGCGGGAAACCGCCGGGCACCAAAACAGGCTGGGTAAAGTTACCGTTGCCCATGGTCGCGCCCTTGGTCGGCCTGTGCTGGAAGCTGTATCCAGGGCCGCCCAAATTTTCCGGGTTTGCGGGGTCGGGGGCAATAATCATAACGGCCGAAGCGGAATTGGCATCCAGGTCGTTGCGCATCATCACGCCCGCCTTGGCCCAATCGTTGACGGGATCCAGACCCAGAACTTGGGCGACAATCTCGCCATCGCCTTCCAGTTCCCGATACACGAAATGGAACTCGTCGGCACTGCCCCAG
>DASSWC010000046.1:0-2272 GCA_035705395.1 Pricia sp. | reverse complement strand
GATATTTTTATGGTATTGGCTATGGCAATGAACTCGTCTCGAGTTCACTGATGGCGCATCGTAAAAATAGCGCGAACTGGATTATTATACCGGAATCGATGCTGTTTTCCCCATTCGTTCCCAATTCCGATGTTGGGCGATAGCCTTTACAAAATCTTTCGGATCGGAATCAATGCAGATGGCTTCGTCGTTCTTAAAGTCCCTTACATATGTTTTTTCCAAAAATTCCCTTCCCTCATCATCCGCAGCTATAGCTTTACAATGTTTTAAGGCCTCGTTTACGAATTTTTGGAACTTGGCGTTCTCGGATAGGGCGTCAATTGATTTTTTACCGCCCGGTATATAGACCGCATCGTAGAGTACACTTTCTGTGGTTGCAATAGAAGCATCGACCTCATGGTCTTTGTCGCCATCGCATGTAATGACACCACCCCGAGGCGCAATAATATTGACGACCGCATTTTCTTTGTGCAGGGCGTCGACCATCTGCTTCAAATTGCTACCGCTGAACCCATCTGCTGCTAACACTGCGATTTGTCGCGTCGCAATACTTTCGAATCTGGTATTTGCCTGGCTTAACGCCGGAGACTCGTCCAGATAGTTCTTTTTAGGGCCGGGCTGAAAATCTTCTACATTGGCATTTGCCCCTATGGCTTGGTTAATGGGGCGTTCAATGTCTTCGGGGACGGAAAGGCCGAGGTTTTTGGCTACTTTTAGGGCCAGGTCACCATCGATTTGGTCTATCATCCAAAGCATGCGCTGCTGAACGTGTTTGTGGGTACATTTTCCGAGTTCGAAACTATAGGCATCGGCCACGTGGCTTTTCTCCCAAGCGGAAAGGCTGCGATAGAAAAGGGCCGGCTGCGAAAAGTAATCCACGAAACTCTCGCTCCTCGTACGGATCTTTTTGGCATCGATGCGCTCTTCGTAGGAAACAAATGCCCCGTCCTCCATTTTCGAAAGATATGGGCAACCTCCACCCAAGGTGTTCGGAAAATAAGCGGTTTTCCCTTTGGGTACATCCATTTGCATGTGTCCATCGCGTTGGTTGTGATGGTATTCCGCCACCGGGCGGTTAATGGGAAGCTGGTGAAAATTGGGGCTGCCCAACCGTGACAGCTGGGTATCGCGGTACGAAAACAATCGACCCTGCAAAAGGGGATCGTTCGTAAAATCGATACCTGGCACTATGTTTCCGGGCAAGAACGCCACTTGTTCGGTCTCGGCAAAAAAGTTATCGGGATTTCTGTTGAGCGTCATTTTGCCGATAACCTTGACCGGGACCATCTCTTCGGGCACCAATTTTGTGGCATCCAAAAGATCGAAATCGTATTTATGTTCATCGTCTTGCGGAATGATCTGAATACCGAGCTCCCATTCCGGATATTGGCCCGCTTCGATTGCGTTCCATAAGTCCCGCCTATGAAAATCGGAATCGGCCCCGCTAATTTTTACCGCTTCGTCCCAAGTAACGGAATGTACGCCCAACAGCGGTTTCCAATGGAATTTTACAAAATGGGCCTCCCCCTTATCGTTAACCAAGCGGAAAGAATGTATGCCAAACCCTTCCATCATCCGGAAACTTCGGGGAATGGCCCTATCGCTCATCAACCAGATTTGATTATGCAAGGTCTCTGGAGCGAGGGACACAAAGTCGTAAAAGGTATCGTGTGCCGATGCCGCTTGGGGAATCTCATTGTCGGGTTCCGGTTTGACGGCATGTACCAAGTCCGGAAATTTCATGGCATCCTGAATAAAAAAGATGGGCATATTATTACCCACCAAATCCCAGGTACCTTCCTCGGTATAAAATTTTACGGCAAAACCACGGACATCCCTTGCCAAATCGGTAGATCCCTTGGATCCCGCCACTGTAGAAAAACGGACAAAAACAGGCGTCTTTCTACTGGTGTCGGTAAAAATTCCCGCCTTTGAATATTCCGCGATACTCTCATAAAGCTCGAAAACGCCGTGGGCACCACTGCCCCTGGCATGTACGATGCGTTCGGGAATGCGTTCATGGTCAAAACTGTGGATTTTTTCACGCAGCACAAAATCTTCGAGTAAGGTTGCACCACGGGGCCCCGCCTTTAAGGAGTTGTTGGTGTCGTTGATCTTGACCCCCTGACGCGTGGTCAGGGGGCGATCCTTTGGATTTAATTTATATTTTTCGAGTTGTTCAAGTTTTGCGGATTTCTTTTTATTATCGGACATATTAATAGATTTTTAAATCGTCATTCAACAGAAGATGAGGCATAAAATTAAAAGCGTG
>DASSWC010000045.1:0-20501 GCA_035705395.1 Pricia sp. | reverse complement strand
GGGTATCGAAGATAGCAGTTCGGCTGTGTTTTTATATGGCCCGCCCTCGATAACGGTCACGGGTATGGTTAAGGTCTCCGAGCCCATGGCCGCGATTTCGGGGATAGTCCACATGCCTTCCGCAACACTGTACTCCCCGTTGGAGGCGGTAATCGTAGCGGTGGTATCGATCCGATATCCGGTATTCAAGGTATCCTCGACCATCACGTTGATGGCCTTTCGATCGGAAAGGTTGTTGACCGTAATCGTAAACACTACGGCCTCGCCGACTACGGCATCCAATTGCTCACCTTCCACAACCTTTAACACTTCGAGATCAATGGGATCGGCGCAACTGGGTGTCGCATTGGGGTCACAGGGGTCGTCGGGGTCGGAACCGGTGATATCCTCATCCAGATCGGATACCCCGTCACCGTCGGTATCGCACAGGCCGTTGAGCCGATTGGGTACACAGGCGTTATCGTTGGCGGGATCCTGCTGGTCGTTTATTGTGTCCCCGTCGGTATCCACGGTATCGGAATCGAGGGCATCGATAGTACCGTCTTCGTCTTCGTCAAGGGGATTTTCGGGATCGTCGCCGACCTCTACCCCGTCATTAATAGCATCGCCGTCGGTATCGGCTTTTTGGGGATCCGTACCGAGGGTGGCTTCCAGTCCCCCCAGGAGTCCGTCGCCATCGTCATCGGTATCGCAGCTGCTGACCGAAACGGTCACGGTAGCGGAAACGTCTTCGCAAGGTGCCTCGGCCCCGTTAGTCGTATAGGTAAAGACATAATCGCCGTTGTCACCACCTTGAAAGTCCACTACATTTTCGGCATCCAGGCTGATGGCGGAAGGGCCATCGGTAAACGACCATACCCCTTCGTCCGGGGTTTCGGAAAAGGTATCGTCCAGGTCGAGGTCCGTTGCCCCGAACTGCGTATCGCTACAGGATGAGGTATTCTGTGGCGCGCCCGCCGAGGGCGGTGGAAGAACGGTAGCAACGACCTCGGTACGGGCGGAAGTACAACCGTTGGACGTGGCCTCCACAAAATAGGATGTGGTCTGCGTAAGGTTCGGGGTCGTAAAATTGTCCCCGTTTTGAACCGGGCTGCCTCCCGTTGCCACGGTATACCAGCGGATGGTTGCATCCAAAGTGGCCGTGGCGCTTAGCTGTACGGTACCAGGGCCGCAGATTTGATTGGGTGTCTTTACCGTAATTTCGGGAATATCTCTCTGTATAAAATTGACGGTCAATAGGGGACTCGCACATTCGTTAACCGCATCGTAAAAAAAAGCATAGTATGTTCCCGACAGGGGATCATTGATTTGGTCATCATTTAAATGCGCTTGGGTATCGGTGGGATCGTCTTGATTTGTAGTCCATTCGAGGGTAGTTCCTTCCGGGGCCGTACTTGAGGTAAAGTCGTTTAAGCTGAGCGTATCGGGTATTGGGCCACAGATGGTGGTTTCCACCCCTTCTTTCAGGGTCGGGGCGGTATTTCCGGCCACACAGGGGTCGCAATCGGATACCGTAATGGTCACCACGGCGGTGGCATTGGCGCAGGGGGGAATGGCCGTGTTCGTGGTGTAGGTAAACTCATAACTATCCTCCGCCGCACCCTCAAAGTCTATTTCGTTATTGCCGGGGAGATTCCCCAAATCGGGACCACTGGTCTGTTCCCAACTCCCGTCGTCCGCACCTTGAAGCTGTTCATCCAAATCTATTATGTTGGGGCCAAACTCATCCGATTCATTGCTGCACGCAGTTATAGGGGTGATTACCGTACCCACGGAAGGCGCCGTGTTGAAGGTGACCTCCACCGCTTCGGACACCGGGCTAAAACAAGCATCGGATTCCGACACATACACGGCGTAATAGGTGCCGGCCGTAGCCGTTGCGTTGGGCAGAAGATCACTTTCCGCAGTCGGGTTGGCATTGGTACTCCACCGCAAGGTCGAACCGGTGGGGGCACTGCCGACACCCCCGGTTACGAAGGTGTCAAGGTTAACATCGGCATTCGGGGGGTTACAAAATTCCTTTGCATTATCGTTGATCGCCGGGGCAGTATTACCGGCCGCACAGTCGTTGTCCGCAATGCTAATGGTCCGTTCTGCAACAGGTGTCGGCTGTGCGGGATTAAATTCGAACAGGCCTGAGAAATTATCAGGTATTGCTCCCAAAGTCAAAATAACCGTCTCCTCCTCCTCTACTAACGCATCGTCGACGGGTGTGATGAATAGGTTCCTGCCACCTGGTCCGGTACCATCCTCAAAACTGAATTCACCCGAGAGGGTGTAATCGGCTCCCTCGGTGTCTGAGGCCGTTCCACCAAGGGTATATGGAATCACGAGCGGTTCGCCGGTGCCGTTCTGCTTATCCAAGGAAAGTTCGAACCGTGCTTGGACCCCCCCTTCTTCTGTCGCAACGGAATCTACAATGTCCAAAGTAAGGATGCCAACGTCGGTATCGTCTGAAATGGTGACGGTGGCCGGGGTGGTATCTACCGTACCCTGTGAGGCGGAGGTCAGGGTAATAGTAACGGTTTCGTTGTTTTCGACCACCTGGTCGTCCAGCACGTTGACAGGCACTTCCTGAGAATTCTGAAAATAGTTGAAGGTTACACTTCCTGTCAATTCCACGTAATCCGAGCTGGCCGTCGCCGCTCCGATTCCCGTGGTAACAGTGTAGTAAACCGTAACCTCCGGAATAACAGGCTCGCTCCGACTAATTATAAACTTTCCAGGATTCTGCGTCTCACCAGAAGCCGTCTCGGCAGCATCGGCATCGCCACCTGAAGCCGCAGCGGTACTCACCGTATAGGTCTGAGCCGTTAGACCAAAAACAACAAAAAACAGAAGAAACCCAAGCGACCTCCTTAGTTTAACGGCAAGGCTCCCAAAAAATATCGAAAATTGTGTTTCCAATTTCATAAACTATCCGATGAATCACTACCATTTCAGCACCCCGCAGGGCAAGTAGATTATGGAACAAATGGAAGCCAATATTACTAAAAAATCCACCTATAAGCGTAAATCAAGGTTTAAATTGGCAGTAATATAGATGAATTACCCGTATATACGCAGAAAGGTCAAGCAGGGATTTCGGCGGATCGAACTTCTACCTGCGGGGCTATCTTTTTTACCAGGCCTTGTAAGACCTTACCCGGACCGACCTCGATAAAGGTATCGGCCCCGTCATTCACCATATTTTCAACACTTTGCGTCCATTTTACGGGCGCGGTCAACTGAGCGATCAAATTTTTCTTGATGGTATCGGAGTCGCTTTCCGCCACAGTACTAACATTCTGATAAATGGGGCATTGGGCCCTATGGAATGTCGCGCTTTCTATGGCCGCGGCGAGCTCTTCGCGGGCGGGTTCCATCAAAGGGCTATGAAAGGCCCCACCTACGGGCAATACCAAAGCCCGGCGGGCCCCGGCCGCCTTCATTTTTTCACAGGCGCTTTCAACGGCACCGACCTCCCCGGAGATTACCAGTTGCCCGGGACAGTTGTAGTTGGCCGCAACCACGATACCCTCCGTTTCTTCGCATATTTTTTCTACTACGCTATCCTCCAAGGCCAGAACGGCGGCCATGGTGCCGGGTCGTAATTCACAGGCCTTTTGCATGGCCGTGGCCCGTTGGGAAACCAGTTTTAGCCCCTCCTCGAAACCCAGTACGCCATTGGCGACGAGGGCTGAAAACTCTCCCAGGGAATGTCCCGCCACGGCATCCGGACGAAAACTATCCCCCAACACCCTGCCCAATATTACCGAATGTAAAAAAATCGCGGGCTGGGTTACCTGGGTCTGTTTCAGGTCTTCGGCTGCACCCTCGAACATGATATCGGTGATCGCGAACCCCAATATCGCATTGGCGTTTTCAAAAAGTTCCTTTGCCAAAGGGTATTTTTCGTACAGATCGAGGCCCATCCCGACAAACTGTGCCCCCTGTCCGGGAAAGATATATGCGTTCATTATTTCTATTTTTGCGTTTTGCAAACTTAGCAAATAATGATCAGGCAACGGTATTTGGTGCCGATGTTAGAATTCAAGAAACACGTTGTTGGGTTGGGAAAATGGGTAATCCCGACGCAGCCGCTTCGATTCGGTACTATGTGTATGAAAAAATAGGGGCATCACTGCGCGGCTGGGCAATAACAATCGTATCGCCGTTCAGTTTGTCCGAAGTCATAGCCCAGCGTTATCTGATGAAACCCACCGCTGTCAAACCGGATGTCGCCCGTCTGATAGGAATAGTTATAGGCTACCATAAAATTGCCGATATTGGCCCCTACGATGGGCGTGATCAACCGCAAACGCTGCTCCTCGGGACCATCGTCCGCAGCGAACTGGGCACTGTCGAAGCTTTGCCGGTAGGAGAGCCCTCCCCAAAGGCGGCCGAATGCAACGTCTTTATAGACCTTGGCGTTGATATCGATGGACTTTTCTTTGGTAAAATCGGTCATTTGAAAGAGTACGGAAGGCTCCAACTGCCATTCCTGCCTTCCGAAGATATAGCCTACCGAAACCAGGTAGCGGCGTAGGTTGTCAATAACGGGCAAGTTATCGTTCGCCTTCCCGTAGCGATAGAGATTCCTTTTGCTGCTGAGCAGATTATTGATGGCGAAGTGAGCGTAGAACTCCATCAGGTTATAGGAAAATCCGATATCGGTATTGAAATAGCTTTCGCTCAGCTTTATCCCGGCTATAGCATCATCGGGAAGGGCCGACCGAAATTCCGATTCGTCCAAGCTACTTTGCAGATACGTCGGACTAATCCCAAAGGATAACTGGTTCAGGTACCGCGGATCGCCGCCCAGCTTTAGGTGATGGGCATAGGTCAATTTGAGTCCCGTTTGGGCATGGTAGCCATTCGCGTCGTTAAAAAAGATGGCCCCTACCCCACTGTTGCTTTGGCCCAGACGGGCATGCGTGTTAAGTGTCTGCAGATTGGGGGCATCCTCGACGCTAAACCATTGCATTCTGGCCGTGGCCCTGATTTTAGTGCCCACGCCGATGCCCGCCATCGACGGATATACCAGATAATAGTTGTCGGACAGGTAATCAAAATACACGGGAATCCCCTCCTGTGCATAAGATTGAATCCCAAAAATAAGGGAGGTGAGAAGAAGCAATAGGCGATGTTTCATCAGCTTTTTTGTAGGGGATGGATTAAAATGGGCATTGCTATCCGCGATGTATAAACGCAGTAACGGACAAAATGCTATTACTTTCCATCTGCGGATAGCAAAACGGCGATAATTTTACTGGAAAATTTTGCCGTTCTTGCGATTATATTGTGTGCCTGTACTGTTTATATCCAATTTAATTTACTTAAATATTTTTGAATTAGTTATTAGGGTCATAAGTGGTGTTATAATTCCCAAAATAATCTGTTGAACTACTACTAGCTCCTGTTTGCTGGCCATAGTTATTTTGATAGGTCGTATTATCGTTTCCAAAATAGTCGGTTTTAGTGCTACTACTTCCTGTCGGTTGTCCATAACTATTATTATATTGAACATCATAATTGCCAAAATAATCAGTAGAACCAGTTGCTGAACCCGAAGTATTTCCGTAATTATCGGAATATGTTGTATTATCATTACCAAAATAATCAGTTGAAGTTCTAGATGTTCCTACTGTTTGACCATACTGATTTGAATATGTCGTATTCTCATTTCCAAAATAATCTGTTGATGTAGTGCTTGTTCCAACTGCTTGACCATTTTGGTTGGTATAAGTTGTGTTTGTATTACCAAAATAGTCAACTGAACTTGAAGTACCATAAGTTTGAGCAATCGCACCCATATTAATAAAAATGATCAATCCTAAGCAAAAAAATAATTTTTTCATAATTTCAAATTTAGTTTTTTTGACTACATATTTTTCAATTAATTGTTGAAGTTTTAATACTGTTTCTTTGTATGGTTGCTTCATTTAGGTTATTTACTTTTTATCTGTGGTCAATAATATAGACGAGTGTGTCTCAAAATTATAGATATGGTCAAGTATAAGCGTAGTGCGGGTTTTATATGTTAATTTCTTGTTTCATGTATTCATTCCAAAAATTTAGAAAATGAGAAGAGCTTTGAGAGGGTTCTAATTTGTACATGTTCTATCTTTGTTAGTATTTTTAGCCTGCGTACAACCGAATAAATATAAGGTATAACGGATGAAAGATAACAATATTATCTCTCGACGTTAAATGCGGGACGCGATCGGATTGGCACAGAGTTTCGGATGTCGCGCCTTTGTCGTATTTTTGCAGTAAAGGCAATGTCAGGAAAAACAAATACCTATCCACAGATGAAAGAGCACAATATAACGGTAGTAAAAACGAACAATCCGGCGATCCTGAAGTTCGAGACGAACCATTTCTTGACCCAAGGCAAGAACTATGAGTTCAAAAATATCGACGAGGCCAAGGATTCGCCTCTGGCGCAGCAGTTGTTTTACCTTCCCTTTATCAAAACGGTTTATATCTCGGGAAATTTTATCGGGCTGGAACGTTTCGATATCGTGGAATGGGACGATGTCAAGGACGAGGTCGCCCAGCAGTTGGTGGAATACCTGAACTCTGGCGCGCCGGTGGTGATCGGGAAAGACAACGCCCAAAAAACGGCCGTAACCGTGTACGCCGAGGTCACTCCCAATCCCGCAGCGATGAAGTTCGTTGCCAACAGGGCCATCGTACCCCGGTCTTTCGAATTCAAGAATATCGATGAGGCCCAAAACTCCGATTTGGCGAAACAACTCTTTCATTTTCCGTACGTCAAAGAGGTCTTTTTCGACCTTAACTACGTGTCCGTACTTAAATACGACATGGCGGAATGGGAAGATATTACCATGGAACTGCGGGAATTCATCCGTGATTTTCTGGCCAGCGGCAAAGAGGTGGTTTCCGAAGCATTTATCCCCCCATCTTCGGGAGGGCATCCGTCGGGGTCGGAACTTACTTCGGAGGAGCTTGACGATACCTCGCAACAGATCGTAAATATTCTGGAGGAATATGTGAAACCCGCCGTAGCCAGTGACGGAGGAAACATCCTGTTCAAATCCTATGAAAGGGATAGCAAAACGGTCAACGTAATCCTCCAGGGGGCCTGCAGTGGGTGCCCCTCTTCCACCTTTACCCTAAAAAACGGTATCGAGACCATGCTCAAGAACATGATGGGCGATAAGGTGAACGAGGTAGTAGCCCTGAACGGGTGAAATTTAAATTGAGCGCATTTTAGAACGTTTAACGTTCAGAATTCCTGCTTTTATTCCTTATATTTCTCGTTCTAATCTAAAAACAAGTATTATGGTAGTTTTAAAAGTTATAGAAGTATTGGCGAATTCCGACAAAAGTTGGGAAGATGCCGCCAAGAACGCCGTAGCACACGCTGCTAAATCGGTGAAGAACATTAAATCCGTCTACATCAACGAGCAGAGCGCAACGGTTAAGGACGATAAAATAGCGAATTATCGCGTGAACGCGAAGATTACGTTCGAGGTCAACTAATAGGCCATCCATCAAAGAACCCGCCCTGAGTTCAAAATTGTATAAGCGTCGGCCGACAGGCTAGGCGCTTTTTTTATGCACCCAAAATCGGTATGACACACAAATACACAAACGCCCTTATCGACGAAACGAGTCCCTATCTCCTTCAGCACGCCCATAACCCGGTGAAATGGGTGGCATGGAGTCCAGAAGCCTTGACTCGGGCCGAAAAGGAACATAAATTGGTACTCATCAGCATAGGCTACGCGGCCTGCCATTGGTGCCATGTGATGGAGCACGAGTGTTTTGAGGATGCAAAGGTCGCCGAGGTCATGAATGAGCGTTTTATAAATATTAAGGTCGACCGCGAAGAACGTCCCGATGTGGACCAAATCTATATGGATGCCCTTCAGATGATGACCGGCAGCGGCGGTTGGCCGTTAAATATCGTCGCCCTACCCGATGGCCGTCCGTTTTGGGGCGCTACCTATGTTAAGAAGGATAATTGGATACAGGTATTGCGGCAGCTATCGGAGCTTCACCGCAACGAACCGGAAAAAATAGAGGGGTACGCCGAGAATATGGTGGAAGGCCTGCAAGCGGTCAACCTGATAGAAACAAAGAAGGGTTCCGACCGGTTTGCGCTAGAGGGGATCGAAGCGACCGTGAAGGATTGGTCCCGTTATTTCGATACCAAAATGGGCGGCTACAACCGCGCCCCGAAATTCCCCATGCCCGTCAACCTGACCTTTTTACTACATTACGCCACGGCCCGTAAGGATGATGGAATTATGGACTATGTCAACACCACCTTGACCCAAATGGCCCGCGGCGGCATTTTCGACCAGGTGGGAGGGGGATTTTCCCGCTATTCCGTGGATACAAAATGGCATGTGCCCCACTTTGAAAAAATGCTGTACGATAACGGGCAGTTGGTCAGCCTGTATGCCCAAGCCTATGCTGCGACCCGGAACGGGCTTTATCGGCAAACGGTCGAAAAGTCCATTGCGTTTGTCGAAAGCGAATTGATGGCCGATGATTTCGGATTTTATTCCTCCTTGGACGCAGACAACCTCGACGAAAACGGCCGGCTCGAGGAAGGGGCGTATTACGTCTGGAAAGAAGCCGAACTAAAACACCTATTGGGAAACCGGTACCCGCTTTTTCAAGAAGTGTTTAACATCAACGATTATGGCCATTGGGAACACGGCAACCACGTCTTGATCCGGAACGCATCCGAAGAAAGTATTGCCGAAAAGTATTCCCTCGAAGTGGAAAAGCTTCGGGGGATTATCGAAGAAAGCCTTCATATTCTAAAGAGCGAGCGGGACCAAAGGAACCGTCCGCGACTCGACAATAAAATCCTGACCTCTTGGAACGGACTTATGTTAAAGGGTCTGTTGGATGCCCATCGGTATCTTGAAAACGAGGCCTACCTCGACTTGGCGCTTAAAAATGCGGATTTCATCCTTAAAAACCTGTTCAGGGAGGATGGCGGACTTTTTCATACGCGGTCAAAAAGCGCAAGTAAAAGGAAAAGCACGCCCGGCGGGAGCGGCGAGGACAGCAAGAGTGAAAGCAACGGCACGAACGACAGGGGCAGCGAAAGCGGCTCGAGCGACAGGGGTAGCAAGAGCGAAAAGGACGGTATGGCAGGTAGCAGTGATAGTGTTGGAATCAACGGATATTTAGAGGATTATGCCTCCGTCATCGAAGCCTTTATCGCCCTGTACGAAGCGACCTTCGACGAGACCTGGTTAGAGCGCGCCGAAAGCCTGATACACTATTGCCAAGTCTACTTTTTCGATGAAAACAGCGGTATGTTTTTCTTTACCTCGAAGGCCGATCATTCCCTCATCCGAAGAACCATTGAGACCACCGATAACGTGGTACCGGCATCCAATTCCATTATGGCGAAAAATCTGTTTCGGCTTTCCCATTTTTTTCCGGAAACGGAGTACAGCACCCTTGCCTTGCAAATGTTGAAAAACGTACAGCATCAATTTACAAAAAATGCCCAGGGCCACGTGAACTGGCTGCAATTGGCGCTGCTGATGAATCGACCGTTTTATGAAGTTGCGATCATAGGCGATCATTTTGAGCAAAAGGCGAAGGAACTCCGTTCGCAATATCTGCCCAACAGCATTTTGGCAGCCACCGAAAAAGAGAGTCCCCTACCGCTTTTTAAAGACCGCTATACCGAAAACAATACCTTGATTTACGTATGCCAACAAGGGGCGTGCCAGTTGCCCGTGGTACAAACGGCGGAAGCTTTGGCCCAATTACGGCCAAATAGAATGGATTAACAGTAGTTTAATGTCAAATTCTTGGCCATCCCGGCCGAATTTTAGTAAGTTGCCGAATTCAATGACCGCCCAGGAATTATTTAAACCTAAAACGAGTATGGAAGATCTATCGAATTATCAAGAGCAACTCGACCTAGCCGTAGCTTGGGCCTGGAAAACCTTACCGGACCTGGCGGTCAACCTGGTCGTCGCGCTCCTCACCCTGTTTATCGGACTATGGCTGATCCGAATTATCAACGGGATGGTGCGTAGACTATTCGAAAGGAAAGATTACGATCTGGCTTTGGAAACCTTTTTACAGAGTTTTATAGGCATTGCCCTTAAAGTGCTCTTGTTTGTACTGGTCATCACCCAGTTAGGGGTGCAATCTTCTTCCCTTATCGCCATTATCGGTGCGGCAGGTCTCGCCATTGGTCTTGCTTTACAGGGATCTCTGTCCAATTTCGCCGGCGGGGTCCTCATTTTGATTTTTAAACCGTTTAAGGTGGGGGACTGGATTTCGGCGCAAGGCGTGGACGGTTCCGTCAAGGAAATCACCATTTTCTACACCAAAATCATCACTTTTGGCAATCAGATCGCCATTGTTCCCAATGGCCAACTATCCAATGACAATATTATCAATTATAACGCCTTGGACGATCGTCGGGACAATATTAAAATCGGTATCGGCTATGGTTCGAATATCAAGACGGCCAAGGATATTTTGCTACAGATCTGTGCGGACAATGAGGACATACTTAAAGATCCCGAACCTCAGGTGTTCGTCGACGGCCTGGGAGACAGTTCGGTAAACCTGACCTTGCGTTTTTGGGCGCCGAACGATGTATTTTGGCCCGCCCACTTTGACGTACTCGAAGAAGCGAAGTACCGTTTCGACAAAGCCGGAATCGAAATTCCGTTCCCGCAAAGCGACATCCATGTGAAAGGAGGGGGATTAAAGGTATAGGCTATCTGTTACAAGTGCAGTATTCGACCCCCCCCCCGGGAACCTAATAAAAGGCCGCCTTGCGTACAAGACTGCGACTATTTTTTCTTTTGCAGGATAAAATCCTTTAGATAATACGGCTCGAAGTAGGCGACATCCTCAAACTCCCCCGCTTCAAATTTTTTGTGGGACAAGCTGGCCATATCACGCGCGGAGGGCACGGCCGAAGGATCGAACGAAAAATTAGGATGCCGTAACGGATCCCTGCATTTTTCCGCCCCGTTACCGAACAGCAGTATTTTTCCTTTTTCCACGTATTCGGAAAATGCGCTTTTATCGATGATTTCGGCCTTGGTTACCCTGATTTGGACCATCCTGCTATCGAAAACGGCGGAATAGACCTCCATACGCCTTGCATCCAGAACGGGAACAATAAAATCGATATCTTTCTTTGCGGCCTGATACGCCATACTTTCCAAGGTGGGGATAGCTATCAGCGGTACATCCAGGGAAAAACACAAGCCCTTGGCGGCCGACACCCCAATCCGCAGACCGGTGTAGGAGCCCGGACCTTTACTGACGGCAACGGCATCCACATCGGAAAATGCCAGTTTGGACCTTTCCAAAACATCCTGGATGAAAACATGCAACTGTTCGGAATGGGAATACTTCGGGGCGTCGTGCTCCTTGAGGGCCAGTAGTTTTCCGTCTTTGGCGATACTCACCGAGCAGTTGGTAGTAGCGGTCTCTAAATTTAGGATTATGGGCATGATCTATTTATTCCAATTCCATAGGTACCCCAAAATAAAACTCCAGTACCTTGATCCTAAAAATATAATCGTATTTGGCACGGACGACTTCGGCCTCGGCATCCTCGACTCGGGATTGCGCCTGGCTGAAATCAAAGGCATTCATCAGGCCGACGTCATACCGTTCCTTGGCGTATTCATAGGCCAAGCGTCTGGCCTCGGCCGTCTTTTGCGCCGCATAGTAGGCTTTTGCAAAGCCTGTCACGTCGACATAGGCCTGATTGATATTGGTCTCCAAATCGAGTTTGTTCTGCTCTAGCTGCAGTTCCGCCCTTTTGACGTCGATCTGTGCCCTTTTGATAGAATTGCGCACTGAGAATCCATTAAAAATGGGAATGTTCAACTGGGCCCCGTACGAGATACCGTCGTTCATCCAAAGTTGGTCGCCGAAACTTTCCGTTTCCAAAACTCCTGTAATATTATTGAACCGTTCTTGGTCGGAATAGCGCGTGTTGTAATTCACAAAAGCGCCCAATGTGGGGTATCTCGCCCCTTTTGCTATCGCTAAATCTTTGACTGCGATATCGATGTTCGTTTTTGAAAGCTTAATATCATCCCGGAACGTGAGGGCCTTCGCAAAAATTTCTTTGGGCGAATTGTTCAGGATGTCGGAGGGCGGTATCTCGTAATCCACTTCGGCGATATAAAAATTTTCGTAATCCGTTATCTGCAAGAGCTGCGCAAGGTTTATTCTCGAGATCAAGACCTGATTTTGGGTGTTGACAATCTGTTGTTCAAGGTTCGCCGCGGTGGCCTCGACCTCGAGCAAATCGCCCTCAGGTACAACCCCTGATTCGACCAGTTGTTCAGTGCGTTCCAGATCTTGCTGGGTTATCGCGTACTGCGCCTGAAAAACAATTAATGTTTCTTTGTTCGATAGGATTTGCAAATAGGCGTTTGCCACGCTGAGTCGGATATCGTCTTTCAGGTCGTTCAAACGGTATTGATTGGCGATGGCATTCAGTTTGGCCCGATTAATTCTATGGAGGTTCCGCAGGCCGTCGAACAAGGTTACGGAAGATGTGAATCCCCCATTGGCGGTAAAGATAGTGGTCGTAACCGGTTCTTGGGTCGTAGGGTCGAACGAAAGTCCCGTATTGCCGGAACCACTCAGGGTAGCGTTCGCGTCGGGCAACAATGCGCCGAGAGCATCGGACTTGTCGATCTTTGCGTTTTCAAGGTCCAGTTCGTATTGTTCAATAGTCAGGTTGTTCTCGACGGCATAGGCCACACATTCTTCAAGTGTCCATTTCTTTTGCTGTGCCGAGGCAGCGGCTATTGAAAAAAAGAGTAGGAAGGTTGTCAGTCTAAAATTCATTTTTTTGATCGTTTTGATTTTGGCCGGCCCGTACAACGGGAAGGCGGATAGATGGTTCTTAGGCTTCGACGTTTTGCGCTTCTTCCTCGTCTTCGCCTTCTTTGATGGGCTCGGTCTTGTTCCAGACCTTGACCTTGTCGTCTTTGGTAAGCCCCGAAACGATTTCGACGTTTATCCCGTCGGATATTCCGATTTCGATATCCTTACGTTCGAACTGTTGGTCGCCCGTGGCTACTTCGACATAAGGTTCGTCCGTTTTGGAATCGAACTGTAGCAAAGCTTCGGGAATAACAAGAATGCTATCCTTTTTTTCCAGTACCAATGATGCGTTGGCACTGTAGCCCGCCCTGATAAAAACATCGTCATCAACATCGACATCGCCCTCGATTTTGAACTGTACCGCTCCGGTCTCCTCTATCCCCTTGGGCGCGATGAAGCGGAGTTTTGCATCGAGTTCCTTGCCCTCTACCGCCCCGAGGGTAATCTTTAGGGGCGTACCTATTTCCAATTTGGCCACTTCGCCTTCATCAACCTTTCCCTCAAAGATCATATTGCTGAGATCGGCAATGGTGGCTATGGTTGTACCGTCGTTAAAGTTGTTGCTCTCGATGACCTGATCGCCTTCCTCCACGGGAATTTCCAGGATTGTGCCGTCTACGGTGGCTTTAATATTGGTGTTCGCACTTGTAGATCCGCCGGCTGAGCCCTGTCGGATAATACGATAATCCGCCCTGGCATTTTCCAGTTCTTGTTTCGCCTGATCGTATTGCAGTTGCAGGTTGTTGAAATCCTGGCTTGAAATAACGCCCTTGTCAAACAGGGTCTTGTTCCGGTCATATTCCACCTTGATATTGTTCAAGGCCAGCTCAGCGTTCCTGACGCGACCGCGGGACTGGTTCAGGGCCTGCTCGTTGGGCACGACATTGATCACGGCGATCAGGTCACCCGATTTTACCTTGTCGCCCTCTTCCCTATAAATTTTTTCGATGATCCCCGAAATCTGTGGCTTGATCTCTATTTCGTCCTCCGGTACCACCGTACCGGTGGCCACCGTTTTTTTCACGATATTGGAGATAAAGGGATTCGTGGTCTCATAGGTTATAGCCGACTTACTGTTCGATTTGATAAAGAAAGCGGCGGCCCACAGTGCGCCTATTACCAAAAGCCCGATAAGGATGTATTTTACCATTTTGTTCATTGCGAAGGGTGTTTAGTGTTTGGTGTTATCTATAATTTTATATTCTCTACTCTTTACTCTTATGCTACTCCTCCCTCAGCGCATCGATCGGCTTGATACTTACGGCCCTTTGCGCGGGAATCAATCCGATCAACGTGCCCAGAATGACCATGATGGCCAAGGCCCCCAGCACATAGGGTATGGGTACCGTAGGATTGGTATATGGGAAGTCGATATCTTGCGTGAGGTTACCGATGAGTTTAAGGAAGCCCGCCCCTAAAATGATTCCTATAATTCCGGCCAGAACGGTCAGAAAAACGGATTCCAAAATAATCAGGTTGCGCACTTCGGCGGGGGTGGCACCCAAGGCCCTTCGTACGCCCAGTTCCTTGGTACGCTCCTTTACGGAAATCAACAGGATATTTCCGATACCGATCACCCCGGCCAGAATCGTTGCTATGCCCACGACCAATGACAAAAACGTGATACCATTGGCGAAACCGATTATTTTATCGAACTGCTCGCCCAGGTTGAACGATCCGAAAGCGCGCTCATCATCGGGATGCACTTCATGGATATTCTTTAAGAGATTCTTGATGTTCTCTTCGACTTCGACCACATCGGCGTTGTCGTAGGCCGCTATAGAAAACCAACCGACATCGTCGCCCGTGTTGTACAGTTTTTTATAGGTAGAGAAAGGGATGAAAATATCACCATCGCCGCCGAAGCCGCCACCTTGTTCGAACTTGTGTACCCCGATTACCTGAAAATACACATTGTCGATCTGTATATAACCGCCAATGGGATCCTCATCGGCATCGAATAGTTCTTTCTGCGTCCGTTCGCCGATCACGGCCACTTTTCGGGCCTGTTCGATATCCTTATCGTTGAGGAACCTTCCTCCGTCATATATTTTTTTGGGTGCAATTTTGACAAACGCGGGAAAATCACCGTAAATCGTATAACTTCCGGTTTTATCGCCCCTTTCGGTACTGGCCGGCGGCGTACCGAAGAAACCCCTCACGTTTCTCGGGGCAATATATTCCACTTCGGGAATTCTGTTCTTGATCATCTGGGCATCGCCCAATGTCAGTTGCATCTGCCTTCCGGTCTTAAAGCCACCATAGGGCATACTGGTATTTTCAGCCCAGACGAACATGCTGTTCTTGGCGATGGTCTCGAAAATGCTCTCAAAACCGTTGTCCATTCCCTTAGCGGCACCGGACAGGGCGATATAGATGAAAATGCCCCAGAGTACGCCGATAACCGTGATAACGGTCCGCGTCTTGTTCTTGCCGACGGAACCGAAAATTTCTTGCCAGGTATTTCTGTCCAATAAAAATCGCATATTATTCGTCCCTTAGTGCTACAATGGGTTTGATCTGTGCGGCCTTTCTGGCCGGGATATATCCAGCAATACCGCCGAAAATAATCAGCAGGACCGTTGCAAAAATGGCCGTGCCGGAATTTATATAGGGGTCGGTAATAAAAAAGTCCTCCAGCGTTTCGCCCATCGAACTCAATATGGCGATGCCTATGATCATCCCCACGAAACCAGAAACGGTGGTTATAAAAACGGATTCCAATAAAATGGTGCCGATCACCGATCTGGGGGTAGCCCCCAGGGCCTTTCGTATGCCCAGTTCCTTGGTGCGCTCCTTGACCACGAAAACCATAATGTTACTGATGCCTATGATTCCGGCGATGATCGTACCGAAGGCGACAAAGCTGACGATCATCTGCAACACCCTTGCGAACTGTTGGTTCTGTTTTAGTTGATCGGCCACGTTGCGGATGAAGATACCGTTTTGGTCTTTGGGACTGATGTATTTTTTTGCCCTGATAAACCTATCCAGACTTTTCTCCAGGGCCATGGCACCGGCGTACCCGATTTCGGGCTTGAAGGCCAGGATGATCTGATCGATCTTATCGTTGCTTTTTTCCATCAGCTGCTGGGTCGTATACGGAATGTAGATATTGCGTTCCTCGTTGTCTCCCCCGGCATCCTGGAATACCCCGATGACCTTGAAGGCACTGCCCCCGACATCGATATACTTACCCAAGGCATTCTTCGCGCCGAAAAGATCTTGTTCGACCAATCTACCTATTACAGCATGCTTGGTCTTGTTCTTTATATCCCTGAGGTTCAAATACCTGCCCTTCATGATAATGGTCCTTTCGGCATCCTGGTGGCCGGGGCCGACCGCCCTGATACTGTAGCTATTCGTCTCTTCACGGTATTTCACCGTATCTTGTCTTGTTATCCGTGGAGTGGTATACTCAATGAACATCGAAAAGTTTTTTTCGATGTCTGCCAAATCTTCGTTCTCGAACTCGATCTGCCGATTGGATTTATAGCCTTTATAGGGTACCGTCGTCCGCCCCGGAAAAACGAAGAAAACATTGGTGGCATCGTCGCCAAAGAAGTCATTGAAGGTATTGATGAGCCCATTGCCAAAGCCAAAAAGTATAACAAAAATGAGAATGCCCAGGGCAACCGTGAATCCCGATAAGAACGTACGGAGCTTATTTTTCCGGATTGTCTGGAATATTTCTTTCCAATTGTCCCTGCTAAACATACTGCGATGCCCTTACCTGTTCGACTTTTGTGTCCTCGACGATGACGCCGTCCTTGAGATGGACGATGCGTTTACACATATGGGCAATATCCTCTTCATGGGTGACCACTAGAATGGTATTGCCGTTGTCGTTGATTTTTTGGATGAGGTCCATCACCTCGTAGGATGTCGTGCTGTCCAAGGCGCCCGTTGGCTCATCTGCCAGTAATACTTTAGGTTCTGCGGCCATGGCGCGGGCAATGGCCACCCGCTGTTTTTGTCCGCCCGAAAGCTCATTGGGCAGATGGTCGGCCCACTCCTTCAACCCGACTTGGGTCAGGTATTTCAATGCTTTTTCCTCACGTTGTTTTCTGGGCATTTTTTGATAGTACAACGGCAATGCCACGTTTTCCATGGCAGTTTTGTAATTGATAAGGTTAAAGGACTGAAAGACGAAACCCAAAAATTTGTTGCGGTACTTGGCCGCTTTCGTTTCGTTTAGATTTTTTATGGGTACTCCGTCGAGGGTATATTCCCCTGAATTGGCCTCGTCTAGCATCCCCAAAATGTTCAATAAGGTGGATTTACCCGAGCCCGAAGACCCCATTATGGCCACCAGTTCACCATCCTCGATGCTAAAATTCAATCCCTTTAGGACATGAAGGGTATTGGAGCCCATCCTATAGGATTTGTGAAGGTCCTTGATTTCGATCATGCGGTACTGGTTATGGATTCGGTATTGCTGGTTTCGTTGATAAGACTGGTATAGCGGAAACTTGTTACAAGCCCGCATCTTAAATAAACGTTAAATCTCTTGGGGGGATTTCGGTCTCATTTTCTGGTACACAAAATAAAACAAGACCCCAATGGCGATATAGGGAACGGCCATAAGGTAAACGATACCGTTATTGATGCCCTGGGCAGTGGAGGCATTGTCGGAACTTTCAAGCACAGCCCGGCACATGGCACATTGGGCCTCTGCCCCTTGTGGAATTATTAGAATGCCTAATACCCATATGATCAAAACAATCCGTTTCATTCTATCAATTTTCGTAATACGGTGATATCATCAAATATACGATAACGCCCGATATCGCAACATACAACCAAATGGGAAAGGTAACCCTGGCCCATTCGCGGTGCCTTTTAAATTTTTTAAAGTACGCAAACGCATAGGTTTTCAAGACCAAGGGAATGATTATGATGGATAGCACGATATGGGAAACGAGAATAAAGAAATAGGCGTACCGCATTGCGCCTTCCCCACCGAAGGGCGTGGATTCCGAGGTCATATGATAGGCGATATACATGATCAGGAACAGCACGGAGAGGCCGATGCAGGTAGACATCAAATTATGGTGCAACCTCTGCTTTCCGTTCAGGATGGCCCAAAGCGCAATGATCAACAAAAAGGCGGTCAGGGCATTTATACCAGCATAAATGGGGGGCAGAAAGCCCAATCGCTCCACATTGGGGATTTTTACCCCGAAAAGTATCGCGATCACCACGGGCACCAATATCGACACCACCGTGATGTACCGGTTGAACCTTCTTTCCTTTGACGCGACGCTATCCATTGTTCCTCTTAACGTTTTTTCACTCCTTCAAAAGATTTTTTATCCTTTAAAAGTTTTCTTCACTCTTTCAAAAGCTTCTTGATATCCGCTTTTAAAATGGATATCTGCTCTTTTTCGCCTTGCCCGTTCTCGCCCTTGGCCTCCGTGATATGGCCCCGGTAGTACACTATCGGGTTGCCAAAGCTATCGGTGCGCGATCTCATAAAACCATGCCGATCTATCAAGGCGAACAAACCGGAATGTTCGAAGCCGCCGGGGGCCTCTTCATTTTCTTCGGCGTAGATATTAAAGCCCTCATTGGCCAACCGGTAGATTTCCTCCCGATCCCCGGTCATCAAGTGCCAGTCAGGATCATCGATGCCGTGCTTCGCCGCATAGTCTTTTAAAACCGAAGGGGTGTCGTACTGTGGGGTTATCGAAAAAGAGGCGATCCCGAAATCTTCCCTGCCCTTAAATTCCTCCTGGAGCACCAAGAGGTTTTCGGTCATTATTGGACAGATCGAGGGACATCTGGTAAAGAAAAACTCCACCACAAAGACCTTTCCCAAATAATCCTCGTCGGTGACCAACACGCTATCCTGATCTAAGAATCCGAATGAGGGCACCTTTCGTTTTTTACCATCGTACAACACATAGGCCAGGGTCTGGGAATTGCCCTTGTCGACGCTCATCCGATCGATTTCGACAATGCTTCCCGTATTTAGGCGGTCAACGATCTTGGGTACAAAAATGATACCGAAGACCAGAATGACCAGGGAAACCCAGATGTACGTGTATTTTCGGTTCATTTTTCGCGTTTTGCATTGTTCTTTTTCAGGGCCAACCGATATTCGGCGAGGATGATCTTTACGTCGTCTACCATCTTGTTGTTAAGGTCGGCTACGGAGGCCGTGTTGAAACCGTATTTGGTACCCACGTCCTCATCCTTGGCCCTTCCCCGCAGTTTCCGGTCTTTGTCGACAATGAAAACAAACGGCGTGGCCCCATTTTCGTCCAAGGTGAGATCCGTTTCCAAAGAAGCAAAAAATGATCGGATGGCCGCTTGATCGGCGTAGACAAAATTCCACTTTTTCATATCCGTAAAATTCCCGAGTTCGTTTTTCAGTTCCGCCACCTCGCTTTCGGTGCCGTTCGGAACGAGCATTACAAACTGAAGGTCGTTGAACTCGAAAAAACGCTTGTAAATCTTTTCGTTGAGATTAAAGGCGTTTCCCTTTTTACGTTCGATATCCGCTCCCAAAAATCCGATGATGCTGATCTTATTATCCAGGGAAACCGAGCTGTCAATCGAAGGAAGATCGGCCACAGCGTTGGTAAGAACAGGCAATTTTCCGAAGTTGTTCACCCCGGATGCGAAAAAAAGATAGGCCACGATCGGCAAGACGAATAGAACGACAAGAACTACGGTTTTTTTCATACCTAAAAAGTGCAATACAAAATTAAAAAAGACGGCCATGAAACCGTCTTAGTATTACGTTAATATCAACAACAAAAACCGACCCAAATACGCTCGAATTCTAGTGGATTACACACTTAAAAATTCCATTTGATAAATCCTTCCTTATAAACACCGTAGATATAATCGGCCTCAAAAAGCAAGATAAAGACCAAGTAGGCGACCAGGAAGACGGGCGTCCAGACCACGGCTCTGCGCATCGAACTCTTCTCATCGCGCAGGTGCATAAAATCCCAGGCGATATAGTAAGCCTTGACCAAGGTTAGAATAATAAAAATCCAGTTGAGGGACTTCATTCCCAAAACATAGGTGTGGGTAAGGATGCGGGGTTTGTAGATACCCAACGTTACCTCGATGGCGGTAATGATGGTCAGGAAAATAAGAACGCCCCAAATTTTTTGGATATTGGACCTGAATTTCAAAGCGCCCATGAAAATCGCAAGTTTATGATCGTGTGCCATTTGGACTATTGATTGATAATTATTAACTATAAACTATAATGGACTCGGAAATCGAAATGGGTCTATACCAAATAAAAGAAGGTAAATACAAATACCCATACCAAATCCACAAAGTGCCAGTAGAGTCCCACCTTTTCCACCATTTCATAGTGTCCCCTCCTATCGTAGGTGCCGATAATCACGTTGAAAAAGATAACAATGTTGATCATTACCCCTGAAAAAACGTGAAAGCCGTGGAAACCGGTGATAAAGAAAAAGAAATCGGCAAACAACCGGCTGCCGTATTCGTTATGAACGAGGTTGGCCCCTTCCACTACCATCTTGGCGTCCTTGATCTTTTCCAGGGACTGTTCCCGGGAAAGCACCAACTTTTCGCCTTCGTTCTCCCCTTCCTGCACAATGGATTCCGTACGGATGACCACATTCGGATTAGCCTTTAGGCCT
>DASSWC010000044.1:0-4733 GCA_035705395.1 Pricia sp. | reverse complement strand
ATACCGCCCATCCCAAGGGGCCGGACGACCAGCGGTTAAACGAGCTGGATGCCCTTTTCAAACAATGTGCCCGGCTTTCGGACGAAGAATTTCTATTGCTTCCCGGAGAAGAACCCAACGAATTTTTCGGCGGACATTGGATGCAAATGTTCCCCAATCCGGTATACTGGATCATGGCGCGAAAAGAGGATAAACTTTTTGTGACCCAACACCCGACTTACGGAAAGGTATATCGGATCGGCAATGCGGATGAAATGCTGCGATTGTTACAAGAGGAAAACGGCTTGGCCTGGACGGCACATGCCCGGA
Organism: Pricia sp.; assembly: GCA_035705395.1. Classification (GTDB taxonomy): domain Bacteria; phylum Bacteroidota; class Bacteroidia; order Flavobacteriales; family Flavobacteriaceae; genus Pricia. The sequence continues at coordinate 4,424 of DASSWC010000044.1, read as the reverse complement.
TAAAAGGCGCGACCGGTTACCCCGACACGTACAAAAACGAGACCTTTTTCAAGTCCGACCGCTTTTTGGGAGCGGCCTGGAAGGCGATGCCCGCCGATCTTTCGAAACCGAAACTGGGGCTGAGGGTCTTGGACCTAATGGACGACATGAACAACTGGGATTCGAAAAAGAAAGTGATTGCCGAAGCCGACCTGTTCACCGTAACCTTCGAAAACGAAATGTATGCCCACATGAACGTGAACTACCTTCAAATGGATGGTTTGCCAAAATTTGAAGAAGGATGGCAGCCCGTATTGGACGCGATGTCCCACGGGAATTTTTTTTCCACTACCGGCGAGATTTTGATACCTTCCTTTACGGTAAACGGAAAAAGTTCCGGGGAGACCGTGGAACTTGATAAAAAGGGACAGGCGGATGTTAAGGTCCGCATCGACTGGACCTTCCCCCTGAATTTCATGGAAATCATATCGGGGGATGGAGAAAAGGTATTTCGCGAGAAAATCGACCTGAATACGACCCAGGCGTTTGGATCCGATATTTTTGAACGTTCCGTGGCGTTGCCCAACAGAAAATGGGTGCGTTTGGAAGTTTGGGACACCGCGGCCAACGGGGCGTTTACCCAGACCATTTATCTTGAAAATTGAATGTACCGCATGGGGAACCGGGAATCTGGCCGACAGGATTGCAAAAAGAGATTGAAAGAATAGAGACATATCATATAATTAATCATCAACAAAAGAGAAAACTTTATGCCGAACAAATGGACGGGAAAAGGAAATCCCTATACAAAACAGGAAGTTAGGGACCGATTGCAAAAAGTCGTTGACCAAAACAAGGCGATTATCGCGGCCGGGGCGGGGACGGGCATCAGTGCCAAGTTCATCGAAAAGGGCGGTGCCGACCTGATCATCATTTACAACTCCGGCCGCTTCCGGATGTCCGGCCACGGCTCTACCGCGGGCATGATGGCCTATGGCGATGCCAACGCGGTGGCTATGGAAATCGGGGAGTTCGAGGTTTTGCCGGTGGTGGAGGAGATTCCCGTAATTTGCGGCGTACACGGCAGCGATCCCCGACGGCGGATGTGGCATTTTTTGGGAAAGGTCAAGGATATGGGCTTTTCGGGAGTTAACAATTTCCCCACCCATTGCATTATCGACGGGCATTTCAGGAACGTGCTGGAGGAAACGGGCATGTCCTTTAAAAAGGAGGTCGAAATGGTCGATCTGGCCACCCGGATGGATATGTTCTCCATCGTTTACGTGGCCAAGCCCGAAGAAGCGGTACAGATGGCCGAAGCCGGCGCCGATGCCGTCATTGCCCACGTGGGCACGACCGTTGGGGGATCGATCGGGGTAAAAAGTGCCACGGCCTCCATGGACGATGCCCTCGAACGCACCCAAGCCATTGTCGATGCGGTCAAAAAGGCCAACCACGACACCTTTTTCCTGGCCCACGGAGGCCCGATAAACACACCCGACGACGTTCGGCAGGCCTTGGAAAAAGTGGATGGTCTGCACGGTTTCGTGGGAGCGTCCTCTTTGGAACGGATGGGGGTAGAAGCCTCGCTGACCAATCTGACCAAGGAGTTCAAGAAATTGACGTTGTAAGCAATAACCTGAACCTTTCCAACATTAAACCTATCATGTCCAAAACATATAAATTCGTCAAGGAAAAGGACCAATTCTTCGAAAAGGCCTTCGGACGCGACCATTATTGGCATTACCATCCCGAAAGTATCGAGGGGGCGGAATCCTATATGGTCAAGGTAGTCGTGCCGGAAGGAGCGGGACACGATTTTCACGTGCATCCCCAGATGCACGAAATCCTGTATATCGTAAAAGGAAGGGCCGAGCAATGGATCGAGGACGAAATGCAGTATCTGGAGGTTGGCGAGTCCGTCTACATCGACGCGGATGTGGTGCATGCCACCTTCAACGCCGGGGAAGGCGAACTGGAGTTTCTCGCCGTGCTGTCCCCGCCCGCAGGATGGGAGGCCGGCACCGTGGATGTCAGCGACCAGGCACCGTATTCGGGGTATCGAAAGCAAAAGACGTGACCCTTTGGATTTTTCAAAAATACAATTCACATACGCGACAGCGCATAAAAACCACAAAAAATGAGAATTACGGAATTTTATCTTTCACGGGCATTATTGGCAGCAACCCTGATTTTATCAGCCTGTACGGGCGAGAAAGAAGAGCTGCCGGCATTGGCGTATACCGGTGAAGATCCCCGGGTGCAACTCCCGCTCAGTCCCGAGGATTCCCAAAAGCACATTCAGCTTCCCGAAGGTTTTACTGCGGAACTTTTTGCCGCGGAGCCCAATATCATCAACCCCATCGCCTTTACCTGGGACGAAAGGGGCAGGCTCTGGGTCGTACAGTCACAGGATTATCCCCATAAGCTTGAAAACGATGTCGGCGGCGACCGTATCACCATCTGCGAGGATACCGACGGGGACGGAAAAGCGGACACGTTCACCGATTTCGCCACCGAACAGAGCCTGACCACCGGGATTGTAAAGGTCAAAGACGGCATCATCGTGGCCCAGGCGCCCGAGATGGTCTTTTTGGAGGATACCGACGGTGACGATAAAATGGACAAAAGAACCGTACTGTTCGACGGTTTCGGCACGTTCGATACGCATGCCGGGCCATCCAGTCTGCGATACGGCATCGACAATGCCCTATGGGGCGCTGTGGGCTATTCGGGCTTCAAGAACAAGTTCGAGGGCGATTCCATTATCTTTGAACGCGGCGTCTACCGCTTCGGAAAGGACGGATCTTTTCTTGAGCCCGTGGGCCAGTTCGACAACAATACCTGGGGGATGGGCTATAACGAAAATTTCGAAATTTTCGGGTCCACCGCCAATAATAACCACGCCTGTTACGTGGGCATCCCCCTAAAACATTACGATTATTTGGAAAAAAGACCGTCCTGGGCGCTCAATGCGGATTTCATCCAGGGGCATTACGAAATCCATCCCGTGGATACCATTCCCTTACAGCAGGTCGATGTTCGCGGTGGATTTACGGCCGCCGCGGGAGCCAATTTTTATACGGCACGCAACTATCCCGAAAAGTATCAAAACCAGATGTATGTATGCGGGCCTACCGGCCATTTGGTCCACATCGCCAAAATCGTAAGGGACGGCGCCGGTTACAAGGAAGTCGATGGCGGCAATATTTTCGCCAGCACCGATGCCTGGACAGCCCCCGTCTTCGCCGAGACCGGTCCCGATGGCAACCTATGGGTGGCGGACTGGTACAACCCCGTCATCCAGCACAATCCCGATAAAAGGGGTATGGACAACCAGATTTGGAATGCGGACAAAGGCGAGGGCAACGCCCATATCAATCCGCTTCGCGATTACAGGCATGGCCGGATCTACATCATAAAGTATGACGGTGCCGAGGAATCGGATATTACGGCATTGGATCCCACCGACGGCCAAGCCCTATTGAACGCCCTGAAAAGCGATAATCAATTTTGGCGCGTTACCGCCCAGCGCCTGATCGTCGAAGGAAATAAAACGGATCTGATTCCCGACCTGATACAATTGGCGGGCGATACGTCCCTTACCGATAAAAACGGCCTGAACGCCGCTGCGTTACATGCCCTTTGGACGCTCGACGGGCTGGGCGCCCTAAACAGCGACAACGCCCAGGCCGACCAAGCGGTCGAAACGGCCTTGACGAGCGATAGCTATGCGGTCAAGCGGGCCGCGTTGGCCCTTTTGCCTGAAACGATGGCGGGGAGCGAAACCTTGGCCGCATCCGGACTATTGACCGATTCCGACAGCCAAATGCGCTTGGTGGCCATCCTTCGGGCGGGCCGGTTGCCCGTGACTGCGGAATTGACCTCCCAAATGAAAGACTTGGCGAAGGATTCCGCCAACGTGAACGACAAATGGCTGAACGCTGCAATCAAGGTCTTTTTTAAGGAGAAGGACCCTGGGAAAGACGATGAGGATACGGAAAAGGATGACAAGGCCGAGCCGGATGTTACCTTTACCCTGAACACCGTACCCCAGGAAATGGCCTTTGACAAGAAAGTCCTTCGGGCCGAGGTGGGACAGACCATTGAGATCAAGCTGAACAATCCCGATCAGATGCCGCATAACCTTGTGGTAATCCTTCCCGGCAGCTTGGATACCTTTGGCCCTATGGTGGACCAGTTCGTAACCGATCCCAATGCCGAGGAGATGGGATATGTACCCCGGTCGCGATATGTTTTGGGTGCCACAGAAATGCTGAATCCCAACGAGACGGGCTCCGTTATCGTCGAACTGCCCGACCAGCCGGGCACGTATCCTTTCGTGTGTACCTTTCCGGGGCACTGGCGATTTATGCAGGGGGAGATTATCGTGACCGCGGCGGGTACAAACGACACGGATGCCTAGCACTTTTGCGGCACCAGCT
>DASSWC010000043.1:0-6990 GCA_035705395.1 Pricia sp. | reverse complement strand
CCAAGGCGTACTGCTCATAGGCCGTGACCAAAATGACCATGGGTGGATGTACCAAGGTCTTCAAAAATTGAAGGCCGCTCAAACCGGGCATCTGGATGTCCAAAAAAACCAGGTCCACCTTTTCGGATTGGAACACCTCGGTGGCCTCAAAGGTGTTTTTGCAGCGGGCGACCAGACTCAGGTACGGCACCTGTTTGATATTATCTACCAACAGGTCAAGGGCCAGTTTTTCGTCATCGACGGCAATACATCGCATCATGATAAGGGGAGTTTTAGATATATACGAAACATTCCCCCGTTTTCGTCCACATTAAGTACATATCGTTCACGGTACAATAGCTTTAAACGGGCCTTGATGTTGGTCAACCCAATGCCCGAATCGTTGTCCTTCGATTGCCCGGCTTCCGTGCTGAATTTGTTTTCCACGGAAAAGTGCAGGGTATTGTCCTTTGTTTTCAGACCAATGTGGATAAAGGGCTTTTCGACCCATGCAATGCCGTGTTTAAAGGCATTTTCCACGAAGGGGATTAACAGCATCGGCTCGATGGTAGCGGTGCCTTCATCATAATCAAGATCGACCGTAATGGCCACATCTTCCTCAAAACGTATCTTCTGTAGTTCGATGTAGCTTTCGAGATACTCGATTTCCGTTGCCAACGCTACTTTTTTGGCATCGGATCCGTAGAGCATATAGCGCATCAGTCCGGCCAGCCGGATAAGCGAGGTCTCCAACCGGTCCGACTTGTGCCGGGCCATGGAGACCATATTGTTAAGTACGTTGAACAGAAAATGGGGACTGATCTGTGACCGGAGAAATTTCAGTTCCGTGGCGAGTTGTTGCGCTTCCCTTTCCTTGATTTTTCTATCCGTATCGATACGGTCCAGAACCACCTTATACACGATACTCGCCACTGAAAACAAAATGAGGGGGAAGCCCAGATGGGCGTTCATATAATCCCTGTAGCGAACTTCGGGAAACCCTGTTTCCAGAATAAGGAACTTCAAACGGAAGGTGAGCATGATAAGTGCGAAAAGACTTATGAGGTAAAGCCACCATCTCCTGCGATTCATCAATTTGGGATATAGGAACAGCGCATTGAAATAAAAAAATCCCAAATGGATTACGCCTGCAATAAAATCAAAACCATCTGGAAATGAATCATTTTCCGGATTGCCTACAAAATATGGAAGGGCTAAGATAACCGCCCAGATTATCCCGTGAAGGATGACCGTACTATATCTGTGCTGTATGGAAAGGTTGAGCAATTTCATTTCCAGCGTACCTTATATTTCTTCAAAAATAAACTTTAACGGAATATTTGACCATGTTTAGTGGCCATTTCGGCATTCGCTGCTACCAAACGGAAAAAATTGCCGACAATAACATCCCGGTCTTAGCTGTCTCTACATCCCACAAATATATAACGGGCCGATAACCCTTGAATAACCCCTTAGCCTAGGCCAAGGGGTGTCCGCCTTCAGAATCCATGATCGACCGAATTGAATCGGTTATCTGACAACAATGTTTTCGTAGTAGGTGTCCTTGCCATCTTTCACCACAATAGTGTAGCTATTTTCAAAGGCCTTTTCAAAATTATAGGCCCTTTGCACCATCCCTGTGTTCTTCACCGTTTCTTTGAACACGACCCTGTTCCGGCTATCGGTTACCTTTATGGCAACATCGTTTCGGTGGAGGTTCATAAGGTTAAGATACACCATACCGCCTACCTTCTTGAAGATGGGCTTGGAATTTCCCCAGCTTTTAAAGATTTCCACTTTGTCGCCAATTAAACGGATAGTAAAGACGGTTTTATTCGATGAATTTACCACAAGAAAATAGGTGCCTTTCTTGAAGTTCTCAATATCGAAGGTTCTGGTGTAACTGCCGTTCAATATATTTTCTTGAAATAGCACATTACCTTGAACATCGCTCAGTTTCACGATTGACCTTTCGGATCTGGAATCCAAATTAAAAACTAGGTCATTTGTTAGCTTGTTTGTCTCCAAGCTTGGTTCCGGTTCATTTGCCAAGCCCGTCATAGTGACCAACATTAGGGCCACAATTCCTGTAAATCTTACAATTGTTTTCATGATATTAATTATTTATGCCCGCTTGCCAACAGGCCGGTTATTGAATAATTTTCATGACAAACTTAAGGGCGGGAACGAAGTCATATTTTAGAATGAGACCACCTAAAGAGATTATGCGACGAAACGGGAAATAGTATCCATTAAAAAAAAGGATAGGAATCCATTGGACGGTTATCGGCTATAAATTTGAGCCTGGGGCCTCTTACCCATACCACAAACATCCCGGTGGCGGGGAATTTTCGTGTTGAAGGGCGATTGTCTGGTAAATGAAGCCTATATGGAGCGGGAGACTATCTCCACACGCCCAAAGACTTCAAGCACGGAGTGAAATCTGAAAACGGATGTGAACTGATGCTTAACATTCCTGAGGAAGTGGAGATTTTGTGAGTATATGTTGCAAACTATCACGACAGGTACAAAGACGGTGTTGTACCTGTCCACCTTTTGAACGCACGGACAAAGGCACTGGATTCATTATACCCAAGGGAGTAGGCCACATCCTTTATCTGGTTGTTTTTGTCCTTTAGATAGTGCATCGCCAGTTCTTTCCTAACCTCATCGACGATTTCCTTGAAAGAACTGCCCTCTTCCTTCAATTTTCGTTGCAAGTTTCTAGAACTCAAATTAAAGTTGGCCGCCACATGGTCAATGGAAAGTATTTTTAAATAGGAGTTGTTCATAATATAGGCCCGTACCCGATCCTTTAAATATTCCATCTTAACGGGATTGAACGCAGGATTTTCCTTTAACAACAATTCCAGATACTGTTGCATCCTATAATTTGCAGAAATAACGGGAATGCCAAGCAGTTTCCTGTCAATGGTAATGACAATATTCTCGGAATAGAGATGGTCTTTGCATCGAAGTACCCTGCAATATTCATTTAACGAACAAATTAAAGGAAACAAAGGAATTCTACACCCAAAAACTTGGTTTGGGGTAACCTTCGAGAACGAGTTTTATCTCTTGATGCACACGCCTAACCAAGAGGCCCAAATAAGCTTTTTGGAACCCGAACACCCTACCCAGAAACCGATTTTTCAAACACCATTTCAAGGCGGAGCGTGCATCTGACCATCGAGGTCGATGATGTGGACGAACTGTACGAAAGGTTAAGGAAGAAGAGTGTCAAAATTGAAATAGCGCTACGCGATGAGCCTTGGGGAGACCGACATTTTGCCGTGGTAGATCCCAATGGCATAGGTATCGATTTTGTCAGATATACAGACCCGAACGAGGATTGAATCCTGATATGGAATTGAACACTCCGTTTTAATGATAAAGGGAACGGCACTATAAGCGAACAATTATACAATCAATTTCAGCAAGATTCGGGTTTTATGGCACTAAGAAGCGGCTTACTTTTGGAGTATAAACTTCGTAATCATGACAACACAAGAACAATTCACTTATGATCGGATCGCAAAAGCGATAGCGTTTATAAAGGCAAATTTCAAGGAACAACCTCCGCTCAATGAGATTGCCGAAGCCGTTCATTTAAGCCCCTATCATTTCCAGAGACTTTTTACCGATTGGGCAGGCGTAAGCCCTAAAAAGTTCATGCAATATATTAGCGTAGAATATGCCAAACAACTTTTAAAGGAAAGGCAAACGACCCTCTTCGATACCGCTCTGGAAACCGGTCTTTCAGGAACGGGTAGGCTTCATGATCTCTTCGTCAATGTTGAGGGCATGACCCCCGGGGAATACAAAAACGGGGGCGAGAGCCTGAACATAAACTACAGCTTTGCCGAAAGTCCGTTTGGGAAAACTGACCACCTACGGAGCCATTGCCAAGGACATTGAGAGACCTAACGCTTCGAGAGCTGTGAGTACGGCCATAGGTAGCAACCCTGTTGCTTTCTTGATTCCCTGCCATCGGGTCATACAGTCTTCAGGGCAATTGGGCGGCTATATGTGGGGCAATAGCCGAAAAACGGCCATCATCGGTTGGGAAGCTGCCCAACTGGATTCCATTAATTCGTACTCATTCACGGATCTTGGCACAGTGCTTGGAACTGGTATAAAGTGACACCCCTATTGGAAAAAATGGGACATTCGGTCATCGCTCCCGATTTACCGGCAATGGGTAAGGACAAGACTCCCGTAGAAGATGTCCGATTTGACAGGACAGTTGAGATACTATGCGAAATGATCGATTCTGTTGCGGGCAAGGTTGTTTTGGTAGGTCATAGTAAAAACGGGGTTCTAATTTCTCAAATAGCCGAAAATCGTCCAGACAAAATTGAAAAATTGGTCTATTTGGCGGCGGTCTTGGCCCAAAACGGAAAATCGGCAGTAGATTACTTTAAACTGGACAACACCTCCCTTGCAGCAAATGATGTATAATGAAATACCTTGTAAAAAAATCTATAAGATGCAAGCCAGCCATTCCCCATTCTTCAGCAAGCCAAAAGAATTGGTCGATATTTTAATAGCTATATCCAATGATTGACCTGAACACTATGATAGAAAAAATGGACTGGGACGGAATATCCGAAAACTTGAACGACAAGGGCTATGCAATCATCCCAAAGTACTTAACTGCAGGGCAAGCCAAAGAATTGGTGGCACAATATGGTAAGCCTACAGGTTATCGCAAAACAGTTGTCATGGAACGGTACCGCTTTGGCTTGGGCGAATATAAATATTTTGACTATCCGTTGCCCGAAACAATCCAAATGATAAGGGAAACGGTATATCCCAAATTGTCCCCCATAGCCAACCTTTGGATGAAGGCCTTAAAAATAGATAAAAAATTTCCTGATACGTTAAAAGAACTGCTACAACAATGTCGCGAAAACAATCAACTAAAACCAACACCGTTGATTTTAAAATATGGTAAGGGTGGATTTAACACCTTACATCAAGATTTGTACGGCGATGTATATTTTCCGCTACAGGTGGTTCTATTCTTGAACGAACCGGGCGTAGATTTTGAAGGTGGGGAATTTGTCCTAACGCAACAAACGCCAAGGGCACAGTCCAAGGCCATTGTTTTAAGTCCGAAAAAAGGCGATATGCTTATTTTCACGACCAGCTTTCGCCCAGTGAAAGGGAAAAAAGGATATTATAGGGCTAACATGAAACACGGGGTCAGCGAGCTGCATGGTGGGGATAGGCATACCTTGGGCATCATTTTTCACGATGCGGTCAGTTAATAAGGCCAAGTCGAGTTCAATTTGAGGTATCATGCGGAAATTACCGATGCCGAGCTAAAAAATGGTATAAAACAAAAAGCGATCCTATTCGGAGGAAATAGGAAGCTAAAAATTTACGGAACCTTGAAGTGTACATCCGGTAAGCGGATGAAACGGGAAAATAGGGTTTTCTTCCCATCGGAACAGGAAGCCATAAAAATGGGATACCGCCCCTGCGGACACTGTATGAAACCGGCATATAAAAATTGGAAAGATGGACTTGTTCAGTAGTCAAATAGACCCCAAACGAAATTGGTTGCCAAATCGTCCTGTACCTTTAGGTCGGGATAGGTTTCCTGTAATTCCCTACCTCCGCCGATGTAGGTAACTATCCTCTTTCCCTTTGCGATGCCCGATGCTCCTATCAATTGTGCACCCGCACAGTTGCTGACCGTGTATTCCGTATGGGCGTTTTGCGCTCTTATAAAATCCAATGTTTTTGGATTGTTGACCTGACCATGCATATCATTGCCGCTCGGTACGAAAAGCACATCCAATTCCGGCGTAGTATCATACGTAAAATCGGGTATCATGGCCAATCCCTCCTCACTGCGGAAAGGCTCCTTGGATTCCGCAACTGTAAACACATTAAAAAGCTGCTTGCCATCTTTCGACAGTTTGGCAAAAACATCCATCGATGCCGTTACCTCGGTGGTCAACACACCGTCGAACACCAGCAATCCAATGTTGGGAAGGGAATCGACGACAACCTTCGTGACGATACCGTTTTCCTTTTTGGGTGACTCTTGCTGCGTACCGTTGCCAATGGGTTGCGGATCATCCTTACAGGAAGCTGACAAAATCATCAAAGGGATTAGAATTAGTTTATAGCACTTATACATTTTGAAGTGATTTTTGATTAACGATAGGTTTGGGAGTACTTATGGAAATCCGGTTCCAGCCATTGATGGTAACCACGGCCATAATAATCTGTGCCAGATAATGTTCATCAAAATGAGCTATGGCCTTTTGGTACGTTTCGTTCGTTAGTCCTTTTTGGTGAATCATTGTGATTTCTTCGGTGATTTGGAGTATTATCTTTTCTTCTTCGCTGAACAGCTCTGTTTCCCTCCAGGCGTTCAACAAAAACAATAGCTGTTGCGATTCTCCGTATTCAAGGGCCTGCTTGGTATGCATATCGATACAGTAGGCACAACCGTTGATCTGTGACGCCCGAACGTAAATTAGATGTTTGTGCGATTCGTTTAACCCACTTTTTTTCAAGTATCTCTCCAAGGCAAACATACCCTTGTAAGCATCAGGTTCGACCGTATCTATTTGAATTCTGCTTTTCATGGAATTTGATTTATTTGTCCATGACAAAGCTACTGGGCATAAGGGCAAAAAGTACTTAAACTGGTTTAAGAAAATTGCTTCTTTCGTATTTCGCTTACATACTCCGGCGTCAGTCCCAAATAGGAGGCAATGAGATATTGTGGCACCCGTTGGGCGAAATCGGGAAAGTTTTCCGTAAAATGAAAATAGATTTCCTCTTTTGAAAGCTCATATTGGTACCTTACCCGCATCAATGAGGCCCCATAAGCAATTTGGTATAGTTTTCTGAAGTAGGTTTCCATATTCGGAAATCTCTCCAGAAGCAGCTCTTGGTCTTTATATTTGATACTGAGTACAATGGTGGATTCCACTGCTTGGATAAAAAATTCCGTCTTTTTAGTTCCAAAGGCCAAATAGTCGGTAA
>DASSWC010000042.1:0-6884 GCA_035705395.1 Pricia sp. | reverse complement strand
ATACATTCGTCTGAGCTCGCCCATCATGGGCATCTGCTCCCGATAAGCAACCGGAAGGGCATGGCTGATTTCGGTATTATAGCTTTTGATGTATTTGTAGCGTTTGGATCGCACGGCGCGCAAGCGGTCATACATTGCATCGAAACGATCGGCGGAATGAAAGGTATACTCGGGTTTCTTTTTCGCTTCGAACTTTCCAAATTGGGCAACCCCTTGCATTCCCTTAGGGGGTTCGATGCCTGCGAGGGAAAGTACGGTGGGCGCATAATCAATAAAACTGATCAGACGGTCGTCGCGCTCTCCGGCCCTTTTGTTTTTTGGAAATTTGATTACCAAGGGCACCTTGAGACCCGTATCGTACAAGGCCCTTTTATGTCTCGGAAAGGGCCCGCCGTGGTCCCCATAAAAGAAAATAATGGTGTTTTCGTAGAGTCCGTCTTCCTTGAGATCCGCTATGACCTCCCCGATCTGGTCGTCAAGGCGTTTTAAGTTGCTGTAGTTGACCGCAAGATCGTGGCGCACGGTTGCAGTATTCGGAAAATAAGGCGGTACAGGTACTTGGGCGGGATCGACGAAAAGGGAATCCTTACCCCGCTTCCAAATTTGGGATTCATGGCAGACGGAAAAATTAAAGACGACAAAAAAGGGCTGTTCCTTCGCTCTTTTCCGCCAGTGGCGGTCTTTACTGCTCTCGTTCCAGGCGGCATCGGTCTTTTCGAAGTTGTAATCCTCTTTGGGACCGTTGGCGGTGTAGTATCCATTTTTCCGGAGGTATGTGGGAAACATTTTTACGCCTTGGGGAACGACGGGGGAGTAACTGGGAATGTCCAGTCCTGGATAGGGGGTATCGCCCTCCCCGCGCCAGGGTGCATAGGTACGCATATTGTGGGTGCCTAGCGTTGTCGGGTACATGCCCGTGATCAAGGCACTCCTGGCCGGGGCGCAGACGGGAACGGGAGTCACGGCATTGTAGAAGGTAACCCCATCATCTGCTAGGGCCTCGAGGTTCGGCAAGGCCATCGTGCTGTCGCCATACATGGGAAACCATTGGGGAGACTGGTCCTCGGCCACCAGCCAAACGATATTGGGACGGGAAAGGTTTTCTGCGGGTTTATCGGATTTTTCAACGGATTTTTCTTGATCGCAGTTAACGAGTGCCATAGACAGCACACAGAAAAAAACCGCAATCTTCATTTTAATATAATTTTAAAAGGTGTTGTCTTGAGAAACAACGTTCGACGCTACAGCGGCTTTTGCCGGGTTGCTGGGTTGCCGGGTTACCGGGTGGCTGGGTTACCGGGTGGCTGGGTTACCGGGTGGCCGGGTTGCTGGGTTGCCGCTTGCCGGGTTGCCGTTTTGTTTTCCCCAATCCCTATTTTTCGTCCGGGTTTTCCGTCCATACCCCAAGACTTTCGAGGTATTCCAAACTTTGCGGCACCTGCTCGACAACGTCCGAGGCCTCATCTTCGATAAACATATATTCAATGCCCAATTTTTTGGCTTCGGCCACGGTGCCGGCGATATCGACCTGTCCGGTACCCAATACCACGTTGGTCTCCACATCCTCATGGCCCGTATTGTTGCCCTTGACGCCCTTTTCCATATCCTTGAGATGCATGAGGGTAAACTTGTCGGGATATTTTTTCATAAGTGCCAACGGATCGGCACCGCCGTGGTGCGCCCAGAACACATCGAGTTCGAAGGTGAAGTGTTCGGCGTTTTGCGCCATATAGTCAAAGAGGGTGCCATCTTTATAGGGACGGAATTCATAGCCGTGCGGATGGTAGGCCAGAGTGATCCCGTTTTCCTTGAGCAGCTTGCCCGCCGTATTGAAAACCTCGGTGGCATGTTTGGTTTCCTCTAGGGCCCATTGGTTGCCCTTATGGGGTACCCAGGCGCACATGACGTATTTCGCATCAAAGGATTTGGCATTTTCGATGACTTTTTTCGGATTTTTTTCCAACTCCTCAAAACTGGCGCCGACACTTACTACATCGAGGTTGTTCTTCTTTAAAAGGGCCTCGAATTCCTTCATCGGGAGGCCGTAGGTGCCACCGCCCTCGATTTTGGTTATGCCCCAATCGTTGATCAGTTGCAAGGTGCCGGGCACATCGTCCTTAAACTGGTTGCGGAGGCTGTAGAGCTGCAAACCCACTTCTTGTGCCGTAAGTGGAATCGTGAATAGGACGGCACTTAGTATACCGAATAGTTTTTTCATTTTTTTAACTTTTTAAGATTATCATGACGCTTTACCAAGCGGAAACCTCCGGGAAGGCCACCTGATTAGGTCAACAAATTCCCCGCTTCGTCCCACTCCGCTATTTCGTTGCGCTTGCTCTGGTCGACGCATTTGGCGATCCATGCGGGATCGTAGGCCATCCCATGTTTGTCAAGTACCTCCTGGGGTACGCCGTCCCATACATTGGGCTGGTTGCCTTTATACCCTAAATCGGCAATACCTACCTTGGAGGTGTAATAACCACAGACCGTCAGATTACGCATCAGGGCGAAAAACTGGATTTCCAAGGGCTGCCGATCAAGGGGCACCTCCATATCGTGATAGCATATTCTATCGCAAATCTTTTTTTGCTGTTCGAGGGATGCGGCCTTGAATTCCTTCCCGAACTCGGTGTTGCTCGTATGGTCGAGCCACATAAGTCCGCCCAAAAGCGTCGTCTGCAACGCAGGGATGTCTTTCCCCATAAACTCGATGAATTCGGGTACCTCAGCTTCCAGAGGGCCACCATGCGGTTCCTTCGGAGGTAGGATGACCGTGCTCAAGGCCGCGATGGTCTCCATCTCGTGCTCGTTGAAAAGCTGTTGGGCCTTCAATTTCTTGATACGCTCCAATTCTTCGGGTCTGCGTCCAAAATATTTGGTGTCATTGGTGGCGGGATTTCCCTCTTGTACCATAGTATCCTGGCCGTCCGTTTTACAGCCGTGAAAAGCCAAGGCCGAGGCCCCTGCACCGAGAATAATCGTTTGTATACTCTTTCTTCTGTCCATGGGATTCTTTTAGTTACTTGGTTATCGGAATAATGGCCAGATAAGGGACTTGCCCCTTCGTTCCTGGCACGGTGTTCGTTCCTAAATAGCGTTGGGTGTTATGCATGCCGAATATCATATATTCTGCTGTTTCAATTGCTCAATAATATAATCGGATGCACGCCAAGAGAGCGCCAAGATCGTCCACGTACAGTTTTTGTCCGCTTGCGAGGTAAAGGGACCGGCATCAACGATGAAGACGTTATCGGCATCGTGCAGTTGGTTAAACTTATTGGTCACCGAGGTCTTGGGGTCGTCGCCCATCCGGGTCGTACCCACTTCATGGATGATCTCGCCGCCCGGTAACAATCCATAATCCTGATCCTTGCCCGGTTTTGTACCCAACCGTTCCCCACCCATGTTGTGGATGAGTTCCTCAAAGGTATCCTGCATGTGCTTGCCCTGTTTGAGTTCGGTCTCACCATGGGTGTAGTTGAACTTCAGTACGGGAATACCGAACTCGTCGACCGTGGTTGGGTCGATCTCGCAGTAATTGTCCTTTCGGGCGATACTTTCGCCACGTCCGCCGAAACCGATGACGGAACCGTAGTATTTTTTTACGTCCTTGCGCAATTGTTCCCCGTATCCCCCGACCCTCAGGCCGAAAAACTTATTGAACTCGTTGGCGTTGAAGCCGAAGCCGTAATTGGGCTGCCCCATTCCGCCCCAGACCTCGATGTGGTAGCCCCGGGGGAAGTCCAATTTGGAATGGTCGCCCCACCAGGGGGAATAGACGTGCATGCCCCCTACCCCGTCTTCGTTATAGCTAACGTCACGGTTCATCAGGTCGGGGATAAAACCGGCGGCACTGGCCCCGGTGGAATCGTGCAGGTATTTCCCCACTACATCACTGCTATTGCCCAAGCCGTTCGGATGTTGTTTGCTCTTGGAATTCAATAGGATGCGTGCCGAACTACAGGCCGATGCGGCCAATACGACCACCTTTCCCTTTAACTTATATTCCTTTCTGTCGTCTTTGCTGATATAGGATACCCCAGTGGCCTTGCCTTCGTCATTGGTCGTCACCTCACGGACCACGGAATTGACAAAAAGTTTGACCTTGCCCCCGTTTTTTTGGGCCGGAAAAATCAAACAACTGCCCGACGAAAAATCGGCGTACACCGAACAGGAGCGGGAACACTGTCCGCAATAGAAACAGACCCCACGCTCGTTGTTGATCCGCTTGGTTAGCATGGACAATCGACCGGGAATCACGGGAATATTCGCTTTTTTGGCCCCCTCGATATAGAAAAGCTCGTGAAGCCTCGGTTTCGGGGGCGGCAGAAAAAATCCGTCCGGATCGTCCTCAAGACCCTCGTTGCTACCGAACACCCCGATCAGTTTATCGACCTTGTCGTAATAGGGCTTCACATCGGCATAGTCGATGGGCCAGTTCTCACCGTATCCGTCCAAATCCTTGTGCTTGAAATCCTTTTGACTGAAACGCAGGGAAATACGACCCCAGTGGTTGGTGCGTCCCCCGAGCATGTGCGAGCGGAACCATTTAAATTCCGTACCCGGTTCGTGGGTATAGGGCTCGCCCTCGATTTCCCATCCCCCATAGGCCATGTCCCATCCACCGAAGGGCCGGTCCGTACCGGCACCCCGCCGGGGCGATTCGTAGGGCCATTTCAACTGGGTCATGGTCTTGGGGTCCGCGGGGTCGAAAAAGGGGCCTGCTTCTACTACGGCCACGTTAAGGCCGGCATCGGCGAGCTGTTTGGTAGCCATACCGCCACCCGCACCCGATCCTACAATAATCACATCATATTCCTCGGGAATTTCCTTAATCTGCATAGTTTGGATTTTTTTACAATTTAGAAATTATATGGTTCAAAGGCTAAAAATACAGTTTTTTGGGTTTGTGAAGAAACTCTGAAAGCAATCATTTTATGGCTGTATGACCGATGTAAAAGTTCGCATCACAAATAAACCCGTGAACCAATAGGTCCATTTTCGTTACATTCATATTTGTTCATAAAAAAAAGGCCTCCATGACAGAAGCCTTTACTTTTTTATAATATCCTAGATCATCAATGCTTTACCACAATCTGCTTGATGTATTTGTTGCCGTTTTCGTCGACGGTGTTGACAAAATAAAGTCCCACGGAAAGCATCGATACGTCGACCACATATTTTCCATCGGAAAGGACGGTATTGGGGTCCAGATCTTTCATCAGCCTTCCGCCCCTGTCAAAAATCTGAATGGTACGGAGCACTACGTTATTGGCAAACCCCAATGTCATCTGGGACGAAGCGGGATTGGGGTATACAATCAATACATTGTCCCCCGGCAAAGGAACGCCATCATTATCGATAATCCAATTGAATGTAACGGTACCCGGATTTTCCGGTGCGACAGCATCGGTAGCGGTTATCGTAACCTCGTAGGGACTTTCCGCAAGGGCCCCCGCCCCGATAGTACCGGTGATCAGCCCTGTATCGGGATCGATCGCCAGTGTCGGTGGTAGACCCGCCGCGCTATACGTCAAAGCGTCTCCCGTACCGGTCGTCTCGATTTGCAAGGACACCTCGTCTCCCTCGGCGTTATATTGCGTGTCCGGTTGGGTAAGGGTCGGTCCGGATGTCCCGCTACTGAGCGGTATGTCGAGCGACGAATCCGCCCCGTAATTGATGGTCAATATGGCTTCGGCGCCCTCACCCCCGCCATCCAGGGATAGATTCACGGTGTGGGAGTCCTGGCTGCCCAACAAGGCATTCTCTAAAACCCCTGCCGTGATGCTAAAGTTCGCGGCATCGGCTCCGGTAATTTCCATGGAACGGATAATGATACCCACATTTCCGCCCGATACGGTCAATTCAAAATTCTGGGACGAACCGACCGGTACGGCAACCTCCGCGGGACCTGTCAGCGCACTGGCCACGCTGGGAGAACCGACCGGACTGTCCAAGCCGAGGTATTCCATGTTCTTTTGGTTGCTACCGCCCTTGCTGGGAGACCCTGCGGCGATAAAGACGCCGTTGCCCGAAACAATGGCCTGGGTACCGTGCCTCTCGCTGTTCAGGTCCGGAAGGCGCGTCCATTCCCCGGTCCCGGGATCGTATTGTTCCGTTATTTTCAGGGCATCGTCGACGGTTTCGCCGTACACCTGCTGGTTCTCGACCTCACCGCCGATCACCATCAGTTTGCCGTCAAAATTGGCCACCGCCGCCCCGCCCCTGGGAGTGGGCAAGTTCTGATCGGCAGGGAGGGTGCTCCACGTACCGGTTGAAAAATCATAAACATCGACCTCGGGGATGGTGGGCGCAAAAACGCCTCCCTCGCCCCCGGTGAGCCTGCCCCCTGCCAAGTACATCTTATCGCCGATGACCTCGGCGTGAAAATGGTCCCTTGCCCTTGGGGCATCGGCCAAGGGGGTCCAGGTGCCCGTCGCCGGGTCATATTCGTCCAGCCAGGGCACATAGCCCCCGCTGTGGCCCATCGTGTTGCCGCCGGAGATATAGAACTTGCCGTCGTGCACCACCAGGCCCGATGATCCCCTTCTCCTGTTCTCGGGGATTTCGGGGCCCTGGATCCATTCTTCGCTTACCGGGTCGAAGGCCCACACATGTTCGGCAGGGGCCTCGTTCGGATACGCATTGGTCGTAAAGGCGCCGATTATCCAGATTAGCCCCTGGTATTCCCTAGCCTGAAAATGGTTGAAGTCCACAGGCGGGGAATCGGGAATCTGTGCCCATGTATTCGTCGTATAGTCATACACATCGATGGTCTTGGGGTTTTCGCGCCCGCCCATCAAATAGAACTTGTCCCCTGCCTGTACGAACGAACATTCGTGGCGGGCCGTATAGTTCTCGGCTTCGTCTTTGTTGTTCCATTC
>DASSWC010000041.1:0-4623 GCA_035705395.1 Pricia sp. | reverse complement strand
TTTTGTAGCTCGCAGACATTGCCTTGATAGTTTTCCAAGGCTGCGATACCCGCGCATCCCAAAATCATTCCTTCCCCCACCACCAAAAAATAGGCGGCGCGCGGACCATCGTAATGTTCGTACATTCGATCCAAAGACGGGTCGGCATAGGCGGTGCCTACCTTGGGAACGCCCATTTCGATCAAAACGTTGCGGATGATCCTGGCCACCTCTGCATTGTCTCCCTGGCGTATTTCGCGGATAGTCATGTTATTGGTTTTCCTACTTTTTAATATCTGTTCCAAACAATGAACTGATGAACTCGTCTTGGGTTCTTCTTTTACCTGCAATCCGCACATAAAACAAGAACTCAGTACGAGCTCGATTTAAACTTTTTCCATTTGCTAAAAAATAGCCCTTTTTCGCTTACACGCAAAAAGTTCAAATCCGTTCAAGATCTCAAAACGAGTTCACTATTTTTACGCTGTGAATATACATGAAAAATATATGTCCCGGGCCATCGAAATCGCGCGAAACGGACTTGGTACTACTGCCCCGAACCCCATGGTAGGGGCCGTCTTGGTTCACGACGAAAAAATCATCGGCGAAGGCTTTACGAGTCCTTTTGGCGGGCCGCATGCCGAAGTAAACGCCCTAGGTGCGATAGCCGACAAAGATTTGCTCAAAACCGCTACCCTGTACGTCACCTTGGAGCCGTGTTCCCATTTTGGGAAAACACCTCCTTGCGCCGATTTGCTCATCGACCATAAAATTCCCAGCGTAGTCATAGGCCTGCGGGATCCACACGAAAAAGTGGCCGGAAAAGGCATCGCAAAACTGAAAAAGGCCGGTATTGATGTGGTCACGGGAGTTCTGGAAGCCAAATGCCGCGAACATCAGAAACGCTTTCTGACATTTCACGAAAAAAAACGGCCTTACATCATCTTGAAGTGGGCGGAGACGGCGGACGGTTTTATCGCCCCCGATACGGGGGAACGCAGCGAAAATCCCGAACCGTTTTGGATCAGCAATGCCCTTTCCCGGCAATTGACACATCAATGGCGGTGCGAGGAACAGGCCGTGCTAGTGGGTACGAACACGGTCTTGGAAGACAATCCAAGGCTGGATGTGCGGCATTGGACGGGCAAAAACCCGATACGGATCGTGCTCGACCGGACCTTAAAGATCAACGGCGATTATCACGTGTTGGATGGGAATGTTCCCACGTGGGTACTGACCGAAGACCGAAAAGCATCCCGATTCCAGAGGGATTCGGGGGTGCAGGAAGCATCTCGAATTTCTGCGCCATCCCGTCATCGCAAAGGCCCGGATACGGATATAGCATACCGGGGTATGGATTTTTCCAAGGATATCCCACAGAACATAGCCAGAATTCTACACGGAGGAAATATACAAAGTGTTCTGATAGAAGGTGGCGCACGAACCCTACAAACCTTTATAGATGCCGGCCTTTGGGACGAGGCCCGGATATTTACGGGAACATCTTCCTTTAAAAAAGGCCTCAAAGCCCCCGTGCTATCGGGAAAAATAATAGCTTCGAAGGCTATCGGGTCGGACCGTTTAAAAATCCTCCGCAATGAACAAATGGCATTAAACCGCGAAGGAATATTTTAGACCCGTCTTTCCGGGGCCGGGGAAATCAAACCTTTCCCGATTAAAATTGTATCGTATGGTTAAAAACATAATTTTCGATTTCGGCGATGTCTTTATCAATTTGGACAAGGGGATTATCGCACGCGAGATGCGAAGGTTCGGCGGCGCCGCCGCTATGAATACAAAAATGGTCGCCTTGAACAACGCCTACGAAGTCGGGGAAATTTCCTCCGAAGAATTCATCGAAAACCTAGGCGAAGTGTATCCCGATGCCAACGCCGATGAAATTATTGGAATCTGGAACGGTATGTTACTGGATTTTCCCGATGAACGTCTGGAATTTATGGAATCCTTGGCCCGCGATGGCGGCTACCGGTTATTTCTGCTCAGTAACACCAATGCCCTGCACATACCCCATGTCAGTGCGATTATGGGCGACGAAAAGTTCGAAAGGTTCAAGGCTTGCTTTGAAAAATTCTATTTATCGCATGAAATAAATTATAGAAAACCGGACCCCGAGATTTTCGAATTCGTTTTGAAGGAAAATGGATTGAAGGCCGAAGAGACCTTCTTTGTCGACGACACCCAGGAAAATATCGAGGCCGCCGAAGCATTGGGTATTCGTTGCTGGCATTTGCAGGTCGGTCTGGAGGATATCGTTCAACTCAAATCCAAGTTATAACGTGATCTATCTGGCACTCAGCATTGTTTCGTCCTCCGTGATTTTTGTGGTATTTAAGCTGTATACCCGGTATCGGGTAGAGACACTATTCGCCATCGTAGTCAACTATGTTGTGGCCTGTGCTACGGGACTCTATTTTTATAGCGGAAAGGTTTCCCTAGTGGAAATCCCGGAAAAATCATGGTATTTTGCTACGGTGGCCTTGGGTATCCTCTTTATCGTGGTGTTCAACCTTATGGCCGCCACGGCGCAAAGACTGGGCGTATCGGTGGCATCGGTCGCAACGAAAATGTCCCTAGCCATTCCCGTACTTTTTGGGGTCGCGATGTATGGGGAGGAATTGGGCCCGCTGAAGATACTGGGCATCGTTTTGGCCCTGGCGGCCGTGTATTTTACATCCGTCAAGAAAAGACCGCTGGCCCCACGGTTGTCGGCCCATATGCAAAAATCGACTTTTCTTCTACCCCTGCTGGTATTTTTGGGGTCGGGGATTATCGATACGAGTATCAAATACCTTCAGGAATTCCATATCGGCGATGACGACTACCCCATTTTTTCTGCATCGGTCTTTGCCACGGCGGCCGCAACGGGCATCCTGTTCATCGGGATCAAATCCCTTAAAAAGCCCCTAAAACTCAACTTTCGGAACATATTGGGAGGTATAGCGCTGGGGATTCCGAACTATTTTTCCATCTACTTTTTGTTGAAAGCCCTGCAACAGGGCGGTTTGAATAGTGCATCGGTGTTTACAATCAACAATGTGGCCATCGTCATGTTCTCGACGCTCTTGGGGATTGTACTATTTAAGGAACAGATCAGTACCAAAAACTGGGGAGGCATCGGTTTGGCGGTAATCAGCATCGTTCTGGTAGCGTTTTTCTGAGTGGGAGGATGGAAATTTCATCGCCAGGCCATGAATTTTTCCGAGTACTTCTCCTTCTAGACCCCTAAATTTTCAATTTTATCCAAAATAGCATCCGGACATCGCATGGGCCGTTTCGAATTTTTGTCCATAAAAGCTAAAACCGTATTCGCCTCGGCCAAAATTTCCCCCGTTTCATTGCGGATCCTATAATCGAATTCTATCTTGATGACAGGTAGTTTTTTAAGGCGCGTTTCGACTGTAATTAGGTCGTCATAGACCGCTGATTTTTTGAATTTTATGCTTAGGGAAATAACCGGTAGGATTATACCGTTTTCTTCCATACTCTTGTAAGAAATTCCCAAGTCCCTTAACCACCCCACCCTTCCCAATTCCAAGTATTGCGGATAGTTTCCGTGATATACGACTCCCATTTGATCGGTCTCAGCGTAGCGAACCCGGAAAGAAATTCTGTTAAAATCCATCTAGTATCGGTTAAAAATCCTATCTTTAAAAGTTTTCGATTTAGGGCGTTTGAACATGCGAAAAAAAAAGGGCAAAATCAATAGTCTTTCTATTTTTTTTTTACCTTTTTTGTTCACATATTTGTCCCACCAAGGAAGTAAGTCCCCTCCGACCGATTTTCGACCGACTGACTATTTTTCTAACCGACGAATAAGATAAACTTTAAAATGGGTGTTACTGCTACCTCTGTATGGAACAATTGTTTGGAATTCATCAACGACAACATCCAACAGCAGGCATTCAAAACATGGTTCGAACCCATCAAACCGGTCAAACTCACCGACAATGCCCTGAGCATCCAGGTTCCCAGTAAGTTTTTTTACGAGTGGCTCGAAGAACATTACGTCAAACTTCTTAAGGTCGCGCTGACCAAGGAGCTCGGCGAGACCGCGAAATTGGTGTATGTCATCCGTATGGAAAACACCTACGGCAACAAGGAGCCCTTTACCGAAAAGATTCCCAGCGCGAACCGCGGCAACTTGGATCCCCAGGAAATGGACGTGCCGGTCAAGTCCAAAAACCCCCAATTAAAGAATCCCTTCGTGATTCCCGGTATCCGCAATATCAAGATCGAATCGCAACTCAATCCCAATTACAATTTCGATAATTTTCTGGAAGGAGATTCCAACCGCTTGGCCCGATCGGCGGGGATGGCCGTAGCCAACAAGCCCGGTGGCACATCGTTCAACCCCCTCTTGGTATTCGGGGGTGTCGGGCTGGGCAAGACCCATTTGGCCCATGCGATCGGGGTCGAGATCAAGGACAAGTATCCCGAACGTACCGTGCTTTATATCTCCGCCGAAAAATTCACCCAACAATATATCGAATCCGTCAAAAAAAATACCCGGAACGATTTTATCCACTTCTACCAGTTGATCGACGTTTTGATTATCGATGATGTGCAGTTCCTTTCCGGTAAATCGGGTACCCAGGATGTATTTTTTCATATTTTCAACCACTT